>NZ_AP012333.1:1200000-1545428 GCF_001042675.1 Parascardovia denticolens DSM 10105 = JCM 12538
TGACTATGCACCCCGAAAAGCCGCGGAAGGGAGAAGCCATAGATATCGGCGTCGATGGCGGCCGTGGAATACCCCATGGCGGCGAAGGTGGCGGCGAGGTTGGCGGAAACGGCGGATTTGCCCACCCCTCCTTTGCCTGAGGCGACGGCGAAGATGCGGGTCTTGATCCCTTTCTTGTGGAAGGGATTCTTCCGCCTGGCTTCCCGCAATTCGGCCACCAGGCTGGTCAGCTTCTCCTTGCTCATGGTGTCCACCACGGTCTGGGTGGTCAGATGGGCCGGCAGGTAATCGCTGGCCGCCTGCTTGATGCCAGCGATGATGGTCTCGCTCAAGGGGCAGCCCGGCACTGTCAGCTCCAGGTGGACGGTCACTTTGTAAGAAGGCCTTTGCTGGGATTCAGGGCCAAGGTCGTCGTAGATGGGCTGACCTTCGATGGCGGAGACCTCCAGGCCCACGACCATGCCCAGATCGGTGATGCTGCGGCCGAGTTCGGGGTCGATGACGGAGCCCAAACGGGTCATCATATCATCGTGGACTGCTTGGCGGAATTTGCTTTCCCGTCGTGACATGCGGGATTCGATCATGCCTTCGCCCTTTCTGGTTCGGTGGGGCGCGGGGAGTCGGATGCTGAGTCGGATTCGGTTTCCGCGGAAGCGGTTGACTCCTCGAACCGCCCTGTCTCCAACAAGGTCTTGAACTGGTCCTCGTCCAACATGGGGATGCCCAAGGCTTCGGCCTTGCTGGCCTTGGATCCGGCGTTGGCCCCGACCACCACATAGGAGGTCTTCTTGCTGACCGACCCGGCCGCCTTGCCTCCCCGGGATTCGATGGCCTCTTTGGCTGATTCGCGAGAGAAATCCTCCAAAGTGCCGGTGACCACCACCGTTTTGCCGGCCAAGGTCTGTTCATCGGTGACGGTCTCGGCCGCCTTCCGGCCGATGCCCGCCTGCGCCCAAGCGGCAAGGATCTGCCCCCGCCAGCTGGAAGGGTCTTGGGCTTCGCGGAACCACTGATAGACGCTTTTGGCGATTTCGTCCCCGATGGCGTCAATCGAGGTGAGCTCCTCTTCGGATGCCTGGGAGATGGCGGTCAAAGTCTTGAAATGCTTGGCGATCAGGCGGGCGGTCGGAGCACCCACATGCCGGATGGACAAAGCGACCAGGACCCGCCAAAGATCGGCTTGACGGGCTTTGTCGAATTCCTCGAACATGGCCAGGGTGGTTTTGGACGGTTGCGTCTCGGCCAGGCTTTGCCCCTTCTTCGGGAGGTTGAAGAAAGCCGGGACCTGGGTCCACAGACCGGAGCCGCCCCGGTTCTTGCGGATCCGCTTCTTTTTGCCCGTGTCGGGATCCGTCCTTTCGCTGATCTCCACTAGGGGGATCTCCCTCCAGGTGCGCACGGACCGCAGGTCTTCCGGTCGCAAGGCGAAGAGGTCCGCCTCCGACTGGACGACGGGCTTCTGTTCAGGAGGCAGACGCAGGCCTTCCGCCGGCAGGTAGACGGGAGGCTCCTCCCCTTCCTCGATCAGGATCTCCTTGATATCGGGCAGGTATTCGTCCACGGAGTCAGGCCGGTTATTCTCCGGGTTGGTCAGGGCCAAGGCGCTCTGTTCCCCCAGATGCTCGATGTCGAAAGCCTGCCGGGAGGCCAGATGAAGGACCCGGTTGGCCAACTGGGCCGGGCAGGACTCCACATTCGGACAGCGCCAATCCTTGTCCCCCTCCTTTTCCGGAGCGAGTTCGGTCCCGCAGGAAGGGCAACGGTCAGGCATGACGAATTCGCGGAGCCGGCCTTCCCTTTCCGGGCGGGCGGCCAGCACAGGGCCCACCAGCTCGGGGATCACGTCCCCGGCCTTGCGTACGACCACCAAGTCGCCGATGAGGATCCCCTTATGCTTCACTTCCGACGGATTGTGCAAAGTCGTGCGGGCGACGGTGGATCCCGCCACCTGAACCGGTCTGAGGTGGGCGACCGGAGTCACCCGGCCGGTCCGCCCGACTTGCACGCGAATGTCGAGCAGGTCCGTGTTCACCTCCTCCGGGGGATACTTGTAGGCTATGGCCCACCGGGGGGCGCGGGCGGTGGCGCCGAGTCGGCGTTGGAGGGCGAGCTGGTCAACTTTGACCACGATCCCATCCAGAGGATGCTCGATGTCATACCGGTGGTCCCCGTAATAGGAGATCATGTCCAAGATCTCCACATAGGAGTTGACCAAACGATTATGGGGGGAAGTGGGGATCCGCCAGGTGCGGTAAAGGTCGTAAGCCTGGGACTGTCGTTCGATGTCCGGATGCCGGACCGCGGCTTGCGGTCCCCATTCCAGAATGCCCAGCCCATGGGCGTAGAAGCTGAGCCTTCTGCGAGCGGTGATCCGGGGGTCCTTCTGTCTCAAGGATCCGGCGGCCGCGTTGCGGGGGTTGGCGAAAGTGGGCTTGCCCTCTGCCTGGGCCTGGTCGTTGAGCTTGCGGAAATCATCGAAACGCATGAAGACTTCGCCGCGGATCTCCACCAAGTCGGGGATGTCGGCCGGGTCACCAGCCAGCTGTGAGGGGATGCCGGCTATGGTCCTCACGTTCATGGTGATGTCTTCCCCCGTGACCCCGTCGCCCCGGGTCAGGCCTTGTTCCAGGACCCCGTGCCGGTAGACCAAGTTCAGGGCCAGGCCGTCGATCTTCACTTCCGACGTCATGGGCAAGGGGTCGCCCGCCTTCCAATCCAGGTCGCGGACCAGGCTTTGATACCAGTCTTTCAGCTCTTCCAGGGAGAAGACGTCATCCAAGGAAAGCATGCGGGAAGGATGCCTCACCTCGGTGAAATCGTTGGAGAAAGTGCCCCCGACCCGATGCGTGGGCGACTGGGGGTTGTCCAGGGCGGGGAACTGGGCCTCCAACCGTTGCAGGGTCAGCATCCGCTGGTCGTAGGCCGAGTCGGAGGAGACCGGGGAATCGTTGACGTAGTAGGCGATCTGGTCATCCTCCACCCAGGAGGCCACTTTGGCCCAGAGCCGGGCGGCCAGATCGACCGGGAGGGCGACCAGGTCGATCTTCCCCATCTTCTGGGCGTCGGCGTCGGTCTTTTGCAAGGAATCTATGATGGAGGCCAGGTCCACCGCCCGTCCGCTTCCCGACCCGCCTTCCGGCCGTCGATTCTCTGACTGCGCAGTCATACACACTCCCATCATGCCCATGCGGACTCCAGAATCCACCTGTCAGGCGTTCAAAGACCTCAAAACCTGCAATTGCTGAGATTTCACCGACAGCTGCCCCTGGTCCTCCATCCGGGCCCAAGCGATGAGCAAAGTCTTGGCGGGGACGAAAAGCTTGTCCTCCACGCAGACTCGGGCCGCGTTTTGAATGATATCGCGTATCTGAGGATTTGGCCAGACCGGTATTTCAGTAGCGGACAAGACATCCGCCGCCTCCTGGACGGTCGTCGGCAAAGCCACCCCTTGGGAGGAGCAGCGTTCTTCCAACTCCCTCAACTCGGCCGAAGCCTGGTCGGCGACGACGGAGCTGATGTCCAAGCTCAACAGATAGGCTGCGGCCGCCACCCGGAAGTCATCCTTCATCCAGGCGGCGAAGGCCATCCGATAGTAGCCGAAAGATGCGTCCTCCCTGTCCTGGGCCAAAGAGACGGCGTTGACGGCGGCAGCGAAATCGGATTCCCAATCATCAGCCGCGGCCAGGCCCGTCGCCTGCCGCAAATGGACCAAGGTGTAGGTCGGGGCGTAAGCGACTGCCTGATTCAGGTGCCCCGCGGCCTTCTCCGGCTGGTGCACCATCATGTAGGCGTCAGCCAGACGGCAGTGGGCCACGAAGAGTTCATCCGGAATGAGGACCGTCCTCTCTCCTTCGGTGGCGAAAAGCCGGTTATAAAGCACCCGGTCGGCGTAGGAGTTGAAATAGCGAGGGACCAGGCCTTCCTGATGGAAGAGGTCGTCCAGCTGTTTGACGGCCTTCTCCTGATTGGCGAACGCCTGCTGGAACTGGCCGGCCTGGAAAAGGTCGTTGGATTTCTCTCGGGCTTCGTTGAAACGGTCCACCCAAGTGAAGGTGATTTCGGGGACGGGGGCCCCGTCGATGAGGGACGAAGTCACCAGGGCCGCCTTCTCCTTCAGCTCGGGATCGGCCACGGCGTTCACGTACGACATGACGGTCTCGGCCTTGGCGGCGGAGGACATGTGGGCGTTGTCCGCGATCTTGCGGATCTCATCGGCCGCCCAATGCAGCAGGTCTTCGCGTTGGATGGCCAGGCCTTCGCTCCCCTGGGCGTTCATGGCCCTGGCGGCGACGGGGTCCAGGGCCCGGTCGGCCATTTCCGGCTCTTCATGGGCTCCACGAGGGGAGAAACAGTCGTCGTGGATGTCGAAGTCCGGCTTGATCTCCTGCAGGGACCCGTCCTCCTCGTCCTCCTTCATGGTCGCGCCGAATGACCGGTAGACTTCACGGGGATCGATCCGAGTCATGGAGGGCAGGACGTCGCGGAATTCCTGGCGGGTGAAGGTGACGGTGACCAGAGGGGTCAGGCCGGCCGTACTGTCTTCGCTGGCGTCGATGCTGATGGGCTCCGGCTGTTGCTGGTCCGGGGCGTCGAACAGGCGCAGGGGGAAGAAGGCTTCCTGCTCCTCTCCGGGTCCTTCGTCTGGATCCGGGTCCGAGGCCGATTCCGCATCCAGGGTCTCGCCCGACCGCGCGCCGAATCTTTTGTCCTGATCCTCGTTCGGATTCTCGGTCCCTTCCTCGTCCCTTTCCTTTTGATGATCGCGAGCCGGATCCCCTTTCTCCTGCCGGCTGGCCTCTGGCCGGCCATCCCCGGAAGCGGCTTGGGCCTGGTTGTCCTCCCAGGCGTGCTCTTCCATGGAATCCAGGTCCACGTCTTCCATGAGCTGGGAAAAGGCCTTGTTGACCTCCTCTTGGCTGACCTGATGGGCGGGGCGCGACGGGCCCGTATGAGTAGGATTGGCGGGATTGGACTGGTTGGATGCAGACGAATTGATAGCCGGACCTTGCCATTTGGCCGCATGCGGGGCCATATCATCCACGGGGCCGTGCTGATCCCCGTCTTTCGGGGCCGACTTGGCGTCCCCTTCCGCCGAGGCTTCGCTCATGGATAGGAAGTCGTTCCCCTTGCTTTTGATTACATGCCGGACCGCGGCCATCAGATTCTCGGCCAGGTCATGGGCGATGTCGGCCGCCTTCGCTTTCACGTCGGCCGCCTTCCGATCCAGGCCCAAGGAATCAATCCGGATGGAGACGGACTGGACGTCCGGGTCGAGGCCGAAGGCGTAAGCGGCGAAAATCAAACCCAAAGAGAGGTTGTAGCCAGTGCTTTTGCGCTCCCTCCAACTGGTCCCGCTGTTCACCCATTGGTCTGAAGTCGGGTCATAAATGCGGGTGGGCATCAGGCTGGAGCTGACCGAAGTGAAGGCGATGGCCACTGACCCGGATTCCAGGTTCGAGCGGAAGTTCACGTCGTAGCGGAAGGGGATGCGGGTATGGGCGAGAAGGTCGCTGAGGGCCTGACGGTAAGCCCATTCATGCGTCAGCTTCTGGCCGTCCCCGTCCTCATTCCTATACTCGTCCTTGTCCCCGTTTTCATTCTCCTGATCGGAATCCATCCCATCGGCATCAGCCAGATACCCCTTGCCCACTTGACCGGCGATGGAATAAAGCTCCTGGTAAGCGGCGATGGTCGACTCTTCCGGTTTCTCCGGGTTCTCCCAAAAATCAGGGCTGTCAATCAGGCGACGTACCCAAGGGAGTTGTGAGGCGGAGGGAAGAGCCCGGGCCCGCAGCCCTGTCGCGGCAGTGAGGCCGAAGGGGTAGGAATCCTGAGGAATGGGGGTCTGGGCCAGGTTCAGGTCGCCCTCGCTCAAGTAATAGGCTGGCGGCAGGGAAATCAGGACCCCATGGGCCGGATGCGTCAGGAAGGCCATATCCAGCCGGGCGATCCGCTCCTGGCTCAGGCTCGCTTCGGTGGCTGGATAGCCGGCCGTATCCATGGCGTCCACGAAATCGGAGACCATGTGGATCCGGTTGACGGCGGTCTCCATCCGAATGGCCTGCATGGCCGACAGGAGGTCCAAACCATCCCAAATCATGGTGATGAGGTTGGTATCCGGATTGGAAAAGGCCCGCACCGGCTCTTTCCCGTGGACGGCCTTCAGCCCGGGGCGGAGGTTCTCCCCTACCACGTCCTGGCTCAAAGAGACGAAATAATCCTCAATCCCCGAGACGGACAGGCCCCGTTGATTCTCTTCGGCAACGTCCTCATGGATGGTCCGGAAGGCATTGACCGGGGCCCGCAACCGCAAACGGGTAGTCAGATTGCCCACCCCGAATTGGGGGGTCAGGCCGGCGACTTGGGGATACATGTGGATGAGGAAGAAGGCCACCGTCATGGCGTCCCTGTACAGCAGATCGTCTTTCAGGTGGTCCGGCAGAGGAATGAGGGTCTGTTCCAGACAGAAAAGCCCGTCGCTTTCCAGCCAGCCGGCCGTCCAGGCGAAAGGCTCGTCCGCGCCGGAGCGGGTGAAGATCCCTCCTTGCGAGGCATAAATCCTCTGTGGGAATGCCTCCGGGGAACGGAAGGGGTCATACGCGGGATTGGGGGCATGTTCCCTGCGCAGGCTCATCCGATAGTCGAAACCCCGCTTGTCGCCGCAGATCCGGGCCATGTCGAAATAGCCTTCGGAGTCCTTCCCGAAAAGCACCACGGGATCGCTCAAATGGGCAGGGTCGGGGAAGATGCTGTTCGTGTGGTAGATCTGCCCCACCTCGTCGCAGTACCCGACCGGGATGACCACGTCGTAGCTGGCGAAAAAGCACAGCAAGGCCGCCCTGTCGCTGCCTGTCCGGTCATCGGCGGTCGTGTCCAGCCATCCGATCCTGGGGAAGGGGAACTGGTCCCTATAGGGGATATCGTCGAAGATCCGCCGGTCCATGTCCGACGGGACGGAAAAGGCTTCCCATTCGTTCCCTTGGGCGTCAGAGACCGAAGTCAGGCTGATCGTATCGTCCTGGTCGGCATCGGTTTCCGGGGCTTCGGCTTCGCTCAGCAGGCCACCCTCCCGCTGCTCCCACTCATGTGGATCGTCGTGTGGATCTAAATGCTTCACCTTAAACCCGATTCCCGTGTGTCCCAAAGTTTCCGTCGTCCGTCTGGCCGTGCCAGGCAAAAGCCCATCGAAAAGCCCATCGAAAATCCAACCGTCCGGGCCATCAGCGCTCATGTCATGGTCATGTTTCCTTCCCTATTTTAAGGTTTGGGGGCAACCTCCTGGCGGATTTCGCCTTCAGACATGTCACACCTGCCGAAAGGCGCGAGCGGCCCCGGCCGAACGAGCCGCAGAGGCAGGCACTCGGCTACAATGAGTCTGTGGCTGAGAAACGGATACGACAGACTTACACGGCTTATCACCGGCGGGGAAAGACCCCCCGAAGCTTGTCCTATATCCTCCTGGCCTTGGTGGTGACGCTTCTGACCGAGGCGACCGTCTTCAACCTCTCCTTTTGGAAGACCGCCTTCTCCTCCTCGAATTTCCCCGTTCCCTCTTACAGCATCGCCCAGCTGGCCTCCGGCCACCACCTCGGCAGCGGTTTGAAACCGGCCTCGCAGGCATTCCTGACCGTCACCGATTCCTCCCAGGCATATATCGACATCCCCCTTGTCCCCAAGACCGTCGTCTCACACCTCTATCTGAACAGCGAGGGGATAGACTCCCCCGGCTTCAATGACGCCAACTCCCCGGTCCGCGGTTCCTACTCGGTCATCATAAACGGAAACACCTTCAACCTCAGCCCGCAAATCCGCAGGACCGCCTATCTGACCCTTCCCTCCCCTTCGCCGGCATCGTCCACGGCATCGTCCCTGCGCATCTGGATCAGCGAACCCAAAGGGAGCCAAATCGCCCTGAAATCCATCCAAGTCAACCCGCAGATCCCCTTCTCCTTCAACGGCATCCGGGTCGGCCTCCTCTTTTTGCTCCTCTTCTTGCTGATCGCCCTGCGGCCACGGTCGGAACTGTATCGGATGCCCTTGAATCCCTCCTCCCGCGGGCAAAGGACCGTTTTCGGCCTGTTCATCCTCCTGCCCTGCCTGGCTTTGATCGTTGGATCGGCCATGGCTTTCGGCCTGGTGCAGACCGAAGGGGTCTACCATCTGACGCCCGATTCCTACACTTACAATTTCCACCAGTATCAGCTGTCCGCCCAGGCGATCTTGAAAGGCCAGCCTTGGGTCGATCTGCCCGTGGACCCCCTTCTGGCCAAAGCGGCACGCCCGCATTCGGTGGCCACCCGCAACCACCTGCTTTCCCAAGGCGCGACCATCTACTGGGACTACGTCTTCTATCAGGGGCACTGGTATTCCTATTTCGGGATCATCCCCGCCCTCCTGCTTTTCCTCCCCTTCCAATTCCTCACCTCGGGCATGCATCCGGGCGGACTCTGGCTCAACTCCATCACCGCCTCCTTCTTCCTTCTTGCCTCGGCCATGCTGTTCGGGACCCTGGCCCTGATCCGCTTCCTTAAACGGTATTTCCCCTCCATCAGCCTGGGACAGACCATTCTGGCCATCATCGCCATGCTCTGCGGAAGCAATATCATCTCCCTTTTGACCAACCTCAGTTTCTACTGCATCCCCACCGCCAGCGCCACCGCTTTGATGGCTCTGGGCTTCTGGCTTTGGCTGGGGGCGAGGCGGATTTACGATCCAAAGCTCGGCCGTTATCGGATGTGGACAGTGGCGGACGCCGATGCCAGGAACGATGCCGATGCTAAAAATGATGCCGGCGCTGGAAACTATGCCAAAGTCGGAGACCATGGCGGCGCCGGAAACACTGTCAATACTAAAAACACCGCCACTGCTGGGAACACCGTCACTGCTGATCAAGCGGAATTCTTCTCATCAGCCCGCATCTTCTGGGGATCCTTCTGCATGGCCCTGGCCCTCGGCTGCCGACCTCCCTTCATCCTTTCCACCCTCTTGCTCATCCCCCTCTACCGCGAACTCCTCGTCGTCCGCCGTCGGGCGACCGGCCGCAAGTCCAGCTGGATCCCGACCACCTTGACCGCCCTTATCCCAGCCCTCATCGCCATGGCCCCGGTGCTCATCTCCAATAAACTGAAATTCGGTTCCCTGCTAGATTTCGGCAGCAAATACCAGATGACCGTGGAGGATCTGACCACCTACAAGGCCCCCCTCAGCTCGGTCGTCCAAGGCTTCCTGACCAATTTCTGGGCCCCCTTCCAAACCACGCCTGGATTCGCCTTCCCCTTCATCAACTCCTACGCCCCGACCTTCCGCCCTTGGATGTATTCCGATAACCTCATGGCCGGGATCTTCGCCTTCGCCCCACTCTGCTGGCTGATCCTGGGCGTCGTGATTCCTGGTGTCTGGCGCGGGCTCTGGCGCAGCCGCACCTTCCTTCTCTTCTGGCTCAGCCTGGGCCTGGCCTTCGGTCTCAATCTGCTGGAGGCCTACATGGGTGGGATCGACTGGCGTTATATGAACGATTTTTCCTGGCTGATCACCCTGGCCTCCCTGCCCGTCTTCGTCCTGCTCACTTCCCGTTTCCTGGTTCCAGCCGCGACTGGCGCCCCAGGAAAACCGGCAGGTCCGGCATCGGCAAACAACCAAGGCGGCAAGGCGATCGGTCGCTTCTTCGCTTCCTTCGCCCTGTGGATCCTGGTCTTGGTCGTCCTTTTCGAACTCCTGGTCTTCGTCTTGACCATCTTCGATCCCTCGCGAGCCCATAGTCTGCTGGCGGTCAGCCCGTCCGTCTTCTACGCCATGAAGAGCGTATTCCTGATTTAGCCAGCTTTAGCTGTGCCTGCCAACTTTGGCCAAACTTAGATAGCTTTAGCCAAACTCAACAAAACTTGGCCAAGCTTAGCCAGTTTAGCCTGAATCAGCCGACTTTGACGCGACTCGGTGCGCCCCTCGTTCAGGCGCCCTTATTCGCCCTTATTCACTCCCATTCACCCTCATCAAGTAAATCAGCCACCGCCTCCATCAGAATCGCCACGTTCCGACGGAAAACCTCCACTTGCGGCAACAGGGACAGAGTCGTATAACCATTCGCCGGCATATCGAAAAAATATCCGGGCTGGGACACCTTGTGGAAGCGGTCAAGCAAGACCGTCGACAAGCGGTTCTCATCTATGCTGGAGGGGAATTTGACCAAGACGTTCCACCCTCCTTCCGCCCTCAAGACATCGAGGGTGGACGAAGGGTCCGCCGCCAGCATCCCCTTCAAAATGGCCAGATTCCGCCGAGCCCTCTCCCTCACTTTGTCCGTTCGCTCCGGAACCTCCCGCAGCATAGGACCCAAAGCGCGAATGTGGAAATCGGAGAAAGGAAGAAAATCATCGGCGATCACGTCCAGGCGCCGCTGAGCCTCGACCACTTCCTCCCAGGGACCGCTGACCTGGATCCACCCGACCTTGGCATGCGGGGCGGCCAGAGCCTTGGACAGGCCATCCAAAGCGAAAGTGAGAACGCTCTTTTCGCCTGCGAGACGGGCACGTCCGGGAAGGGGGTCCAAAGCATAATCGAAGAAAACCTCGTCGGCGATGATGGCGATCCCGTGTTCCCGGCACAGATCCACCAGGGACCGCCGCTCCTCGCTCTTCACGTAGGATCCGGTGGGATTGTTGGGGTTGATCAGCACCAAGGCTTTGACCTTCCTGCCGGCCGACTCCTGCTCGTCAATCAGGCCGTTCAAGTGCTCCACATCAATCGCCCATGAAAAACCGTCATAGAAAAGAGTGTACGGAACCGCGCGGGCCGAGGTGAGGCCGGCGATCGATTCGATCAGTGGGTATCCCGGTTTCGGCCCCATGACCACATCGCCCGGATTGCACAGGAGCATGAAAAGCCAGGCGTAGGCTTGGGACGTGGAGCTAAGCAGATATAGACTATCCGGGTCGACTGGGTCGACCGGCTCGACTGCATCAAGCGCCTCAGCCGACTCGGCTTGTTCTCTTCGCATTCTCGCCTCAAGGAACCGGGCCAACTCTTCCCTGGCGCTCCTTTTCCCTCGTGGATCAGCCGTGTATTCCTCAGGCAGAATGCGAGGCGCCAGACCGAAATGCGTCGGATTCGAATCGTTCAGAGCTGTCAGCTGTTCGCCTTGGGCTTTCAGCCGGGCGGTTTCACGGGCGATGGGGTTCAGCGGGGACTCGTCAATGCGATGGGAGAATTGGTAGGTCACCAGAACAGTCTAACTTTTATAGCTGAATTAGACCCTTTCTCCCCTCATGCTCCGCCATCTCCCACCCTCGAATTTCCTTGTTCTCGCCCTTATTCCCTGCCATTATTTCAGCCTTCCCCTCCCCTCTTCCCAACTGCGTGTGGACTAACTTGATCTATTTGACAAGACCCCTTGTTTTTGGCCCATCTTCTTCTGTACTTTGAGTTAGTCCACACTCCGATGACCAGAACAGAAATTCATGGCGCAAAGTACAGCCAAAAATACCAAAAACCTCCCATTCCGGGATAATTACGCACGAAAAAAGGAGGGCAAAAGTCAAGATTGAAAGAGCGCAAGGGATGAGGGGAAAGGAAGGAAAAAGGAAGAGGAGAAAAGAAAAGAGGAGGAAGCGGGAAAAGAAAAGGTAAAAGAGGAAAAATAAAAGGCGAAAGACGAAAAAGGATAAAAGAAAAAGCGAGGGGTGTTTTGCTTGCCTTCAAGCCAAACACCCCTCACCACAGCTCACCGGAATCGCCTTATTTCAGCTTTCCCTAGGTACTACTTATCCATGTCCAGGCGCTACCTATCTATGTCTAAGTGATACTCATCTAAGGCTTTATGCTCGAATCCCCGCGACCCTGATACCACAAGGCGTAAGACGCGAGGCACGAGATACAAGGCGCGAAGCCCGAGGCGCAGCATCCCGAGTCACAAGGATTCCGGCTGCAACCTCGACGATCAGAGCTGCTGCCCTTCCGCTTGGGAGGCGAAGTAGGCGGCGCCGACGATACCGGCATCGTTCAGGAGCTGCGCGGGAACAATGGGGGTATCAATCTTGATGAAGGGGAAGAACTTGTCGCTCTTCTTGCTGACGCCACCGCCGACCACGAAAATGTCGGGGCTGAAGTAGTGCTCCAGCAGCTTGTAATACTTGGTCAGCCGCTTGCCCCATTTCTTCCAGGTCAGTTCTTTGGCGGAACGGGCGGAATCAGCGCAATACTTCTCGGCGTCCTTGCCATCAAGAATCAAGTGGCCTAACTCGGTGTTAGGGACAAGCACCCCATGCATGATCAGGGCGGTTCCAATGCCGGTCCCGAGGGTGGTGGCGATGACCAGACCTTTTTCGCCTTTGGCTGCGCCGAACTGGGCCTCAGCCAGACCGGCGGCGTCAGCATCATTGACCACGTGGCAACGGCGACCGGTCCGCTCCGACATCAGTTTGTTGATGTCCACGCCGATCCATGATTGATCCAGATTGGCCATGAAGTCCAGAGGCTTGCCGGGCTTGATTGGCGCAGGGAAGGCGATGCCGATGGGAGTTCCGTCCTGCACATCGAAGTGGTCCAGGATCTGCTTGACCACATCAGCCACGGCCTCGGGGGTGGAAACCTCCGGGGTGGGGATGCGCAGACGCTCGTCCGCGAATTTTCCTTCGTACAGGTTTACCGGCGCACCTTTGATGCCGGAGCCGCCAATATCAACGCCAAAAGCTTGAGCCGACTCGATCATGATCCCTCCTTGGACTGCGATTCTAATCGTCTCTTCGATTTTACGCCGGGCGACGCCCAAAATCACGGCCGCTGACTACTCGAGGCGGAACATCAAGGAACGCCGAGGAAGAAAACGGAAGCGGGTAAAGCGAAAATGAGCCATAATAGGTCTATGAGTGATTTTCATACTTCCTTATTGGACGCCATTGATGTGCGCGTCACCACCCGTTTCTATGAGGACAGGCCGATTGATGAGGACCTGAGCCGTCAGCTGCGTCAAAACATTGACGCGATCAATGCGATTTCCGGCCTGCATATTCAGCTGATCGAAGGGCATCCCGAGGTCTTCGCTGAGGCCAATACCTCCGGTCATCTGCGCAATGCCCGGAATTTCATCGCCCTCGTCGGCCCGAAAGACCAGTCGGATGCCTTGGAAATGCTGGGATACTACGGCGAGCGCCTGGCTTTGTCCGCGACCTTGTCCGGTCTGCAGACCGGTTGGGTCGCCGGTTCCTGGGACAAGGCCGCCGCCGAGGCCGCCTGCGCCATCAACCCCGACGAAGCCTTGTACCTATGCCTGACCATCGGCTATCAAGAGGATTACGACCAGCTCATGAACAAGTCGTATGAGGAAAGATGCGCCGAGCAGCAGTCGCATCGCCCCAGCAAAAAGCTGGAAGAGCTTTACAGCGTGGTCGATGACGCTCAAGCTCCCCTGCCCGACTGGTTCCTCGACGGGATAAAATCCGTGCAGAAGGCCCCGTCCGCCATGAACCGCCAGCCGATACACTTCACCTTCAATCCCGGCAACGATCTGGTGCGGGCTTTCAGCCAGTCCAGTTTGGAAGGCCCCGGAATTTTCAGCCTCGTGGATTTGGGCATTGCCAAGCTCCACTTCCAGATCGGCGCCGGCGGCGGGACGTGGGAATGGGGCGATGACGCCTCTTACGCCCGGCGATAAGCGGCGGCCCCCTGCGGAAGCCGCCACAAGACGGAAGCCGCCACAAGACAGAAGCCGATCAGTGCTTGGAAGCTGAAGACCCTGCATCTGCCGATGCTGATCCAGAAGCAGAGCCGGAGGCGGCGGGGATAGAAGCAGAACCGGCAGGAGAGGAGGCGGCATCGGATCCGTGCTTGGAAGCGGAAGAACCTCCGTCGGCATCAGCAGCGGAGTTTCCAGCGCCTACTCCGCCAGGTACGGAAGCCGCCCCAGCGTTCTCGGGAGAAACGATGCGCCCGTCCGCCGTCACCAGCATCTGTCCGGTGCGCTTCAGATAGTCAGCGACGATCGGCCAGACGTCCAGCACCCATTCGTTCACTCCCCTATATCGCCCATCGGAATCCTGCATGGCCTTGTAGCAGTGCATGATGTATTTCTGATTCACCTTGTTACCGGGAACAGCCATGAGCACCAGGTCGGTCCCCCGGCGCAAAGCGTGAATCACCCGCTTGACCCCGGGGATGGCGCGGCTGGGGTGGACGTCCACCATGGCGTCTCCCGCCTGGCTGGGGTCGCGGGGGGCGAGCATCTGGGAGCCGGGGGCCGTGCGGTTATAGTAGAGGAACTGGTTGTTGTCGTCGGCGTAGGTGAGTTCCATTGGCATGGTGTTGAGGAACCAGTTGAGCTGGTCGACGCTCAGGACACCCCGATCCAGCATCACGTAGTCCGATCCGTGGGCGGCTTGGGTCTTTTCCGCGGCTTGCTCCACCCAGTCGTCGGCCTTCATATCCACCCCTTCGATGGTGGTATCGATCGGTTGGCTGGCGGCCAGGTTTTCGGACTCGAAGGAATCGGCAGTCGCTGGACTGGCACCTACACCAGTTCCGGCTCCGGCTCCGCTTCCCTCCCCTTTCATGGCCTGCATGACTTTGACCCAGGAGACGAATTTCGTGAAGACGGTGGTCAGGAATTCCACGGTCTTCGGATCGCGCAGACCGCCTTCGTCGGGCAGGTTCTCGATGGAGTTGCCTAGGAGGAACTCGTCCCCGGGCATGACGACGGCGTTGACGCCCGGGGATTCCAGTACCTGCTTGAGGTCGAGTTGGGCGCGGGAGGACCCTTGGTTCGTCCATGAGGCGCCGACCAGGAGGACGGGCTTGCCCACAAACGGGTGCAGCTTGTAGGACATCCATTCGACGATGCTCTTCATGGCCGGGGTCGTGGTGTGGTCATGCTCGGGTGTGGCCAGGACTACGCCGTCTGAGCCGGCGATTTTCGCGTTCAGGTATTGCAGGAGATCGCTCTCGCTCAGGTCTTCGGATTCGTTGAAAATCGGCACCTGGCTGATGTCGAGGATCTCGATGTCGGCCTCTTGGCGGAAATGGTTGGCCATGAACATGAGCAGTTTGGTGTTATAGGATTTCTTGTCGATGGATCCGCTGATGGCCACGAATTTCAAGGTCATGATCGCTCCTTTGCGTTTTGTTGTCGGTTTGTTCATTGATTCGTTTTTAATTTCGGTTATTGACCCATGCGCCGACTTATCGGCTTATTGGCCTGCCAGCCCGGCCGTCGATTCGATCGTCGAATCAAGCTTCCTCAAATCCGGATTCGGCTTAGGAGGCGTTAAGGCGCTACCCCTCGCCGCCAGCCATGGGTCTTGCCATGGCCCCTGTCTCAGCGCCCATAGACCGGGGAATCAGGGTCGGAGACATACACATAGCGCTTCATCTCCTCCTTTTCGTAAGCGCGGGGGGTCACGGCCTTACTGGCTTGGGCGAACTCCAGGAAGGAGCGGAAGAGGGAATCCAGCTTGGCCACTTGTCCGGAATCGATCAGGTTCCCATCATCGTCGAAGGCCTGCAAGGAATGGTCGACTAGGAATTCCGAGCTGGGCAGGACGAAGGCGTGCAGTTCCGGGGCATCCAGGATGCGGCGCAGGTGCAGTTGGGCGCGGGAAGTGCCCAGGTTCCCATACGAAGCCCCGACGATCATGACCGACTTATTGTAGAAAGGGTGGATTCCGTAGGAAAGCCAGGCCAGGGCGTTCATGAGGACGGCGGGCACCGCATGGTCGTATTCCGGGGTGGCGAAGACCACGCCATCGCTGGATTCGATGGCCGCGGCCAGGTCCTTGACCTGTGGCGGGACTTCTTCTTCGGCCACTTTGGAGAAGATCGGCAGGCCGGCGATGTCCAGGGTCTCGAAGCTTACCTCCGGCCCGTCTTCGCCCGCTTCCGACCGCCGATACCGGTCGGTGATGTAATCGATCAGTTTGCGATTGGTCGAGCCGGTCTTATTGGTCCCGGCGATGGCGACGAATTTCACGTGAACCTCCTTGTTACTACAGGTCCCAATTTACCGTGAGGCCTTCTCATGACCAGACAGGTCACGTCGCCTCCAGCCTGGTTGATGGTATGCGTAACATCCGCGATGGTACGGTCCGATTTCCCGAAGAGCATGCTCGTCCAGATCTCCCCGTCGACGGACCTGCGGGACCGGATGGTGATGGACTCCATATCCGTTTCAAGGGGGCGGCCGGTTTCCGGATCGATGATATGGTGATAGCTTTTGCCTCCGACGACCAGCTTCCGCTCGTAGACCCCCGAAGTGACGACCGAGTTGAGGACAGGCCCACCGCTGGCATCCTCCTCCGGCTCCTGTAGGGAATCCCACGCCTTCCCTGGGGTCTCTATGTTCCTCACCTTCTCTGGGTCTCCCGCTTCCCTAGGATTCCTCACTTTCCCAGAATCCCCTGGAAGATCGATGACCCGCTCATAGACCCCTTCCGCTCGACCCGGGTCCTGCAGACCGACCCGCCAAGGCCGCGACCCCGAATCCGTCATCTTCTCCCCGATCGTGATGATATTCCCGCCCAGGTCCAGCAAGACCGAACGCAGGCCGAGCGAAAGGAGGGAGTCCGCCACAAGATCGCCGATGTATCCTTTGGCCAAACAGCCGAGGTCGATCTCCATCCCCTCCCTTTCCAGAAAAACCGTCCGCTTATCATCATCGCAGATGATCAGGGAGGGGTCGGTCAAAGCCAATCGTTCGCGGATGGCCCCGTCTTCGGGGATGCGGGCGTCGGCGAAACCGATATGCCACAGTTTGACCACAGGCCCTATGGCGATATTGAGGTTTCCGCCGGGCAGGAGGCTATGGAAACGGCCGAGACGGATCAGATCATACAGCTGGGGCGAATCGACCGGGACCGGATGCTTGCCTGCCGCCCGATTGATCTTCATGAGGCCGGAGGAATCATCATTAGCGCTGAAAATCCGCTCATACGAGCGCAAAAGATCTTCGGTCCGATCCAAAAGATCCTCGGCGGATGAATCGCCTGTCCGCCCCGCGGGAAGGCACAAGGCGATTCTCGTCCCCATCAGGCGCAGCTGACGCCAGAGGTAAAAATCCATGATCAGACCTCTTCGACCCCGCGAATGGGAGGCAGCCGTTTATGTTTTTCATACCTGGCGCTGAAAAACCCGAGGAGGATGACGGCGACCAGGTCTATCGGGGCTCCGGCCAAGGCTATGGAATGATAGTCCATGAAGGCGGCCATCAGCGCCCAGCCGCCGATGATCGACCCCAAGGAATTGCCCAGGTTGAAAGCGATCTGCGCCAAGGCGGCCCCCAGCATCTCGCCACCGCCTTCCGAGACTTTGACCATCAGATACTGTTGCGGGGCGGAGACGAAAAACATGCCGAAAGCCAGGATGAAAGTCAAGAGGGCGCTGGTCGGCCGGGACCCCTTGTCGAAAAAGATGACCAGCAAAGCCGCAGTCGCCAGAAGCTGCCCCAAGGCAGCTGTCCCTCCTGGGACCCAGTGGTCGGACACCCTCCCGGCGGTCAGCCCGCCCAGGACCATGCCGAACCCCGCCAGGGCCATCAAAGCCGGCACCGCGGCCGAAGGATAAGTCCCCACATGGGTCAGCCAGGGGGAAACGTAGCTCCACCAGCAGAAAATGCCGGTATTCCCGAAAAGCACCGCCCCCAGGACCAACCAGGCCCGGGGGGACTTGAGGAAACGGAACTGGCCTTTCAGCCCTGCGTCGGGAATCGGCTTCAACTGCGGAATCCAGGCCAGCATGAGGACCACGGTCGCCGCCGCCCACAAGGCCAGAATCGCGAAGGCCAGCCTCCAGGAGACCTTATCCCCCAGCAAAGTGCCCAGGGGCACCCCGACCATGTTGGCTACGGTCTGTCCCGTGACCATGAGGGAGACCGACCTCGCCTCCCTGCCCGGAGCAGCCAGCCGCTGGGCCGCGATGGTCGCCGTCCCGAAGAAGGCCCTATGCGGCAGGCCGGAAATGAACCGGCCGGCGAGCAGGAGGGCGAAATTCGGGGCTGAAGCGGCTATGAGGTCGCCAACCAGGGCGATGATCATGAAGGAGATGAGCAGATTCTTCGGTTTGGCCCGCCGGCCGAAGACCAGGATGAGGGCCCCCAGACAGACCCCGAACGCATAGGCGGAGATGTAATGGCCGGCCGTGGGGATGCTGACGTGCGTGCTCGCCGCCGCTTGGGTGAGCACTCCCATCATGACGAATTCCGCTGCCCCATAAGCGAAAGCCCCGAAAGAGAGAGCGAAAATCCCCCTCCCGCTTTTCCCGGGTTCCGTCTCAACCCTTTGACCGACCTGATCTATGCGGTCCTTGCGATCGACCTGTTCGACGCCTTGTTCCATAGCCGTCCTCCATCGTAATGGTCCTGAGCCTACTCAGAGGCGTGGAAGCGGGGGCTTCTCCAACGATTCCGGTAGATTGGCAACCAATCATTATTGATGAAAGTGCACAACCATCATTGATTTTGCATCATATCGAAGAGAGGCTTTATGGATGACGCCGTCGCGAACCAACCCTCAAAAGCGGGCTTCCTCCTGCGACCTTATCATCCACGCATTGATGACATCCTCTCCGGCCACATGCGGATCTTCCCCGACCAAGAGAAATACAAGATGATCCAATTCGTCAAGGTGGGGGATGATGACTCGCCTCTGAAATCCTCCAGCAACGGTGATGGCAACGGCAACGATGACGATGAAAGCGGTAGAAGCTCCGTCTTTGACAAAGGCTATGCTTTCTTTCTCCTCGCTGGCTGCATCTTTCTCCCCAGCTTCATTCTCGGCCCCAAGTATTCCATCTATTTCTACATCCCCTGCATCATTGTCGCAGCGATAGGGGTCATCCTCATCCTCACCAGCGCCTACCGGGAGAGAAAGCTGCAGGCAAGGATCGGAAGGGATCTGCGGGAGGCCGCCCGAAGCGGCAGCGCCGACCTTTTCAGGAGGGCTCTGAACCAAGCACAGAGGCAGGGCGGCGGCTCCAAGCTCAAAACTCCTTGCTGGAGGGATGCCGCCGACCAAATCGCCAAGGGATGGCCGCGGGCCCGGGACTCCTTGGAAACGAAGTACCGGTACGCCCACCGCACCGGTGACACCAGCGAGGACCCTATCGCCGGCCAGTACACTCTGCTGACCACATGCGACGAAGGCCACCGGCATAAGGAGTTCACCCTGAAAGGATCCATCAACGGCTCCCCTGTCGTTTTCACCGCACGATGGGAGCCGACGCTCGAGGCCTATTCGGTTTCCGCCGCCGATTCGGCCAAAGGAACCGAGATTCCCCCGACCGGGCAGGTGCAGGAAAGCGAGATCGACGCGGCTCATGGTCTGCTGACACTCAAGGATTTCCCCAACGACTTGTATCTTGAAGCAGCTTTGGGGGCGGAATAACTCGAGCTCCAGTTCGCCGCTCACGGTAAACCCCCCCGGAACTCCGATTCTTCCACCCCTCAAATTGTTTTTCATCTAAGTTCTTCAGAGTTTGGGAACCAGAGCAGATACCTAAAGCTTAGAAACCGCTAATTTACATTTATACGAAAGCAAATCGGTGTTTCATCGAATTCATTCTTATTCTGAGACCAAATCACAAGTCCTTCATCACCCTGTAAATATCGAACTACTCCAGCCCCCAATTGCTCAACGGATTCAATTAATCCGTGGAAAGCTGGCATATTCCCTTGGTGATATCGAGCAAAACTACGGACAACAAAACGATCTTGCTTCGAGGGGTTAAGGCAATAGACATAAATCGACCCCCCATTAGTCGTAAAACGGAAATCTTGACTAGTCCACTGCGGAGCGGTCGAGTCAGCAAAAGATCCTGCGGGGGTATGCGTAGGGCCTTCTCCGAATTTCTTCCATGGCTTGCTCCCATAGATCCCATCTCCATTAGCTCGGAGCCACCGTCCTACTTTCTTCAGAATCTTTTGGTCCTGCTCAGGAATTTTTCCATCTCCTGCAGGACCGATATTTAAAAGTAAATTCCCATTTTTACTCACCGTATCAATCAATGTTGCGATAATCTCAGCGGTAGACTTATAGTCTAGATTTTTTGTAAAACACCAAGAATTACGCGCCACAGCCGTATCGGTCTGCCAAACACTAGCGCTTGTCGTTTCGAGTCCCCCTCTTTCCACATCAACGATTCCGCTATTCCATGCCATACCATCCCCTTTGAAACAGATAGCGACATCTTTCTCCAAAGCGGCTGCTCTGTTATGATAATAAGCGCTAAAATCCTTGAGATATGGCTTAAAAGCTTCATGTTGTATCCACCAATCGAAATACACTAGCTCCGGCATGAATCTATCAACCAATTCACAGTTGCGCAACAACCAGTCAGTTAAAAACTCGCGATTAGGGTATGGAGTACTATGCCAATCGAAATGGTCGGAGGGCTCAGGCTTAGCTGGCCAATAGAAGTCCCCACGAGACAAATCTTCGTTGATATCCGATTCAAAATCATGGCCACGTCCCATAAACCACCAGTGTTCGGCGCGATGGTTTGACAAGGCGAAGTGAATCCCACGATCTAATGCGGCTTTTCTCAATTCGGCGATTATGTCACGATAAGGCCCCATCTCAAAAGAATTATAGTGGGAAAGGGAGCTCGCATACATTTGAAACCCATCATGATGTTCAGCGACCGGGAAGTAATATTTTGCACCTGAACTTGCAATGATTTCCATCCACTCGTCGGGGTCAAATTCCACTGCCGCAAACTTTGGGATAAAATCTTTATAGCCAAAGTCTTTTGGAGAACCATAAATACGTTTATGATATCTGCATTCAGGTGAATCCTGGATATACATATTCCTTGAGTACCACTCGTTTCCAAAAACTGGCAGGGAATATAGCCCCCAATGAGTGAAGATTCCGAATTTCGCTGAGGAAAACCAATCTGGGATTTTTGCCTGAGACAGCGACCTCCAAGTCGGCTCATATGGCCCATCAGCAATTACGCTCTCAACATGCTGCATTGTCAACATTTTAAATACTTTCTAATTATCATAATAAATGTCAATATAACGGTTCGATACCGCATCCCACTAATAGTGAAAGGGGAAGAAATATACTTGGCTATCTCGGAGAATCCTTCCTCAAAGCATCATTCCTCCACATCCAAAACCTGCTTTGCATCAAAATAGCCGATGCCACCAAAGCGAGGAAAGAAAACATAAGGAATCTTTGAGTATCTACCCCGGTAGCTGCCAATGTTGGAGGAAGGGACTCCGCATCTTGATGAGAATGGATTCCCCCACCCTCGCATTGAGATTGGGGCTTAACAGCTGGCGTGGAACTCGCAGACTTTTCACCGTTATCCCCTCCATGATTGTTTCTTCCTGGTTGTCCAGGATAAGCAGACGTATCACCTTTTTTATCATCCTTCTGGCTCGGACTGGTTTGGATAACAACTTTAGGACTGTCAGAATCAGTGATTCTGACAATTGCGCCTGTCTTGTCAAGAACAACTTCACTGTCCAACGCGCGGGCTAAATTAATCCTGTTCCAGCCTTCAGCGGACGTATCGAAGACATAGCCCGATTCAATGGAGGTTTTCTCCAGCACTTCTAAGCGCTGTTTCTCATTTAGTGATGGATAAGCAAACTGAAGGAGCGCACTAGCCGATAAGGGGGAAGAGGGTTTTACCCCTTGAGCGTTAATTTTAGGTAGATTGTAGGTCATTCGGCGTGTATAAACAGCCAATGCTGATTTTTTATCTTTGACCGATTCACGAGAAACCACATCAACAAAATCATTCTTGTATCCCCGAGTGGAATCAGCTTTTACATTGCTAATGCATGCTTGAAGGGTGTTCCCAAGATTATCATTTTTGCAACGCCTAACAAGATAAGAGACCAACTCATGATGCGCATTAATAATTTGCTCTTGATTCTTATTGAAATAGTCTGCCGTGGATGCTGTTCCGCTGATACGTCCAGCAATCACATCAAGGGGATAGTGTACTCCCAAGACAATTCGGTTATTACCAGCTTCCGAGGTCCTTGCCAGTATTTCAGGCGCAAGTTCAGGAATCATGGTCGCAAGGATCAAGCCTCTGGAATACGCCTTGTTCGTATGTCCCGAGGGGAAAGAGCCCTCATAACTATTCTTGGGGTAGTCGGCGCTATGCCTTTTCCCATCCGAACCATATGCGTCTGGGACCTTGATGATATCCAAGGTTGGCGCCAACCCATTGAGATTGTTTGTCCCTTTAACTAAGTTCTCTTTATTCGGCAGCCAACGGTCACGCTGAACATATGGCCGTGGAGTTTGGTACGCGTTCTTGGCAGGGTTCGTGCTCCAGCCTGTGGATTCCATAACCGTCTTCGTCAGCTCCAAACTTCCACCATTATAGCCTTCTTCAAAATACCGGCCAAGCACTGGGCCAAAACCATCTTTAAACTCATGCGCTACATCATCGTCTGCGTTCCGATCACTTAAAGCACGCGCTTGCTGTGCATTAATTCCCGAATTCCGGACATCATGTTGGCCGAATTCGTTTCCTTGATGGTTGATTTCCACAATCGTCGAATCATTAGCTTGAAAAAGGAGCTTCCCAGCCTGCTTGACAGCGCCTCCCCGCGCAGTTCCATCATAAGGCGCAGCCGGAGGTGTCCAATAATTATTGATTTCCGAAAATAGAGTCGTTTGTCTGTCTTGGGCAGCGTAAGCTACCTTTACTGGTGTGTTGATACCCGCACATACCAAAACACAGGAGAGCAAACAACCCGCGAGACTTGGCAAAAAACCTTGACTGCTACTTAATAATGTAGTTCCCTTTTTCATAGGATGTCCTTTCAAATGATCGGTTATGGAACTTTTGTTGAAAACGTAAGCTACAATTAATAGAAAACCCCTTATTTCATAATCATTAGAGCGGCTCCTGCAATGATGAGCACCAAGCCTAAAAGTATCCGAGGAATATAACGTTTATCGGTCTCTTGTAAAACAAGGATTGCCGCTACCGTAGAGACGACCACATTAAGTTGTGATAGGACAAAAGCATTAACCATTCCCAACCGCGACATCGCAACGAGGTAAGTAAAAGCCGCTATAGCAAAAATTACCCCAGAGCTAAGATTCTTGAGCGTCTCTTTCGATAGAATTTCAGAGCGTTCACGGGCTGAAATTAGTATTGAAGACAGGAACATCCCAAACGCTTGCGGAAGGAAACCAATCACTTTTGATGACTGATCCGCCAACAATGGTAAAGCCGAATAGAGCCAGTAACCGCATGTAGAGAGAACCAAAATCATATAGTTCTTAAACGTTCCCTCGGAAGAATCCTGTCCACGTTTGTTGGTCAATATGACTCCGACTAAGATGACAAAGAGAGCGACAACGCCCAAAAAAATGAGGCGAGGGGAACCTTTCCACTCGGCAAAAAGAATCCCACCAATGAAACCGTTCCCTACTACTTGCAAAGCGGTAGAAAGGGGCATGGTCAAGCTCACGCCTAAGGATTCATAAGAGAAATACTGCCCCGCTTGCCCGAAACTCCAGAAGAAACCGGACAGGAAAAAAATTATAAAAGCCTTCGGAGTCACGGGGAAACGGCAGAGCACTTCCATGGTCAAAGCAACTAGTAAAACACCTCCAGTAGTTCCTACAAGTTGACTTTGATAAGTCCCACCTGTGACCTTTCGAAGCCACAAAGGAAGAATCCCCCAAAAAAGCGCGGGAACTAGGCCAATAAGTATATTCAACTGGCACCTCTACTGGTTCTAGAGCATGCGACGGATAAATTCAAAATCATCTCAACCTACCTTCGATACTAAACGCATCAGAAGTAAGCCCATTGAAAACGAGCTTTAGTCCGGGAAAAACATCATCCCCATTGATATATTCATAAGCTTCCCCTGACTTATAAGGAAAGTGATATGGTAGAGAGGCGCCGTGCCCCACCAAATCCAAGGCTTGATGTCCGTTGGATACGACCACGGGAGAACCCTCGACAGCGTAGTAAGCTTCACCGTCCTTCAGAGCTCCTTGGATAATCTTAAGGTGTCTGCCCGTAAGACCTAAAGCGCAAGCAAAGGGTGTCGTAGGCCCAGCAAAATGGACACGAACCGAAAAAGCACCGGTCTTAACAGATATTGAAATCCTCGCCGACAGTTCCATCCTGCTCTTATGACGCTTCCCGAACGCCATCTGAGCATAAAAGCGTCCATCATCGGTTAACTCGTATTCGCCTGAAGCCGATTGCTCGGACGAGACTAAGGGCCCATAATATCCACTTGAAATCGTATCTTCAAGAATCCATAAATCCCGATCTCTGGAGAGAGAATCAGGTCTTAAAGGACCAAGATCGAAAAAGTTCGGAGAAATCCGTAACGATTCTAGGCAAATCCCCTGAGTTAAATAACTGAAAATTGTGGGATTGTTCGATAGCCCTGATGCGACACGGAAGAACCGGTTGAAGTCGGATCCTGCATACACGGTGGCCGTCTCTGTAGGCTTTATAAGGCTTCCTCTGAGTACGACACGAGAAAGTTTACTTTCACAGAAATCCGTATAACTCAATTCCTTGCCAGATTCTACCTTCGATTGAGCAGAACAGTTACCATGGTCTGGAAGACAAAGAGCAATCAGCGGATTAAGGACCAGCTCGGTGAGATGACGGGCTGGATCTAAGATCTTTCGTGATGAAAGCTCACGGGCAAAGTCAACTACCAAAGGGTTCTTTTCAATCTGCGCGAGTAATCGAGCTTGGGAAAGAAAAGGCCGCGGGTCGAATGGCTCGAATTGATCCTGCCGCCGGGATTCGATTGTCTCAAGCCGGCCATCAGGCCGTAGCAGCAAGGCTTCAGATCTCAAATTCCGATTGACTATATGCATATAGTCACCCTTTACTAATCGTCTGCTGATAGAAATGAGACAAGGGTTTGTTACATAGGCGGCATAATTCGGACTTCGTTCGGAGTAAAGACCATCCGATTGGATGTCAATGCCCTCACCAAGCCACAATTGCGCACGGTCCAAAAGAGTGGAATCTTCGAGGAAAACGCCGAGACCAATCAAAGCGGATGAAATCTCCCAGCGGTGATTCGGCGTATGGACCCCTCCTCCATACATGGCAGGAGCTGCCTTGCGAGCGATTCGTTTCAAAGAATCCAAGGTGCTTTGTTGCCAAGGAGACAAAGACCCCTGTATCGAGAGCATCTCGATAGCCGAGCAGAGATCATTAATGGTAAAAGCGCTGTCGGGAGGTGATTCAAGGTTATCTCCTCCCGAGAACAAACCATTCTCCAGCTGTAAGCTCTGTAAATGTTCCAGAAGAACGTCGGAAATTCCAAACAATTTTTCGATTTCAGCGATTTCCGCTACTTCTTCGAAACAGCTCAGTGCCACCACTCCTTTGATTCGTTCCATCGTCTCCCGGTGTGACAACTGTTGAAACGTCTTAAAGGCATCAGTCCGTAAGAGATCAGGGACAAAATCCGATAAAGTAGCTTCGATGAGTTTTCTTTTGTAAAGCTTGTCAAGCATTGCCGGTCCTTTCGAAATATCAACCTTTCAAACCTGCATCAAGATCCGCACCAACAATGTATTTCTGGAAAATGCAGAAGAGGATTAAGAGAGGAATCATTGAAATAACAGAGGCTGGAAGCAACACTGACCAATCCACTTTTTCTGCCCCTACCAAGCTTCGGAGTGCGACTTGCAGCGTGAAATTCTTGGGATCGTTCAGAATGATCAATGGCCAAATATAATCATTCCAACGCCATTCCATGGAAAAAATAGCCAGAGTAATCATCGTGGGGAGTGACATCGGTAACATCACGTGCATGAAAATTTGTAGTTCCGAACAACCATCAACACGGGCCGCCTGCATCATTTCGTCGTCCACACTGATGAAGAATTGCCGAAACATGAAAATTCCTGTTGCTGTGATGATGGAAGGAACAATGATGCCTGCGAGGGTGTTATACATCCCCATCTTGTGAACGACAATAAATGATGGCGACATGATGACTTCCGTAGGAAGCATGGTAGTCAGCAAAAGCGCGATGAAAAATGCCCTTGTCCACCAATAATCATATTTTGCCAGCGCATAGCCGGTAATGGCACTCAATGCGACAGTTAAAACTGTGGTGATTATCGCTACGACAGCCGTATTCATGAAGTAGCGTGCAAAATCAATTCGCTGCCAAGCAGCTATATACCCCGAAACTGTCCAGCGCCGCGGGAAGAAACTCATCGGCAAAGCGAAAAGCTCATCGGGGCCTTTGAAGGAGGATAGGAGCAACCAGAAAATGGGAAAGGAGTAAATGATGACCATAACCCAAAGAGCTATGGTTACCGGTCCACAATTCCTCAGTTTAGCTAATACTTTCCGTACAGGATGACGGCTTTGTTTGCTGTTTTCAATCTCATTCGTCATCATTGACCTCCGTTCTTACGATTGACAACCATTTGAATGAGAGTCAAGACGACCAGGATTATCATGAGAATCATGGAGGCCGCAGATGCGTATCCAATTCGGGAATATGAGAAGCCTGTCTGGTAGATATACTGCACAACCAGCCTATTAGAGGTTCCGGGGCCACCATTATTCAAAGCCTGAACCATAGCGAATTCCTTAATCCCACCGATGGAGCCAAGGAGAATCACCATAAACATCGTGGGTGCAATACCGGGGAGAGTGATGTGAATGAATCGTTGCCAAGCATTTGCTCCATCAATCTCCGCCGCTTCATACAATGAAGTGGGAACATTTTTTAGCGCGCCGATAAAGAGAAGCATATTGAACGCGATACCCCAACAACTGGCAAAAATTAGGACAAGAAAAGCCAGGTTGGAATCCGTCTCCCAATGCAAAGCTTTTCCGCCAAAGGCGTGAATAACTTGATTGACAATTCCAAAGCTTTCCCCAAACATCCAGCGCCAAATCAATCCGATGATGATTGGAGAGACCAAGGATGGTATGAAGAAAAGCAATTTCGCAGCTGAACTGCCCAAAGCATGCCTGCTTGTTACAAGAATCGCAGCTAAAAGAGCAAGCGCTGTTGCACAAGGAACATTTATGACAACGTATTCGAATGTGCGTTTCAGAGCAGACCAGAAATCCGGATCCACAAAGAGCCGCTGAAAATTTCGAATTCCAACGAACTTATAATTATCTAGCCCTTTATAGTTCGTAAATGAATAATAAAGGCCAATTACAGCGGGTCCAACAAAGAAAATTATATACAAAATCGCTGCGGGGATGATAAGAGCCAGAGGGAACAGAATTGGCTTTTTCATTTTCGAGGGATTCTTTGCATCACTATATCGTCGCAGAGCCATGAATAATGCTCCTTTGTATTATGTCTCCTGCTCCACAGGAAATCATCGATTCCACAAATGGAGCAGGAGAGCGTTAAGTTACCTGAGCCGATTGAATTTAATCATCCGTAGCGTTGTACCAGGAAGTGTACCCAGCATTCATGCTGCTAATGGCTTTATCCAAAGTTTCTTCGCCAGTGAGATACTTGAGAGTATGAGCTTTCATAGGATCTTCCTCTGTCGTGCCTCCTGCTAAAGTTGCTTGCAGTTGAACGATGATTTGGTGCGAAGCCAGCTCCTTATCAGCAACCTTATTGATATACGTAAGATAAAGTTGCTGATCCTCGTTACGCTGCGCATAGACAGGTGAAATTCCTGCAGTTGCTGGGAGATAGCTCCCCTGCTCACAGAATTTCGTATAATTCTTTTTCTGATAAAACCAATTGAGGAATTTCCGACCTGATTTACTAAAAGTGACCATATAGCTGGTTCCGAGATTGGTTGCCCTTGTTGGCTGCTGCGGCATCACGACGCTCTTCCATTTAAAAGAGGAGATTGAATTGATGAAATCGGCAATTTGCCAATTACCAGAATAATACGCAGCAACTTGTCCTGTTTTGAAGAGAGCTGACGGATCGGCGTTGGAGGCGAAAACCGATTTAGGCATAATCACATCATTATCGATTTTCTTCAAAAACTGCAATGCATCCTTAGCCTTATTATCAAGAGCCCAGCTGCCATCTTTCTGCTTCCGAACCCCCTTTGACCCGAATGAATACATGAAAGACCGTTCGCGATGTGTCGAGGGGTCCATAACAAATCCGTATTTTGCACCAGTCTTCTTCTGAACTGTTGTAACAGCTTGGATGAATTCGTCCCAGCTCCAACTCTCTTCATAAGACTTGGGATAAGAGACGCCAGCTTTATCAAATAATGATGTGTTGATGAACATGCCAACAGCCGTCAAATCAGACGGCATTTGTAGGATTTTCCCTTTCGAATCTTTGGTAACGAGGCTTTTCATCACCCCCGTCTTATTTGAAAGGTCTGTCAGATCCTGTAATTTACCCATCCAGACCGGATCCAGCTGTGGAACGCGGGCGACATCAGGCAAATCGGCGGCCTTACTCGCGTTCGAGATTTTCGTATTCAAATCAGAATAGGGAACTTCCATGATATTGACTTTTACGCCTGTTTCTTTGGTGTAAAGTTTTGCCATGGTCTTGTATGCATCATTCTGATCATCCGAAAAAGTAAGCGTGATGCTCTTTTTATTTCCATCATCCGACGATGTAGAACCGCCATTACCATTCGCTCCGCAAGCTGCGGTGGCAAACAGAGTGGCTGTGGATAAGAGAAAGGCCAATGCTTTCTTCCATTGATTTCTCATAATCGTTTACTCCTCTAGGAATTAACCGGAACCACACCATTGCGTCCGATCAATTTCAGTATAGCATATCTTTTGAGAAAAAAGCCAATCCTTTAAAATAAGCCCTTTACGGCGTGTCTTTTCTCGAAATATCTCGAAATGCTTGGTACAATTTTTATCAAAAATCATATAATTCTCGTCTCTGTGGATGGTTACTGTATGATAAAGACGGATTACTTGGAGGCGCTATGGATTCTCAAAATACCGAATCTCTGCTTGCGAAACGCTGTACCGCGATCGTCAACTATCTATGCACATATCAAACCGCATCAAGCAAAGAGATCGCCGATGGGATTGGGGTTCCTGCATCAACCACTTATAAGTTATGCTCATATCTAAAACAGCTTCACGTAATCCAAGCATCGGGGAATCGGCATATCCAGAGAGGACGTAGTCAGCAGCTTTTTTCACTGAACTCAAGTTTCCAATCGTGCATTGTGGTTGATATTGAGCTGAAAGCTATCGATGGCTATATCACGGGGATTGATAACAGCATACTTTATCACGCCGCTGTTTCCTCTGAATCCTTTCATGATAAACCGAACCACATCGATTTGACTTTGAACCTTATTGATGAGCTTAAGAGCTGGGCAAGCGATCATCAAATCCCTTGCAAAGGACTTTCTCTCATCGTTCCAGGAAGCGTCAAGAAAAATGGCGTTGTAAGTACTGCCAGTGAACTGTCGTGGATGAATGTCTCTCTTGGCGATATCCTCCGCGTAAAATATCAAGACCCGATTTTCATCATCAATAACGCTAACGCTTTCGCAATGGGCGAATCTATGAAACATCAATCATCGGAAAGTAACCGGAAAGTTTTAGTTGGTCTGGTCATCAGGGAATTTGGGGTTGGCACCGGATTAATCGTGAACAATCAAATGATCAATGGTGTACACGGATCAGCGGGAGAAATCGGTTTCAGCTTAACCAATTTGAATTCTTTCGATTCTTATTACACCCTTTCAGGTGATTTGGAGACCCGACTTCGAGATGAATTCGTCCAGGCTAACGATAATAAGGAGAGAGCTTATGACACGATTATCTCTCTCATTTCCATGGCAATCGCGAATATCTGCGTCCTTCTTGACCCAGATACTGTTTTCTTCGATATCGCCCCAAACATCAAGGCGTATATCGACCTCGAAAAAGTACATGAAAAACTCGTGGGCCGTATCCCCTATCCACCGAATCTCGTCGAAGATACGGCAAGTCAAGAAAGTAGAGCAATTGGGGCATCCGCCCTTGTCACAGCTAAAGTAAGAACAACCCTCTTTTAGGGGTGAGACAGCCAAATTCGCCTGATCAGATCGGACTTTTATATGCCCATTCAACAATTTCTCGGTATCGATATCGGAGGCACGAAGACCTCCTTTGCCCTAGAAGATGAAAACGGCACTCGAAGTGATATCACAGTACCAACCACTAGTTGGAGAGAGTGCAGCGATACTGTTAAACTCGAAGATTTGGACCATCTTTTAAACTCCTTTGGACATCTCGAACTACCCATTGACCCGAGGATCACTTCCATCGCCATTGGTATGCACGGTGCGGAGACCGAATCACAAATCCGTAAAATACAATCGTATCTCCGTGAGAAGTTACATTCATCAATAGCCTTGGTGAATGATGCCGAATTGATCAGCATGGCGGAAGGAATCGACGATGCAATAAATCTCGTTATCGGCACCGGTACGATTTGTCTCTCACGCGATAAAGACAACAGACTTATCCGAGCCGGAGGATATGGATACGGCTGGCTCTTAGATGACTATTGCAGCGCACCGGCACTTGTCAGGGAATCAATGAAGGAGATGCTCTCCACGGCGACTACCCAAGGCACCGATTTTATTCTTTCCGATCCCCTTTTCTCCCTTTTTCTTCAAGCTTTTCACGCAGACGACCTTTTTTCATTGACCTTTGCCTTCGGAGAGAATGCACAGGAAACAGCTTGGGGCCATTATGCCCCCCTCGTATTCGATGCGGCAAACGCTGGATCCCCAATCGCACATCGGGTAATTCGCAATGCTATAGACCATGTTTTGGAATATTTAGAGTCGGTTCAAAGGCAGGGAGCGACAGGAAGTTCCGTTGTAGCTGCCGGCGGCGTAATTTTGCACCAGAGAAAGTTACAGGAGTTCCTTGCGAAGAAGCTTAGAACTCTCCCCTTTCCGCTTACCTTGCACATCGCCAACACAGCCCCAGTCGAAGGCGCACTCCGGCTCGCCCAACGGATCGTTGCCCAACAGGCATAAGGGGAAAAGCCTACGGACTCTTCTTTGCCAAGCTGACTGTCAGCTTGGCAAAGAAACCATCAATAAAATTCTCTCAGATACTCGGTAAGAGCAAGAATAGCCATAGCCTGCCCATAAGGCATGGTGGAGAGACGGATATTCATATAAGATTCCTTATTTTTGCCAAGAGGTGTCCCAATTGATACTTGGTTAAGGTCGCCCGTATCAGTGATCTCCCCTATCAAACCATGGACTGCCCGTAAAGCAGCGGCGTGGTAATGACGGTCGAGTAATCGCATATGAATACCTAAAAGAAGGCCATAAGCGATTCCTGCTGTCGCGGAACTTTCCTCATAGGAAGCATCATCATCCAAAACCGTATGCCACATGCCTGTTGGACTCTGCACTTCCAGCAAAGAGCGAACCTGATTCTCAAAAGAAAGCTGCACTACCTGATAGAAGGAATCACTTGGCCCCAAGCCCAATACCGCGACTAACTCAGGCAAAGCAATGGTTGCCCAGGAATTTCCTCTCCCCCAGAACACGGAGCTCAAATTGCTCCGCTCGTTAAAGGACCAACCATGGTACCAATAGCCTGTCGCTTTATCTTGGAGATAATAAATGTGTAAAAGCGCCTGCTTCTTTGCTTCTTCGACATATGACTTATCGTTAAGAAGCACACCAATTTTGGCCAAAGCGAGGACTGACATCATAAGTGTATCATCCCAAATCTCACCAGGATGGCTATCGCCCAACGTTACATGTTGAAAGGCGCCGCCCACACGGGGCAGTTCATGATAGATCCAATCGCCCCAGTTCTCCAGATAAGGTAGATATTTTTTATCGCCGGTCTCTTCATACAAAAAAGCGAGCGTCAGAACCGGAGCCATGGTATTGATGTTTTTTTCCACTTGCTCATTACTCGAGAATTGATCACTGAACCATTCTTCAATCGAATGCAGAATTCGCTGCTCCCGTGTAAGGGAATAATATCGCCATAAGCCGTAAAGACCAACGCCAGCAGTCCATTCCCAATAACGAAAACTTTTGTTATCAATCAATCGCCCATTTTTAGCTCTGAACGAGAACTCTCCTGTATCATCAGTGAGTTCAACCATTCTTAGCGACAACTTATTAATAACTTTGATGAGAGTAGATTTATCAAAGTCTGATTTCATAATCATCTCCTGCTTATTAAGAGACCCTGCAAGAACAGCATGAACGGTTCTTACAGGGATCCATAGTGAGGTGGAAAAAGGTTAGCCCTTCAGCATAGCCGCGATAATATCGCGGATTTGACCATCTTGGGCATTTGCCAGGAAATACTCTTCGAAATGTTTGCCGGAAATCGTATTTTTGACGAATTCTTCATCCAATTCATGAAGAATTTGAGGCATAGGCTTATAAAGGGTACTCTTGAGCGAACGCAAAATTCTCGCATTGCACTGCTCAGGAATTGCACGTTCTCGAGGATACCCTCCACCAATCGGATCGGAGAACAAGCGTTCAAAAATCAATTTCAGATTCAGCTCAGCCCCCCATCCAAAACCTTTCGCGAAAGGAATAGATAAAGCGTTCCCACCATTAATCTGACTGAAAAGATACGCATCGGTGGGCTCAACCGCAAGGCCACAAACCACTCCCGGGAAAGCGTTCAATGCAGTCATGGCGCCTTCACCAGTGCCACATCCGGTGATGACGAAGTCGGCCGCGCCAGAATTAAGCAGGATAGCAGCTAAAAGCCCATTTTGTACATAGGTGAGCTGTGGTTCGTCTTCTTCCCCATACATCCCATAGTTAAAGGATTCATACCCTTTCCTATCGCAAACGACTTTCAACGTATCGAAAATCAGCTGATTTTTCCCAGCTTGAGAATTTTCGTTAATTAAGGCTACTTTCATATGTTTTCCCTTTTTAAAATGTTTAATTTGCACAGTTTTTGCTACTGGTCTTCAAACATCATCACCTACAGACACCACAATCATTGAGGCTGCTTGCCAATATATGCCAAGATGCCACCATCGACATAAAGAACATGCCCATTGATAAAATCCGATGCCTCAGAGGCCAAGAAAACAGCAGGTCCTTGCAAATCCTCTGTTGTTCCCCAACGTGCAGCAGGAGTTTTAGCGATAATGAACTGATCGAATGGATGCCTCGAACCATCAGGTTGAATTTCCCGCAAAGGCGCAGTCTGAGGTGTGGCGATATACCCTGGTCCAATTGCATTGCACTGGATATTCTCACCGCCATATTCTGAACAAATATTTCGAGTAAGCATCTTAAGACCACCTTTCGCCGCGGCATAAGCACTTACCGTTTCACGACCAAGCTCACTCATCATCGAGCAGATGTTGATGATTTTCCCATGCCCCTTTTCAATCATACCTGGAATCACCGCCTTGGAAACAATAAAGGGACCCGTGAGATCGATATCAATTACCCGGCGCCAGTCAGATTCAGACATTTCCACCATTGGGATTCTCTTGATAATACCTGCGTTGTTGACAAGAATATCGATTACCCCCAAATCATTTTCGATGGATTCGACTAACTGACCAACAGCCTTCTCATCCGTAACATCGCACACATATCCCTTAACAGGAATACCGGCTTCCTCGTATGCCTTCATACCACGCTCGACTGAGCTTTCGTCGATATCGTTAAACGAGATCCGAGCACCAGCCTTATGCAAGGCAGAAGCAATCGCAAACCCAATCCCATAACTGGCACCGGTAACCAGCGCGACCTTCCCCTGCAAAGAAAACTTTTCCATTGAGAACATATTGCACTCCTTTTAATATTCTTTCCTATTTTCAAAGGAAAACAAAAAATCAAAGTTGAATCAGTATTCGCTATATCTATCGACAATTGATCGTATTGCGTCTCCTTTCGTCTCTTCAAAAACCACTGATGCCATAGGCTTATTCGTCTTGACCAAATCCAGGATATGCGTGGTTGGAAGAACTCCTAAACCGTTATCACAGGTCTGGACTTGTTCCTGGCCAGGTACAACAGTGAAGTCCCGGACATGGATTGCGAAAATATCGTCGCATAAGGAGTCAAAACCTTTCTCGATGATCCTGGGCAATTCTTCAACATTATGTGCGCAAACCAAAGAGGTGGGATCGAAAATGACGCCTAGCCATGGTGAGCTTATTTCATGAAGAATACGCAGAGTCTTAGAAAGAGAACAAATCGGATGATTGATTCCCGGTTCAATCGCAACCCTGCAACCCACCTCTTCTCCATAAGAGACGAGTTCTTCTATTACAGCCCGCACCGCAGTATATGATTCCTCGGCAAAATTCTTCGGATCATAAACGTTGGGGATGGGGCGTACCGAGCCTGTCTCGCTCGCGACGAAATCCGCGCCAAAACAGCCAGCGAAACGCAGATAGTTCTTGAAACGGCGAATTAGCTGTCGCCGATAGACTGAATCCGGATGTATCATGTTAAAGTAACAGCTTAAAACCGCGATTTGTACATCCGCTGATGAGAACACTCGCCTACAATAAGCTCCAAGTCCAGGATTCATCTTTTTCCCATCAGAGATTTCAGGAAATTGTATCGGAAGCGAAAGCTGGACACCATGAACACCATATTCTTGCAATTTATTTGCAAGTTGAGGAATCGTAGTGACATTAGAAACGTCATGTCCGCGAACTGCTATATTGATCATACTTTAATCCTGAGAATAGCTTCAATCTAAAGCGCTTGAGAGAATCATCCTCATCTTTTTACAATGCCGTGTGACCGCGTCCCAATCATGTGCTTCGTACGCTTGATTCGGCACGGGAAATGAGCCACCAACAGCGAAGACATTTTTGAGTTTGGCAAAAGAAATCATGTTGTCCAAATTAATCCCTCCGGTTGGCAAGAAAGAAACATCAGGGAAGGGCGCCTGGAGCGACGTTAGGGTTTGGACTCCCCCATAGGCGACAGCAGGGAAAAACTTCATATACCGTAGTCCTAATTCACGCACGCACTCGATATCCGTCGGAGTAGCTATGCCAGGAATCACTGACACATCGTTCTCAATACACCATTTCACTACTTTGGTATTAAGAGCAGGTGTAACGATGCCGGAGCAACCCGCGCTGATAGCATTCTTCGCCATGTTGACTTCATGAACCGTCCCCGCAAGAAGAATTATCTCGGGCATCTTTTCGTGAATCTGTTCCATGCCAGCGATTGCGGCACCCGATCGAAAAGTAATTTCAGCTACTGGTGTATCAGCCTCGGCCAAGGCTTTAGCGAGAGGAACGGCATCGTGAGAATCCTTCAAAGTGATTAGAGGTACTAAGCCGATTGTCGAGAGATTCTCGACCAAGGAATCAGTTTTGCTCAATTTCATTACCTTCCCTTAATTGTAATTGTAGGTGTGATTCAATAAAATTCGTTAATTCCTCAGAATTAGGAAGCCCGTCGTTGTCCGACTCAGATTGAGTTTGTATTGCCCCTATCGCACAGCCTCTTTCGAGAGCCCGTGCGAAAGGAAGCCCCTCCGCCAAGGCAGACAGAACTCCCGCTGCAAAACCATCTCCAGCTCCAACGGTATCTACGACCGACTCGACGATAAAAGCACTTACATAAGTCTCATGCTTCCCATCAGTTAGATATGCACCTTTGACCCCATCTTTGATAATCACAAACCGTGCGCCATTCTTGATGAAGAAAGAACCCATCGCAGCGAGGCTATCCTTTTGGCTCAAAAAAGCAGCCTCACCTCGGCCAGGAATTACCAAATCGGCCTTGGAACAGAAATCATTGAGACGGGAACGCATCATCCTCTCGTCCTTCCAGAGAGAAATGCGAACATTTGGATCGAATGATAAAAATATATTATTCCTTTTCGCAATATCCACCATTTCATAAGCGGCTTCTAAGCAAGAATCTGACAGCGCAGGGAGAATCCCGGTCATGTGGATAGCTTTGATTTCATCAAAATCGACTTCGCGTATATCCATGGGCGCGATGGTTGACGCGGCTGAATCATGGCGCCAATACACGACTTCAGGATCACCTTCAGAAACTCTGGATTTCATCATCAAACCAGTGCGGCGATTATCCAGCTTAAACAAATATTTATCAGAGATTTGATTCGACTGTAATTTCAACCGTATTTTACGACCTACCGGATCATCTCCTACTTTGCTAAGGAAAAGAGCTCGCTGTCCTAGACGAGAAAGCCCAATTGCTACGTTCAACTCGGCACCTGCCACAGAGCTGGAAAAATGCCTCACTGTGGCAAGATCTCCTCGGTCGTGTGCGACAAAAAGGCCCAGCGCTTCTCCAGCCAGAAGAAAGGCCTTAGTTCCGCACTCCCGGTTGGTTGAGGACCGAAAGTCATCCATCCGCAGATCAACCATAACAATACACTTTCACATGCTGCCTCTTTGCACCAACAGCTTCTTGTATTGATTATATCTTCTCATTTGATATAAATGAAGCTCGACACGCCACAATTTTGAAAAAAATTAATATGCTTACGAATAGACCTAAATATCCCGTTGTTTTCAACACTTTTATAAGCATCAAATAATACTCTCGTCGCCTTTCAGCTACCGCGAAGAATACGCTATTTGAGTAATTGTTTTATAATCCACCAATCAATTTCAAATATTTTTTCTTATCTGAGAGTTTGTCTTATACTAAGACTGTAATCATTAAGAGACGAACCTCCTAAGGAAAGGATGACCATGTCCGAGATAATCATTGTGGATAGTGAAGAAACCGCTGGAAAGATTTATGCCCGTTTTGTGGCCGATTCCATCAAAAAAAAGCCCGATACTGTTCTCGGACTTGCTACCGGTTCCAGCCCTCTAACCGCCTATCACTGCCTTGCATCGGTAATCAAAGACGAGTGTATCGATATGGGGAGCGTGAAAGGGTTCGCACTGGACGAATACGTTGGTATTGCAGATAGTCACCCAGAATCATACAAAGCCACCATTGCTCGTACGGTCACGAAACCATTGGGGCTTAATCCTCAACTAGTCCATGTTCCAGATGGAAGCCTTGACGGTCTCAAAAATGCTGGATCTGATTATGAAAGAAAAATAATCGAGGCCGGAGGAATTGATATTCAACTTTTGGGAATTGGAGTTGATGGACATATCGGATTCAACGAACCCGGTTCATCACTATCTTCGACAACTCGGGTTAAAGCCCTCACCAGACAGACTCGTATAGATAATGCACGCTTTTTTGGAAATGACCCGAATGCGGTTCCTACGCATGCAATAACGCAGGGAATCGGAACCATCATGCGTGCAAAACATCTAATTTTATTAGCCTTCGGGCGGAATAAAGCTCATGCTGTCGCACAAGCTTGCGAGGGCGGCATCACATCTTCCTGCCCAGCCTCTGTTATTCAACTTCACCCCCATGCAACGATAATCCTTAATAACGCTGCGGCATCCGAGCTCCGCTACAAGGATTATTATCAGTTTTCATATGAACACAAGCCATCTTGGCAAACAATCTGAGTCGTACGAACTCATTTGCTTTTCACGCTGAAACGTAGGTACATCATGCTTTCATCTCAGGAGCAAGAAAAAATTTCTGAATTGATAAACCGAGCTGTACTCGGAACCGATACTTCGCTCTCTCGTAGGAGAGGGTCTTCCGATGAACCTTTAGCAATCTTTAACGCAGTTAAAATCGATGCAAATGGAATATCCCCATCGTTCTGGCTGTTAGCCGAGCAAGGGAAAATCGTCTTATGCGGACACGGAGACACCTTCCAAGAGGAGATTCATCACTATTATCATCAGCTTGCACCGTCTCAAGTTCCCAACGATGAAACAAAACTGAAAATGGTAGATGCTCAGGGATCAATACTTGTTCCAGGATATATCGATATACATTCACACGGAAGCTGGGGGCATAGTTTTGATGAGTCCAATATGAGTTCAATTCACCGTGCTCGTAATGGCCATTTGTACCATGGGACAACGAGACAGGTTTTGTCACTTGTTTCCGCCCCGATTCCTTCTATGCAAAAAAGTATCAGAACTATCTCTAATATAATGAAAAATCGGAATGATGTTCTCGGCTGTCATTTAGAGGGTCCCTTCATCTCCCCTCGCAAGAAAGGCGCCCACGACCTTACGTTCCTCAAATCGCCAACTCTAAGAAACGTGCAGCGATTGACGCATACTGATTCCCATGCAATCAGACAAATTACTCTTGCACCGGAATTGGATAATGGGATTGAGGCGATTGAAGATATTTCCAATTCAGGCATCATCCCCGCTTTAGGACATACTGATGCTGACTATGAGAAATCAGTCGAAGGAATCCAGCATGGGTCGAGGATCCTTACACATATCTATAACGCCATGAATCCCCTTCTTCATCGAGCCCCCGGCCCAATCGCCGCCGCAGTGGAGAACCGCCAGGTCTTTATCGAACTCATCAACGATGGATTCCATATCAAGAATTCAATGGTGTCGATCGCAATGAAATTAGCGCCTCACCGCATCGCATTCATCACGGATTCGATGGCCGCGGCTGATTGCGCGGACGGATTGTATTCCTTAGGGAAATCAGCTGTAACTGTGTACAACGGGCATGCATACATTTCAGGTACAAAAACAATCGCAGGGTCCACGCTCTTTCTTGATGAGGCTGTAGCCCGCGCAGTGTTCGATGAAGGCATCGAGCCGAAAGAGGCCGTGGAAGCTGCAACATTAACCCCAGCGAAAGCACTGGGTCTAGACTCTCCCAACTTAATAACGCATTATCCTCTAGGATTAATTCAACCTGGTTTTTCTTGTGATGTCCTGCTATTGAATAAGAGTGATTGGACAGTTAAATCCGTCTGGCTTGAGGGCATCCCCATTCGTTGATCATTTTCAAGATGCTCATGGATGTTGTAGAATTCCAGAAATTGAATTTATCCTTATGCGCCAATCGCCTTCGTGACCGTGCTTGGAATTATCCTCTTCCCCTCTTGATAAAATGGCAGTAACCGCAATACCTAACAGCAACACAAAATGACGTATATGCCAAAAAGAGCGAGGAAATAAAAAAGGGTGAGGCTGAAACCTCACCCTGCAAAAGCCAAAAGCTAATGCGGAGAATTCAAAATGGCAACCTCGCAATGTGAGCACCATTCTTACTTGGAATTATCCGGAATTCAGGATACATCACTTTTGATCGGCTTGCAAGTCCCCAGAATAACGCCATTGATCCCTGCACAGAGGGCGGCAAACGCGGCTATGGCGAGCGCGTTCCTGCCGATCAGACTCAAGCCAAAGCAGACCACCACAGAAGCGGCCATCAGCCAGCCTTTGCCGGCAGGCAGAGGACGCCGGGCTTGGTTATATCTGCGAGCCAGCCAAATCCCCAGGTAAAACAACCCTATCCCGCAGAAAAGATAGGAGACGGCCGCGAGGAGATTCGCCTCGCTTTCGCTGATGAAATTGAGGGAAACGGTCACCAGGCTGATTCCGAACAGGATAGGATAATGGAGGTAGATCAAGGCGTTGCCGGTCTCCCCCGTCCTGTCTTCATCGATCAGCTGGTCGAACTCGATCACATAGGAGACGAAGAGCAGGGCGACCACGGCGAAGACGAGCACGGACAGCGGGGAGAATTTCGAAGGCAGGAAATAAGCGGCGATCCCCACGATGGTCTCCCCGAAGGTGATGATGGTCAGCAGGGTCAGTCGTTCCAGCAGGTGGCTGAAGATGATCGGACACTGGCTGGTATATTTGCCGGTCAAGCCGGGCGCTATCCAGCTCAGGAGGATGCCGGTCAGGGCGATGATCAGGCCGGCCGCGGTATTGAGTATTCCGCCAACCAGAAGGATCAGGCTGCGGAAAAGCAGAATTCCGGAGAAGGTTAGGGCGATCTGCTTGTCATGCCGCTTCTTGGAGAGGATACAGGTTATGCCGTATTGGACGAAGAGGGTCAGGGACAGCAGGCCGGCGACCAGGAGGAAAGGCCGGTAATCGGCCACATCGGTGAAGCTGTTCGACAGGTAAAGCAGCAGACCGGCGTCGACGAAGTAGAAAAGGGCGTCAATCCACGATGACTTACCATATCGATTGGTGAAAAACTGTTTGGACCATCCAGGAATTGATGAAGACGATGACGACGATGGTGAAGGTGACCAAGGCCAGCGGGCTGATGACGCCCTCGTACAGGTGATGGATCAACTCGGTCGCCCGCGAAATCACATAGACGAAAACCAGGTCGTAAAAGAGCTCGAACAGCGTGACCTTTTTCGCGTACGGACCCTGACTTTTCGTGGAAGCCGGACGCCCGTCTGAAGCCGAGGTCATGGTTACCTCCCCCCTGGAGATGCTTGAGATATGAATGCTTTAGCCGATGCAGCGACTTACGCGATAGCCGATGCAGCTGCTGCCGTAATCAACGTAATCAATGCCACGACCAATACAACGACTCTAGATATAATACAGCTTTGGGCGCGATAGATCTGCGATAGCTCAGCGATAGACTGGCGGTAGCTGAGAGATAAGCGACAAGCGAGAGGACAAAGGCAGATAAGGAGACAAGGAGACAAGGAAACAAGGAAACAAGGAAACCCCCAGCTTGAGGACCGAGTGGCATCGGTCTCCTGGCTGAGCTGAGGGCTCTTTCTCGCTTCTTCGAGCAAGCTGTGGCGGACAGGGCGGGATTCGAACCCGCGGAGCTTTCGCTCGACGGTTTTCAAGACCGTTTCCTTCGACCGCTCGGACACCTGTCCAGTGTGCATGAGGAGGCTCATACGTCCATTCCCTATGCACAGGTTTCAATTATAGCTGAAAGAAAGCCATTGGCAGGCTGGCCGACACGCACGAACCGCGAACCACTATCTATGCCGGCTCACCGGAAGGCCTAGGCTTCCCAGCTGGTAGGTTCGATCACTTCCCGGCCGCCCATGTAAGGACGCAAGGCGGCGGGGATGACCACGGACCCATCCTTCTGCTGATGGTTCTCCAGGATGGCGACCAGCCAGCGGGTGGTGGCCAGGGTGCCATTCAAAGTGGAAACAGGCCGGGTGGAGCCGTCCTCGGTACGCTCGCGGATGTTCAGACGCCGGGCCTGATACTCGGTGCAGTTGGAGGTGGAAGTCAGCTCGCGGTAGCGTTCCTGCGTGGGGACCCAGGCCTCGCAATCGAACTTGCGGGCGGCGGAAGAACCCAGATCGCCGGCCGCGGTGTCGATGATGCGGTAAGGCACTTCGACCTTGCCCAGCATCTCCTGTTCCATGGCCAGCAGCTTCTGGTGCTGCTCGTAGGATTCCTCCTGCTTGCAGTAGACGAACATCTCCACCTTGTTGAACTGGTGGACGCGGATGATGCCCATGGTGTCTTTTCCGGCGGCGCCAGCCTCGCGGCGATAGCAGGAAGACCAGCCGGCGTACTTGAGCGGACCGTGGGACAGGTCCAGAATCTCATCCTCGTGCATGCCGGCCAAGGCCACTTCGGAGGTGCCGACCAGGTACTGCTCATCCGGTTCGCGCAGACGGTAGATCTCCTCCGCATGGGAGTTGAGGAAACCGGTTCCGGCCATGATTTCAGGGCGGACCAGGGTCGGGGTGGTCGCCATGATGAAGCCGTTCCGCTCGGCCTGGTCCACGCCCATGGTCAGCATGGCCAGCTCCAAGCGGGCGATGGCCCCCCGCAGGAAGTAGAAACGGGAACCAGAGACCTTGACGCCACGCTTCATGTCGATGCCGGCGACGCCTTCGCCCAGTTCCAGATGGTTCTTGGGCTCAAACCCTTCGGCTGCGAAATCTCGGATCTGGCCGACCTTCTTGACGACCACGTAATCATCTTCGCCGCCTTCGGGAGCCTCCGGCTCCACGATGTTGGACAGCTTCCACATGGCGGTGGTGTAATCCTCGGTCGCCTTATCAGCGGTCTCCTTGTATTCGGAGACCTTGGCGGCCAATTCCTTGGTCTGGGCGATGATGGCGGGGCGCTCCTCAGCCGAAGCTGCGGCCACGGCCTTGCCCATCTTCTTCTGTTCGGCCCGGGTGGATTCGAAATCGGCCAAGGCGTCACGACGCAGACGGTCGGCCTGGAGGACCTGGTCCACCAGGTCCGCGGATTCGCCCCGCTTGCGCTGGGATTCCTTCACGACTTCGGGGTTTTCACGGATGAATTGAATATCAAGCATGGTTACACAATAGCTGGAAACACAGACGGGGGACGGCCCCGGAGAACATCGGGGAACGCTGGAGAAAAGGAAGGGACTTCCGCCTCCACAGCGGCTCTTTGTGCGAAATCGTGAAATATTTTAGCGTTTCTCAGGAAAAAACAAAAAAATCCATAATAATATTACTTATGAGTCGTGGATGGATCATCGCCCTGCTGGTAGTGGCGGCACTGATATCGCTCGCCCTGCTGGTGGGCCTGATCGTCGGCCTGCGCCGGCGGCATCAAGTGGTGCAAGCCGAGCAGCGCTACGGAGATAAGGTGAATTACGCCTTCATCATCAACCCTTCCAAACCCCAAGCCGAAGAGACCCGCGCCTTCATCAAGAAATTCTGCCTTGACCATCACATCAGCGACATCATGTTCATCGACACCCAGCTGGATAAAGATGGCCGGGCCTGCGCCGAAGAAGCCCTGGCCCACGGGGCGGACGTGGTGGTGGCCTGCGGCGGCGACGGAACCGTGCGCACGGTGGCATCGGCCATATCCGGGACTTCGCACGCCTTCGGGATCGTCCCCATCGGCACCGGCAACCTCTTCGCCCGCAACATGGGCATTCCGGTCGACAACCTGGAGGCCGCCATGACCATCGCCACCTCCCACGGCTCGCGCCGGGTGGACATGGGACGTATGGCCCTTTTGGATTCCGACGACCCTGAGCACAAACATGGCTTCCTGATCATCGCCGGGGTGGGGTTCGACGCCCAGATGATCGACGACACCAATCCCGACCTGAAAAAAGCCATCAGCTGGATGGCCTACTTCTGGGGGGCGATCAGCCACCTGTTCGAGTCCCGCATCCACGGGTCGATCATCCTGCGGAAGGCCGATGGGTCCATCCACGAAACCAAAGGCGAGACCTTCCGCACCCTGATGGCCGGCAATTGCGGGCGCATCCCCGGCTTCACCCTCATGCCCGACGCCGCCTTCGACGACGGGCTGCTCGATTTCGAGACCCTGGACACGACCCACGGGCTGCTCGGCTGGTTCAACCTGGCCATCGACGTGATCCATCAGACGGTGACCCGCAAGGCTGAGCAAAGCCCGATCACCAAGCATTCCACGGTCAAGCAGTACCAGGCCCGCAGCGCCGAAATCATGCTGGAGAAGCCCGCCTTGGCCGAAGTGGATGGGGACCTTCTGGAGAAGACCCAGCATATCCGCTTCACCGTGGACCGCCAGGCCCTGACCGTCCGCGCCCCGCAAATCAATGTAGCCGGCCAGTCCGGGTCTCAGGAGGGTACCGGGAACCCGGGAGACCCTGAGACCCAGAGAGAGGGAAAGACCACCGGGGCGACTTCCCAATCAGCCAACCCGAGAACCAACGACCCTCGGACCACTGATTCCCGCGATAACGGTCCTCTGACCAGCAAAGAAGCCTCCACCCTCGGACAGGTGAGCCTTTAGACTGTCTTCGAAACCGAAAACGCGACTGGCGTCGCCGGTGACCGCTACCATCAGCGTCTGCTTGGCGTGGCACAATGGAGGGTATGGTTGCAAAAAATGCGGGCATGCCCGCCACCCCAGAAGATCTAATCAATGTGGATGAGGTTCTAGGAAAGTACTACGACCTTGTCCCCGACGTGAACGTGCCAGAAGAGCGTGTGATTTTCGGCACTTCCGGACACCGCGGCTCCAGCCTGAAGACCTCCTTCAATGAAGCCCATATCGTGGTGATCTCCCAGGCCATCGCCGAAAACCGCAAGGCCGCCGGCATCACCGGCCCCCTCTACTTGGGCCGCGACACCCATGCCTTGAGCCTGCCCGCTTGGAAGACCGCCATCGAAGTCCTGGTCGCCAACGGCGTGCGCGTGCGCATCGACTCCCGCGACGACTTCACCCCCACCCCCACCGTCTCCCATGCGATCCTGACACACAACCGGGCCGCTGACGGCACCCAGCGCTTCACCGGGGACGACTTGGCCGACGGCATCGTGGTCACCCCTTCGCATAATCCGCCCACCGACGGCGGTTTCAAGTACGACCCGCCGACCGGCGGCCCGGCCCCCGCCGAGACGACCAACGCCATCGCCGCCCGCGCCAACGAGCTCCTGCCGAACTGGAAGAACGTGGCCCGCGTGCCTTACGAGCAGGCCATCAAGTCCGACCTCATCAAGCGTTTCGACTACCGCGAGCATTACGTGGACGATCTGAAGAACATCATCGACCTCGACCTGATCAAGAACTCCGGCGTCCGCTTAGGCATCGACCCCTTGGGCGGAGCTTCCGTGCATTACTGGGAGCTGATCAACGAGAAGTACGGCCTCAACATCGGCCTGGTCAACCCCGAAGTGGACCCCCGCTGGTCCTTCATGACCATCGATCACGACGGCAAGATCCGCATGGACCCCTCCTCCCCCTACGCCATGAAGGGCCTGGTCGACCGGCTGAACGCCGGCGCCTGGGACCAGTATGACCTGGTGGGCGGGACCGACCCCGACGCCGACCGGCACGGGATCGTCTGCCCGGGCAGCGGGGTCATGAACCCCAACCATTACATCGCCGTCTGCGTGGAATACCTTTTCGGAGGCAACCGTCCTGATTGGCCCGCCGGGGCCGGCGTGGGCAAGACCCTGGTCTCCTCCTCCCTGATCGACCGCGTGGCAGCCTCCATCAACGCCAAGCTGGTGGAAGTCCCCGTCGGCTTCAAATGGTTCGTGGACCCGCTCTTCAACGGCGAGGTCGGCTTCGGCGGCGAGGAGAGCTCCGGCATGAGCTTCCTGCGTTTCAACGGCCGCGTCTGGACCACCGACAAGGACGGGATCATCCCCGACCTCTTGGCCGCCGAGATCACCGCCAAGACCGGCAAGAACCCCGGCCAGCTGCATGAAGAGCAGGTGGCCCGCTTCGGCCAGAGCTGGTACAAGCGCATCGATACGCCCACTACCCTAGAGCAGAAACAGAAGTTCGCCTCCTTGACCCCCGAGTCCATGACCGACACCACCCTTGGCGGCGAACCCATCGAGCAGAAGATGACCACCGCCCCCGGGAACGGCGCCCGCATCGGCGGCATCAAAGTGACCACCAAGAACAATTGGTTCGCCGCTCGGCCTTCCGGCACTGAGAACATCTACAAGGTCTATGCGGAGTCCTTCGATTCCGAGGAGACCTTGGACAAAGTGTTGGATGAGGCGACGGCCGTGGTCGACAAAGCCTTGGGCGAGTAGTCGCAGCCTCCGGTTCCGATAATTTCGAATTCAAAAGGATCCCCGTCAGGTTTCAGCTTCGGCTGAGCTTGGCGGGGATTTTTGAAGTAATCGGTGAAACAATCAATGAAGTAATCTCAGCACAGTAATCAGAAAGGCTGGCCCCGGGATTCCGGAGTCAGCCTTTATTCTGAATCGGCCTCGTTACTTCAGCTTTATCGCTGTATTCAGCCTTATCACTGTATTTTGTTGCTGATGCCTTATTTTGCCATCTAAGCTTTGCCGTCTAAGTCTTGCCGCTGCCTAGCAACGAGCGTCAAGCCGAGCGGCTTGGCAGGCCTAGTCGTCGAAGTCGAAATCACGACGGACGCGGCGACGAGGACGGGAGGTGCGCTCTTCACGAGCGGCACGGTACTCGTCGTAGTTCTCATCCTCCTCGAAGTGAGGAGCGCGACCATGGCCGGAGCGGCCACGGTCAGAGCGATCGGACCAGTCGGAACGACGGCTGCGGGACCCACGACCCCGGTCGGAACGGTAACCACGATCGTCGCGGTCATCGCGGTCGGACCTGTCGGAACGGTCATCCTCTTCGTAGCGAGGGTTACGACGATCGTCGGAACGACGGTCATCATCGTAACGGTCGGCACGGGAAGAGCGAGGACGGCGATCGGAGCGAGAAGGACGGTCGTCGAAATCGCGGTCGTCCTCGTCGAAACGGTCGGAGCGGGAACGGCGATCGTCACGATCTCCCCGATCCTCACGATCATAGCGGATGGAACGGCCCCGGTCACCCCGGTCACCCCGGTCACCCCGAGAAGAGCGGTCATCCCGACCGCCGCGAGGACCACGGTCATGGGAACCACGCCCGCCACGGTCACCACCGCGGGAGCCGCCATTGCCCTCTTCATTCTCGAAGCCGGGGATAGCCAAGGAGATCTTGCCCTTGTCGTCCACGCCCTGCACGACCACCTCAACGGTGTCGCCTTCGCGCAGCACGTCCTCCACGGCGTCAATGCGATCGCCGTTGGCCAGGTTGCGGATCTGGGAAATGTGCAGCAGACCATCGGTGCCAGGGGTCAGGTTGACGAAAGCGCCGAAGCTGGTGGTCTTCACGACCTTGCCCTGATACTTCTCGCCAGCCTCGGGGATGTGAGGATGGGTGATCTGGTCGATGATCTGGCGGGCGGCCTCGGCGGCCTCTCCCCCTTCGGAAGCGATGTAGACGGTTCCGTCATCCTCGATGCTGACCTCGGCTCCGGTCTTCTCCTGGATCTCGTTGATCATCTTGCCCTTGGGCCCGATGACTTCGCCGATCTTGTCCACGGGAACCTTGGTGGTGATGATGCGAGGAGCGTAAGGGCTCATCTCGTTGACGCCGTCGATGCACTCGTCGATCACTTCCAGGATGGTGGTGCGGGCCTCATAAGCCTGCTGCAAGGCGCCGGCCAGGATATCGGCGGGGATGCCGTCCAGCTTGGTGTCCAGCTGCAAGGCGGTGATGAACTCGGAAGTGCCGGCCACCTTGAAGTCCATGTCGCCGAAAGCGTCTTCAGCGCCCAGAATATCGGTCAGGGTCTTGTAGACCATCTGGCCGTCGACTTCGCCGGAGACCAGGCCCATGGCGATGCCGGCCACGGGGGCCTTCAGAGGAACGCCGGCGTCCAGCAGGGACATGGTGGAGGCGCAGACGGAGCCCATGGAGGTGGAACCGTTGGAACCGATGGCCTCGGAGACCTGACGGATGGCGTAAGGGAACTCTTCGCGAGAAGGCAGCACGGGGATCAGAGCACGCTCGGCCAAAGCCCCATGGCCGATTTCACGGCGCTTGGGAGAGCCAACGCGGCCGGTTTCGCCGGTGCTGTAAGGGGGCATCTCATAGTTATGCATATAGCGCTTGGTATCAGGACCGGACAGGGCGTCGGTGGTCTGCTCCATCTTGAGCATGTTCAAAGTGGTCACACCCAGGATCTGGGTCTCGCCACGCTGGAAGAGGGCGGAACCGTGAACGCGGGGCACCACGTCCACCTCGGCGGACAGGGTGCGGATATCGCTCAGGCCACGGCCATCGATGCGGTAATCCTGGGTCAGGATGCGGCGACGGACGATCTGACGCTGCAGTTCCTTGAAGGCGTTGCCGATTTCCTTCTCCTTCTCGGCGTCCTCCATGCCGGTGAACTCGGAGGTCAAAGTCTCCACCACGCCCTGCTTGATTTGGGAGATCCGATCCTGACGGGGAAGCTTCTCGGCGATGGACAGGGCCTCATCCAGGTCGGAATGGGCGATCTGGTCGATGCGGTTGTAAAGGTCCTCGGTGTACTCGGGGAAGAGGGGGAAGTCCTTGGTATCCTTGGCCGCCTGAGCCTTGAGCTCGTTCTGGGCCTGGCAGATGACCTTGATGAAAGGCTTGGCGGCCTCAAGGCCGCCGGCGACCACGACTTCATCAGGCTTGGTCATGCCTTCGTCGTAGATGAGCTTCCAGGCGTTCTTGCCGGCGCCGGCCTCGATCATGGCGATGGCCACATCACCGTTGTCAAGGACCCGGCCGGCCACGACCAGCTCGAAAACGGCGCGTTCACGCTCGGACCAGCTGGGGAAGGCCACCCACTGATCATCGATGAGGGCCAGGCGGACGCCGGAGACCGGTCCTTCGAAAGGCAGGCCGGAGATCATGGTGGAAGCCGAGGCGGCGTTCATGGCGATCATGTCATAAGAATCATCGGGGTTGATGGAAAGGATGGTCTCCACAACCTGAACCTCATTGCGCAGGGTATGAGGGAAAAGGGGGCGCAAAGGACGATCGATGATCCGGCAGGCCAGGATGGCCTCGGACGAAGGACGGCCTTCGCGACGGAAGAAGGAGCCGGGAATCTTGCCGGCCGCGTACATCTTCTCCTCCACGTCCACGGTCAAGGGGAAGAAATCGAAGTTCTCCTTGGGGCTGCTACCAGCGGTGGTGGTAGACAGGACCATGGAATCATTATCAAGGTAAGCCGCTACCGCCCCATCGGCTTGCTGGGCGAGACGACCTGTCTCGAAGCGCAGAACGCGCTTGCCAAAGGAGCCGTTGTCGATGACGGCTTCCACTGCTTTAATATCGGGACCCTCCATGGGTTCCTCCTTTATTTTTCTATCAACCTCATTCGCAAGACCCTCTTGCGAATCATCAGCGGCCCGGGGACTTTGGAGGCGGATCCGTGAGCGATCCGCGTTCGGGAGTCCTTGATGAAGGGCCTTAATCAAAAAGAGCCCAGGCTAGGAACCTGGGCCGAAAATTTTTTAGTGACGAAGCTCGAGGCGCTCGATCAGGCTGCGGTAACGATTGATATCCTTGCCTTTGAGATAATCGAGCATACGACGACGTTCACCGACCATCAGAAGCAGACCGCGATTGGAATGGAAATCGTGCTTGTGCTGCTTCATGTGGGTGGTCAAGTTGTTGATACGGGCGGTCAAGAGAGCGACCTGAACTTCAGGGGAACCAGTGTCACCCTCATGGGTCGCGTACTGGGAAATGATCTCTTGCTTTTCTGCATTGCTGAGTGCCACAGTGGCCTCCTTGATTCGTTGCGCGGTGCTCCGACCCGATGCCGAAGCGCTCTTTATCCGCGGGCGATCCTCACGCCGAAGAGCAACTCTACCATCAGGTCCCTATAAAAGGACGACTGAGCGGACCACGGCGGGGCGGAAAGGAAAGACTGACGAAAAACAGGCCCTGGCGGGCGGAAAACCCGAAAGAGCCTGTCGAAAAAGGTCCGGTGAAAAGGCCAGCCGGAAAACTATCAGCCGAAAAGTTCAGGGCCGGTCAGCCAATCCCCTCTTCAACCGCGTGAGCCCTGGAACCGGCGGTCGGAGCCTGCTGGGCGAGCAGCTCCTTGATGTCGGCCAAGAGCTCGGTCTGCTTCATTTCGTTGTCCAGCTCCTCTTCCTCTTCGTCCTTCTTATTGCGGTTGAGCAAGGCGGTCAGCTTGTTCATGGGCAGAACGATGCAGAAGTAGACCACAAGGGCGATGATGAGGAAGTTGATGATGGACCCGACGAAAAGGCCGAACCTGATCGGGGAATTATTGAGGGTGACGACCCAGACGTGCTTCATATCCGGCATCTTGAAGATGGCGGCGATGAGGGGCTGGATCACGCTCGTGACCAGGCTGTTGACGATGGCGGTGACGGCGGAGCCCATGACGAAGGCGACGGCCATCTCCACCATGTTTCCGCGGGAGATGAATTCCTTGAATCCTTTGAACATTATGATTTCCTTCTCGGTCGAAACAGGAAGCAGCACCGGTCCGATGCCGCGATGGATTCCTTCATTTTATGCATAGGGATGGGCAAAAGGAGGTCAGTAGACGACCATGGACACGATTCCCCCCAAGTAACAGATGAGCAGGACCAGGACTTCGACCAGGAAAAGGAAGAGCAAAGCCATCCATGACCGGGTGAGGATATTCAAAGACGAAGTCTTCTTCACGGCCAAAAGAAGGATCAGATAGATGATGAGGAAAAGGGCCAGCCCCGCCCCGGAGGCGAAGACCCCGATGTTGAGGGCGTTGGCGTAACCGGCCGCGCGCCCGTAGACGACGGCGGTGGCATGCCAGAAGCCGGTCTTGACTAGGCCGATTCCGCACAGGAACTGCTGGAGGCTGAAAGCCAGCAAGGTGATGATCCCCCACAAGGTCCTCTTGGAATCCGCCAGAAGCATGCCGGTGGCCATGAAGGTCAAGGTGGTGATGGCCCAGGAGAGCAAGGCCCCACTGGAGGGGTCGTAGGCGGAGACGAGACGGATGAGGCTGGAGGTCTTCTCCAGGGCCAGATGACGGCCGAGGCCATAAGGGAGGGTCAAGGCCAAGATGGTCAGGATGACGAAGACGCCGATGCGCACCGGGTGGGACTGCCTTTTTTGCACGTCGGCCACCGAGAGGTTGGATTTCTCGGCCGATTCCACCAATTCATCTTGCTCTGGCGCGCTGTTCATGACCTCTAGCCTAGCAGCGAGTCACGCCACGGCGGCGACGTCGATAATTCCAGAGCCTATGTATAATGAATCTTGTTCCTGATGGCTTGGTGACTCGCCTGCGGAAACATCGCGAACGTAGCTCAATGGTAGAGCCTCAGTCTTCCAAACTGATTACGCGGGTTCGATTCCCGTCGTTCGCTCCACACCTGCCTCCCGAATGGCGCCTTCCCCATTTTTGCGGGTCTTGGCAAGAATCGACAAGCGAGGTGGCGGATGCATCCTGAAAAGAAAGAAGCCGATTCGCAGGCGGACCTTCGCCTGTCCCCTCCCTCCCGTTTCTTCCGTCTGGCCTGGATCGTCCTGCGCTGGATCCTCGTTTCCTTGGTCTGCCTGTGGCTGGCCTTCTGCACGGCCGTCGGCCCCCTCTACCGGAAGGACTCCACCATCGCCGCCTTCTCTTGGCCAAACGCGGTCATCCTCATCGTGACTTTCCTAATCTACCTTGGCCTGGTCGGGCTCATGGTCTCCCTCAGCCTGAGGGAATCAAGGACCAGGGCCTTCCTGCGGACCCTGGGGTCGAAGCTCCTCCGCCTCCTCCAACAGGCCGGTCGCCTGGCGGCCAAGGCCTTGCTCCCGATCGGCCGCAAAATCCGAAGCCGGTTCCCTGTGATAAATAAGGGGGATAAAGGGAATAGGAGGAACAAGAAAAAAGAGGAGGGAAGCAAGGAGAAGAGGCGGATCTTCTGCCAAAAGATGAAGGTCTGGTCCGTGAGACACACCCAGTCCCCCTGGCAGATCGCCCTGGTCATCGGCTTGTTCTGGGGAGTCTTCCTCTTCTTCATCCCCTCCGTCTTCAGCGCCGACGCCATCTCCCAATGGACGGAAGTCAACCGCTGGATGTGGTTCCTGCACGGGGGGCGGCCCTCCTACTCCGATTCCTTCAACATCGCGGACATCTACCCCATCGCCCATTATCTATGGCCGACCACCTCCACCTACCTGACCAATCAACACAACATCGTCCTCACCCTCATCACCGGTTTCCTGGTGGAGATGTCCTCCCGCTGGACCGGCTCCTTGGATTGGGGGCTGATCGCCGCCTCCGTGCTCCAGGCCCTCTTCGCCCTCTTCTGCGTCTGCGTCACCCTTCCCCGCTTCTTCCGTTATTGCCGCCCCCGCCGGGTCTACCGGGATCCAAAAGGAGCAGGCCGTCAACAGGAGATCAGGCAGGAGGCCGGCCCCTGGATTCGCCTGATCGTCCTCCTCTTCTTCGCCCTGAACCCCCTGGCCGTCTTCAGCATGGGGGCCCTGACCAAATCCCCGGTCTTCGCTTACGCCTTCCTTTGGTGGTTCGGCATCTGGTATCAGATCCTCTCCACCCCGAACAGCCGGAAAATAAGCCCCCGCACGATCATCGGCCTTTTCGTCAGCTCCCTGGCTATGCTGGTCAGCGCCAAATACGCCGTCTACATCATCGCCGCCCAGATCGTCCTGATCCTCATCTGCGACCGGACCCGGTGGAGGGTCTGGCTGATCGGGCTCATGGCTCCCCTGCTCATCTTCCAAATCGGCCTCAACGTGGCCATCAGCACCGGGTCCATCATTAACGGGGACCCCATCGAAAGCCGCGGGGTGCAGGTGCAGCAGATCGCCCGGGTCATGAAGCTGGACCCGCTCAACATCTCCCCTGAAACCAAACAGGAGCTCCAGCCGATCTTCAACCTCTATGCCATGGGAAACACCTACTTCCCCAACGACGCCGACCGGGTCAAGTCATCCGGCAGCGACAGCAAGGTGGAGACCTACAAGTGGAAGACGGTCACGGCTAAGGACATGGAGAAGTTCAACCATGCTTGGCTGGCTTTGGGCAGGCGGAACCCGGTCATTTACACCGACGCCATGCTGGCCAAGATATATGGCTATTTCGACGTCAACGACAAACCTTACACCTCCGTCTCCTACTACCTCAGCACCCCCCAGCTGGACACACAGACGGAATGGCTGAAATCCTGGTTCCCCTGGATGCGCAAGGGCTTGCGAGACCTGACCGATGACCTGCAGGACCTGCCTCTGATCGGCTGGATCATCCGGGGGAATTTCTATGTGGTGGCGGCCCTCCTGCTCATGGGGGCCGAGCTCATCCTGCGGCGGTGGAAGCACCTTCTGCGGCAATTCCCCCTCCTCCTGCTCATGGGGGTGATGATGCTCTCGCCGGCCAACAATTTCGACCGCCACATGCTCCCGGTGGCCTTCGTCTTCCTCCTCATGGCCATCGAGTTCTGCCACGAAACCAGGCGGCATCGGGCCAGGACCCGCCGCTCCTACCTTATGTGAGGCGTAGGCCGCCTTGTGTGATCGGCATGCTTGATTATGCTTGCCCGGCCTGGTCATGCGTAGCGTAGACCGCCTTCCCAGCGGTACCATCTTGGGCGCTTCCGGAAGCCGGCCTTAAACCAGATGCCAGGAAAGACGATGATAAGGACTGGGCCCTTGCTCTTTGATCGCCTCTCGATGCTCGGCGGAACCGTAGCCCTTGTTCTTCCGCCAAGCGTAAGCCTCCCATTCAGGATGCCGGTCGGCCAAATCTACCATATACCGGTCCCGGGTGACCTTGGCTATCACCGAGGCCCCGGCCACGCAGGCGCAGCGCCGGTCCCCCTTGACCACGGTGGTCACGGTCATGTCGTCCGGGTCGATGCGGGCCTGAGGGGCCAGCAAAGACCGGAAGGCGGGGCTGATGTAGTCATAGGGCCCATCCAGGATGACCGCCACCCTGTCCCCGGCCCCGATCAAGCCGAAGACGGCCTGGTCGATGGCCTGGATGGCCGCCGCCCCTAAAGCCTCCATGATTCCGTAAGAATCAATTCCCCTGTTGTCGCAGGAACCCACGGCCGTCCCCGCCGCCCATGCGCGAAGAGGGTCAAGGAGGGATTCGCGTTTTTTCGGGGTCAGGAGCTTGGAGTCTTTGAGACCAGCCGGGATGGGCAAGAGGGGGATGTCTTCGGCCCGGAAAAGGCAGGCCCCAACCATGACCGGCCCGGCCAGACAGCCCCGGCCGACCTCATCGCAACCGATGATCCACTGTGGCCGACGGTCGTCCGCTTCCTGGAGCAAGGCTTCCTCCACCTGCCAGGAAGGAGAAGAATCGTCCCGACCCTGCCGGGGCCGCAAAAGCCGGGAGCGAGGTCCTTGGGCGTCCATTCAGAGGCGCTTCCACTGGGAGGCCGGCCAAATCACCGCCACGGCCACCCCTACGACCGAAGACATGGGGACCAGACCCTGATTGCCGTCGTTGGCATGATAGCGGGAATCGGCCGAGTTCGGCCGGTTGTCCCCCATGACGAAAAGGTTGCCGGGACTGACCCGAACCCGGAAGGCGAAGTCGCTGGGGTTGGCCCCCGCCTTCAGATACCGGCTTTCGTCCAAGGCCTTGCCGTTGACCATGACCGGCTGCCCGCCTCCGGCGCATTCCACCAAGTCGCCGGGCAGCCCGATGATCCTTTTGATCAGGTAGCCGTTCTGTTTCTGACCCCCGTTCACCTTGGAAAGCAAGCCGTTCAAGCCGCCCTGGCCCTGCATGTCTTGGTCGGCCGAAAGCCACTGATGGGTATCGTGGAAGACGATGATCTCCCCCCTCGCCAGGGAGCTCGGCCGCCGGCGGAGCTTGTTGACCAGAACGCGGGAGCCGACCGGCAAGGTGTCCTCCATGGAAGACGAGGGGATGATGAATTGGTCGGCGACGAACAGACGGATTCCGATGAGGATGACGGCGATGATGACGATCATGACCAAGGTGTCCCTGACGGAAGCCATAGTCTGGGCCCGTTTGGACGCGGTCTTGCCGTACTGGGGGATGATGTAGCCGCCGGAGCTGGAGTTGGCTTGGGGGTCATAGTCCCGGGAATAGGCTGAGCGGGGGATCCTCCGGCCTTGGGCGTGCAAAGGCCACCCTGCGCCTGATGGTCTGGTGGGCGTCCACTCTTCGCGGGCGTCGTTCTGTCCGTCATCCTGATTTTGGCTCATAAGCATCCCCGTTATGACAATATCATGACAATGATTATTTGAATTATAGAGAGAGGAGGGGGAATGCCCTCTGGCGTCCCCTTTCCACAGTATGGACAAGCGATGAAGTTTGAAGTTAAGTTATGAAGTCAGAGCTATGGAGTTTTGAAATCTGAAGTTATGGAGGGAGCGGGCCGGACCGGGGAGATAAGCGGGTAATGGCCGGTTATGACCGGGGTTATAAAAAAGTCCCAGGAGAAAACGTCCTGGGACCGGCTCGATGAAGGCTAAGCGACCTTCTGAGTGTTATTGCGACGCTCCACAATGCGGGCGGCCTTACCGCGCAGGTTGCGCAGGTAATAAAGCTTGGCGCGACGCACGCGACCACGGCGGACGAGTTCGATGGACTCGATGACCGGGGAATGCAGAGGGAAGCGACGCTCGACGCCGACGCCGAAGCTGATCTTGCGGACCAAGAAGGTCTCGCGGTAGCCCTTGCCCTGACGGCCGATGACCACGCCCTGGAAGGCCTGGATACGGGAGTTGTTGCCTTCCTGGATCTTGACGTTCACCTTGACGGTGTCACCGGGGCGGAAATCGGGGACTTCCGGGGCGTCCTGCAGACGCTTTGCTTCGAACTGTTCGAGAGCGTTCATGTTCTATCCTCCATCGCCGCCGCATATCAACGATTGAATTTTTTCTCAGCTTGCGGTTTGCCTCAAGCTTCCAGCCGGTCCGGACGGCCGTGACCATCCTGGACCCAAGGGAGACGGCCCTATGCGGCAGACCGAATCCGACAGATACAGACCCACATTATACACGCGGGGGTGAGAATACCCGCTCCCGTGTGGAATCTGGCCGAAGCCGTCTGATTTACTTCTACTTGTTGTCTATTTGTCCACTCTGCCTACCGTGATCGCCTATTTGGCCTCGTGGTAGGACTTTTCGGTGTTGACGCTCCAAACGTTCTTCTTGGAGGTCTTGCCGGACTTGATGTTGCTGACGGCCTCGATGGAAGTGCCCATGGAGTGGTCCTGGTTGTTGTAACGGTGCTGGCCGTTACGACCCACGCAATAGAGGTTGCCGAAGGAATCCAAGTACTCGATCAGCTGGTCGATGTCCTGATAGGTGTCGAAATAGGCCGGATAAGCCTTGGGAACGCGCTCGCGGTGGGAATCAAGGACGTCCTTCTTGCCATTGATCACCTTCATACGGGTCAGTTCCTTGATGGCCAGGTCCGTGGCTTCCTCATCGGTCAGGTTCCAGAAGTCATCGCCTTCGTCGCAGAAGTATTCCATGCCAATCCAGACGGTGCCATCAGGATCGTTGACCAGGTAGGGGCTCCAGTTGTTGAAGATCTGGAAGCGACCGACCTTGTAGCCGGGATCCTGCACGTAAATCCAGTTATCGGGGACGATGGGAGGATGGCCCAAAGTCGGTATGCTGGTGGTGTTGCGGATGCGCAGCTTCTTGACCAGGAGACCGATGGTGACGAAATCGCGGTAAGGCAGGCCGTAGGCGATCTGCTTCATGTCTTCGGGGGCCTTGACATTGGCGTTGTCGATGGCCTGGACCAGATTCTTGAGCGGCATGGAGGAGATGAAGACGTCGGCGTCCAAGGTATGCTCGGCACCAGTCTCGTCCTGATAGACCACGGAGGAGATCTTGCCGGCTTCCTGGTTGATCTTGGTCACCATGGCGTTGATCAGCACCGTGACTCCCTTATCGGTGGCCTTCTTCTCCACTACTTCCCACAGCTGACCGGGACCGAGCTTGGGATACCAGAATTCCTCGATCAGGGAGGTCTCCACCTTGGAATTGTCGGTCTTGTGCTTGGGCATGAGCTTGAGGAAGGCGTTCTTGAGCACGTTCATGATGCTCAGGCCTTTGACCCGCTGGGCGCCCCAATCGGCGGAAATCTCGGAGGGGTGACGGCCCCAGAGCTTCTCCGTATAGTCCTCAAAAAACATGGAGTAAAGCTTGCGGCCGAAACGGTTGATATAGAAGTTCTCCAGATTGTCTTCCGGCAGCTTGTGGAAGACGGAAGCCAGGTAGGAGAAGCCTACCTGCATGGCGATCTTGGGACCCATGGCCTTGAGGGTGTCAGCGCTCAAAGTGACTGGGTAATCCAGGAAGTGCTGGTTCCAGAAGATGCGGGACACGCGGTGGCGCTTGAGCATGACCTCGTCGGTCTTCTCGGGGTCGGGGCCGCCGGGTTCCAGGTCGTGATGCCGGCCCAACTTCTTATCGTCATAAGAGGGGGCGCCTTGCAGGGGAAGGATCTCCTTCCACCACTGCATGATGCGGTCGTCTTTGGAGAAGAAACGATGGCCGCCGATATCCATACGGTTGCCGTTATGCTTGACGGTGCGGGAAATCCCGCCGAATTCCTTCGTCGCTTCCAAAAGGGTCACATCGTAAGCCTGGGAATCATCCTTGACGAGTTCCCATGCCGCCGTCAGACCAGCGGGGCCGCCACCGATGATGACCACTTTCTTTTTCTCTGCCACATTTCCTCCCTTACGGAATCTGAAAAGCAGTAATAAACTTAATAATTCTACCGAGAGAGGCCAACAAGGGAGGATCAGGAGGCGGGAAAGGCGAGCCGGATCCCAGCTGCCTTTAGATTCCGGCGGGGATGGTGGGAGGCATGTCGATGTCGGACTTCTGGATCTCCTCCACGTTCACGTCTTTGAAAGTGACGATGCGCACGCTTTTGACGAAACGGGAAGGCCGGTAGACGTCCCAGACCCAGGCGTCGGTCAGCTTCACGTCGAAATAGACGTCCTGCCCGGCGGAGCGGACGTTGAAGTCCACCCGGTTGGCCAGGTAGAAACGGCGCTCCGTCTCCACCACGTAAGTGAAGAGTTTGATGACGTCGCGGTATTCGTGGTAGAGGGAGAGTTCGGCTTCCGTCTCGTACCGATCCAGGTCTTCAGCGCTCATGTCCGCCTCCTGCTTCTGGGCTCGTCCTGTCAGATGTCCGACTTTTCTTCGTCGCCTTCTGGCGACCCCCTCCCCTCTCAATCTCAGGCTATCTCAAGTCAGCCTAAGCCCTCTCAGGCCGACTCATGCCAGATTAGGCCAGTCTAAGCCTCTCAGTCCGCGTCTTTCCTGGCCTCCGGCTTCTCCTCCGGTTTGCGGCCCCGGCCCAGCTTGCGCCACCAGGGGGTCTTCTCCGGTGTCTTCTCTTCGGCCTCGTTGGGCAGGAAGCCGGCGGGAATCTCTTGGGCGATCTCCTCGGCCACGGCCTCCTCCTCCCGATCCCGCTTGTCGGTCTTGGCCTGGGCCGGATGGTGGGCCGAAGAAGCGGAAGGATCGAAGTCCTCCTGCGTCCGGTCCAGGGAGAAATCTCCATCCATATGGTTCCACTGTTTGCGGGGGGACCCGGATTCGGACTCCCCCTCATCGAAAGTGATGTCTGCCACGGACTTGATGAAGGAATCCTTCTTATGCATCTGAACCGAATGTTCATGCATGGCCATGGCTTCGTTGATGCCCGGGTTGGTCATGATCGGCCTCATGCCGAAGGCTTCCAAAGAGCCGATGGGATCGAACTCGTCCGCCAAAGTGCCCAGGACCTCCAAGTCCTGATACCGCTGGTTCTCCTGGTCCCAGAGGGCGTCCCGGGAATCCCCTTCAGACGTGAAGCCCAAGGATTTGTAGACGGTGGAAGAGCGGCTGTTGCTCTGCGGGACCGCCACCCAGATGCGATGCAGGCCCAATCCGGCCGGCCGGGGGGCGAAACCGTAAGTCATGACCCGGGGCATGGCGTCGCGGGAGAAGCCACGGGAGCGGTAATCCCTCCCCAGCAAGACCTGGATGCGGGCCGACGAGGCCCAGGCGTCGATGTCGACCAGGAAGATCATGCCAATGAAGGCCTCGGAAAGGGGCTGGCCATCCGGCTGATCGTCATCGACCGCGGAAGTGAACATGGACCAGGCGATCAGGCCGCGAGCCTCGGGGTCGTCGAAGCTTTTCTCCGTGCGGAGGTTGCCTTCCGACCAGGCCAAAGACCGGGAGACCCAGGCGTGCACCGTGTCCCGCTCGGCCTTTTCGCTTTTTCCGGTGATGACAGCCGAGTCATGGAAGGCGTCCAAGCCGTCCAGACGGAGGCAATCCTCCCAGGTGGCGGGCCGAAGGACCAGCATCTCGCCTTCGATCTCAGGGATGGCGATGGTGGTCGGGAGCTTGCGCCCCTCGTCCGCCTCGCCCTTGTCGGGACGAATGTCAGTGAATCCAGGTTGAGACTCAGTCATCGGTACTTCCTTGATCGTCATCGGTCTTCGGCTTGCTTCGTCTTCTTTTATTTTACCCGCCTCATTTGATCCGTTTCATGACGATGGCGGTGACGGCCTTTGCGTCGGCCTGGCCCCGGGTGGCCTTCATGACGGCGCCGATGATGGCCCCCATAGGCTTCATGTTGCCGGACTTGAGCTTCTCCACGATGTCGGGATTGGCGGCCAGGGCCTTGTCCACTTCGGCTTCCAAGGCGCCATCGTCGGAGACGACCTCGTAGCCATGGGTCTTGACCACCTGGTCGGGGTCCCCTTCGCCTGCCAGCACGCCGGCCACGGTCTGTTTAGCCAGCTTGTCGTTCAACTTGCCTTCGGCCACCAGGGCCTCCACCCGGGCCACATCGGCCGGAGCGATGCCCATATCGTCCAAAGACTTGCCCTGCTCGTTGGCGGACCGGGCGATCTCGCCCAGCCACCACTTGCGGGCCCCGGAAGCCTGGGCTCCGGCCTTGACGGTTTCCTCCACCAGGTCCAGGGCGTCGGCGTTGACCACGTCGCGCATTTCCAGGTCGGAGAAGCCCCACTCCTTCTGCAGGCGGTTGCGGCGTTCGCGCGGCATCTCCGGCATCTGGGCGGCCAACTCGTCGATGTGATCCTGGGTCACATGAACCATGACCAAGTCGGGATCCGGGAAGTAACGGTAGTCGTCGGCGTCGGTCTTCAACCGGCCGCCTGCCGTGGTCTGCGAAGCCTCATCCCAGTGACGGGTCTCCTGCAGGACTTCCCCACCGTCTTCCAGCAAAGCAGCCTGACGACGGATCTCGTAGATGATGGTCTTCTCGATTCCGCGGAAGGAGTTGACGTTCTTGGTTTCGGACCGGGTGCCGAGAGGATCGTCGGGGCTCTTGCGCAAGGAGACGTTCACGTCCGCTCGCATATTGCCCTGCTCCATACGGGCGTGGGAGATGTTGAGGGCCCGGGCGATGCCGCGGATGGTGCGCACATATGCCCCGGCCACTTCGGCCGCCCTTTCCCTGATTCCGGTGATGGGTTTGGTCACGATCTCCACCAACGGCACGCCGGCCCGGTTGTAATCCACCAGCGAGTGGTCCGCGCCTTCGATGCGGCCATCGGCCCCGCCCACGTGGGTGTTCTTGCCGGCGTCGTCCTCCACATGGGCCCGTTCGATCGGCACCCGGAAGATATCCCCGTTCTCCAGCTCCACATCCAGATAACCGTTGCCGTTCAAAGGCTTGTCGTACTGGGAGATCTGGTAGTCGCGGGGCATATCGGGATAGAAATAGTTCTTGCGGGCGAACTGGGACCATTCGGCTATGTCGCAATGCAGGGCCAGACCCAGCTTGATGGCGTAGTCGATGGCGGTCTTGTTCACCACCGGCAGGCTCCCGGGCAGGCCTAGGGAGACAGGGGTCAGCTGGGTGTTGGGCTCGCCTCCGAACCGGACTTCGGCCGGGCAGAAAAGCTTGGTCTTGGTGCTCAGCTCCACATGGACTTCCAGGCCGACGACGGGATCGTACTTCTTCACCGCGTCAGCGAATTTCATCAATTTTTCAGCCATAATCTTTTAACGCTTACCTTTCATCATTCGCGGTCGAATCACAGATCCGAACCAGGCGTTCGATCATCCGCGGTCAGTCGGCCAGCCAAGGGGTCCGCAGGGACTTCCAGATGGGGCCGCCCCACTTGTCTTCCAAAGCGGCTTCCAAAGCGGCGGCCGGCTTGTACATGACATCATCCTGCATCTGGTGGGATATGAACTGGAAGCCGACAGGCAGACCATCATCACTCAGACCGCAAGGAATGGACATGGCCGGGACCCCAGCCAAGTTGGCCGGGATGGTGGCGATATCGTTGACGTACATCTCCAGAGGATTGTCCATCTTCTCGCCGAACTTGAAGGCTGTGGAGGGGGAAGTCGGGGAAACCAACACATCCACCTGGTCGAAGGCCTTCTTGAAGTCGTCGATGATGAGGGTGCGGACCTTCTGGGCCGAGCCGTACCAAGCGTCGTAGTAGCCGGCGGACAAGGCGTAGGTGCCCAGGATGATGCGGCGCTTGACTTCGTCGCCGAAACCGGCCTCGCGGGTGTAAGCCATCATGTTGGCCGAAGTCTGACGGACGTCATCCGGGGGCATGACGCGCAAACCGTAACGCATGCCGTCGTAGCGGGCCAGGTTGGAGGAGACCTCGGAAGGCATGATCACATAGTAGGCGGCCAAAGCGTATTCGGCGTGAGGCAGGGAGACTTCGGTCACCTCGGCTCCCATGGCGCGCAACTCATCCACGGCCTCGTTGAAGCGGGCTTCCACGCCAGGCTGGAAGCCGCCTCCGCCCAGCTCCTTGACCAGGCCGATGCGCATGCCGGTCAGGTCGCGCCTGCGGCCTTCGGCGGCTTGAGCGGACAAGGCGGGAACGGGTCGAGGGATGGAGGTGGAATCCTTGGGATCATAGCCTCCGATGACTTCCTGCAAGAGGGCCGCGTCCATGACCGTGCGGGTCACAGGACCGATCTGGTCCAAAGAAGAGGCCATGGCGATGGCTCCGAAACGGGAGACCCCGCCATAAGTGGGCTTGACTCCCACGGTTCCGGTCAAGGCGCCCGGCTGGCGGATGGAACCGCCGGTATCGGTCCCCAAGGCGAGAGGGGCTTCGAAAGCGCCGACAGCGGCGGCCGAACCACCGCCGGAGCCGCCGGGGACCCTGTCCGTATCCCACGGATTCTTGGTCGGGCCGAAAGCCGAATACTCAGTGGAAGACCCTTGGGCGAATTCATCCAAATTGGTCTTGCCCAAGATCGGCATGCCGGCCTTCTTCAGCTTCTCGATGACGGTGGCGTCGTAAGGGGGCACCCAACCTTTGAGGATCTTGGAGGCGGCGGTGGTCTCAATGCCTTGGGTGACGATCATGTCCTTGATGGCGATGGGGACGCCGGTCAAAGGGGCCAGGTCCTCCCCAGCCGCGCGACGCTTGTCGGCGGCGTCAGCCTGCCCATAGGCCTGCTCCTTGCTGACCGTGAGGAAGGCGTGAATATCGCCTTCGGCGGCTTCGATCACATCGAAATGAGCGTCGACCAGTTCCCGGGAAGACACTTCGCCCGCAGCCAGTTTGTCCGCCATCTGGCTGGCGGAAAGCTGGACCAATTCCTTACGCTCTTGTGCGCTGAAAGTCATATCTTTTCCATTCCTTCCCGGTTAATCCGCCAAAATCTGGGGAGCGACAAACATGCCGTCTTCCTTGGCCGGGGCGCCGGACAGGGCCTGATCCTGGGTCAAAGGCTTCGCAGGCTCATCGGGACGCAAATAAGCTTCCAAAGGGACCGGGTTCGCGGTAGGGGGAACGTCTTCGGAAGCCACCTCCTGCACCTTGGCGATGGAATCGGAAATGACGTTCAATTCGCCTTGGAGGCGTTCCGCTTCTTTGTCGGAGAGAGCGATGCGGGAAAGGTCCGCCAGATGCTCAATCTCCTGTCGTGTGAATCTAGGCATAGACCCCACTATAGAAGTTCAGCCTGACTTGCTCACATCATAGCAGTAGTCGCATCGGGACATCAGCCTGTCGTCATGCGTGGCGATGAAAACGATGCCTCCACGACGCGCGTGATCGACCAAGAGATCCGTCACCAGTCCCCGATTCGCCGCGTCCAAAGAGGCGGTCGGCTCATCGGCGAAAATAATCTCCGCCCTCTTCCACAAGGCGCGAGCGATCCCCAACCTCTGTTTCTCTCCCCCGGAAAGAACGGCGGCTTTATCCCTCAAACGCCCTTCCAAATGGACCATCCGCAGAATCTCATTGATCCTTTTATCTTGATTCTCTCTTTTCTTCGCGGAAACCTGGAACTTCCACGGCTGATGGGTCAAAGTGATGTTGAATTCCACGGTCTCGTCTTCGATGATTCCATAATCTTGATAAATGAAAGCGCAGTCATTTTTCCATAATTTCCTCCGGGAGCCATCGGTCATCCTGGTGGCGTCCCGACCGTCGAAGCTTATGCTTCCCGAGCTGGGGTCAATGAGCCGCCCGATGATGTTCAGCAAAGTCGTTTTGCCACAGCCAGAAGGCCCGATCAGCCCCACCACCTCCCCCGCGGAGGCCTTGAAGGACACGTCATGGAAAAGCAGCCTTGGCCCCACTCTGTATCCGATATTTTGCAAAGTTATCTCTTTGATGTCCATGAAAGTCCGACCTTTCTATCCTATTCACGGTGAATCATAGCCGCAAAAGCCTGCCGCGCATGGAAAAACGCGAAACCGCATTCCAATCCGATGAAAGCCAATAAAATCATCACGACCGTCAAAACGGGGTGAGAGACAGCCTGCCACTCGTGGGCGAAAAGAAGCTGGGAAAGGGTGAGGCTCCCCGCGATGATGAAGACTGCTTGCAGGAGATAGGAGGAGATGATGCTCAAGTATGGCTCCCCGGACGTATGTCTGACGAATATCCATCGACGCTTGCGGATCATCCATAGCCTGCTGGATATGGCCGCGCAGAGTATGATCGCCATGCAAGCAGTGATGACGAGAATGAAGTCAAGGTAGACTTCATATTCCATGATCTGAGAAGCCAGAACGGCGTCATCGACAATGGAATTGATGGCGTAAACAGCCTGCTGAGCGTTCTCTTGATGCAGGGCCTCTTCGACACCATCAGGCTGCGTGAAGAAAAGATTACCCGTCGTCATGGCCGGATAAAGGAATTGATCGGGATTGAGCGCCTTCAAATCCTTCACCAGGATGATCAAAGGCTTGTGGACCAAGGAGAAAGTTCCGACTCCGCCGGTCGCTAGGAGGACCGGGATGGAAGCATGAGATCCCTGACAGGGGGAATAAAGCATGTCGGTCATGGACTTGGTGGAACCCTTCGCAAGCCAGAGATCATCGTATTGTCGGATTTTCCCAGCCAGAGCGGGGTCGATCATCGAAGGCTGAACCTTGCACAATGACTTTTCCTGAATATGGAGACTGGTCAAAAAGGTCGGATTCATTACGGCGATGCTGTCATAAGGAGCCATAAGACCTGCGTCTATAGTCCCGCGGCTGTTCTGCGCGATGCTATTCGCAGCGGAATAAGACAAAGCGGCTTGCCGCTTGCCTTCCATCCGATAGGCCACACGGACGAGTTTCCGAGCATACGAATCCTCCGTTTTCTCGGAAGGGTCAATCTGGAGGTTCACCGCATGGGATATCTGTCTCCAGCGCGACACGGACCCAAGCTGCTGCCTTGCGACGCCGAAGTTCGCTAAGGCCGTGGGGAAAACAGATACGACGACGATGGTGGATAAGACTTTGATCACGATAGAGCCAACCAGGGAGGCCCTGGGGGCTCCTTCGCGGATGGCGATTTGATGGGTGGAAGGAAAAATCACCACCGTACTGATACTGATGAAAAAGGCCGGGAGAAGGAGAAGACCGAGAAAGAAAATCAGGAGATATTTGATGACGAAGCCAAAAAGATAGAATTTGTGGAGGATACTTAGAATAAGACAAGACAAGAGGAGAAGAAGAAGGAGCTGCAAAGACGAATAACGGAGAAACTCGTAGACACTTTGGGCAGCGATTTCCGCCTTTCCTAGACCGCTTTGGGTTTTGATCCTGACACTCGGCATTTTTTCAGCAAGAAAAGCCCAGACGAGGGAAACGATGAAAAGCAAGGCTGCCACGGCGAGAAAGGGAATGGTGGAATGCGAGCGCCACATATATGCCAATAAATGGTCATTCTTCTGCATATTCTCTTCGATCGTCACGCCCTGTCCTCTGAGGAAACGCGAAAAAGAGAAACACTGGTTCGAATCGTGAAAGAGATAGGTTCCGGAGAGATTTAAGGCTTTTATCTCGCTCGCTGGCAGATAACGCCCTTTCATCCCCCTCCGATACCACGATACGGGGCAGTCCCCTGACGCGCATCGCTTGGGTTTTTGACCGAAATAATAGAGGTTTTTGACGTGAATCACATCCGTCGTATCTGGTTTGACCAGAACCGGAGTTATCCGGGATTCACGGGCCCATTCGTCTATGTTTTCGATCAGCTGCCGTTTCGGGGAAGAAGATGAGGAGACATTAACATTGATTGCATAAGAATAACCCTCAGGGAAATCCTGATCGATCTCGCCCACGGTCACATCGACTAAGACAGCGCAGACAAGCATAATGATGCACAGGGCTATTTGGGTGACTTTTTTAAGCATATCCGTCCTAAATCTTCCTAGCTGCTTCTCAAGTCCAGCCGAACTCACCAGCTTTATATCGTGCTATCTGTCGGTTTCCTACTACTTGAATATCATAACCAATAACCGAATACGTTAAAAACAAGCCGTAGCGGACACGCATAAGTTGCGATGGTGCTATCCATACGTTTTACAACTGATATGGATAGCACCATCGCAACTTACCCGCTTTGTTCAGAACTATCAAATTAATATCCCTGTTAACCGAGCACAGTTTTACCGCACTCTGTAGTAATAGCTGGGAGTACCATCAAATGCCCAAATCTCAGCTGTTGACCATGAACCTTTTGCCGCATATGGAGTGACTAGCTGCTTATTCCTCGATTTAACTGTCGAAGCGTGGGCCCAGCTCGGATGCCAATAATTCGACCATGCTTTTATCTGTAGCGCATGTCCATATTGCCAAGTTCCGCCCTCTGCCGGATGCGTCTCCGCAGCGCAAGCCATTCCCGCTGGGAAAGCTAACATAGTCAACGCAATAACCGACACAATAACTTTGTTCCCATCATTCGCTCCTTTGCAAACACTGTATATGACGAGTAAGAAGAGCGGTACTACTGTTGACATACCACTGTCTGACCATATCTTCTTATCTGTCAGTATATCACAGATATACACATCGGCTCATATATAAATCGCCTTTATATTATCCTCCTCAGATAAACTCCCCCATTTTTATCCGTTTTTCACTTCTTCTCCCTTTTCACTTCTCCGCCCACCTGTAAGCTCGAGCTCAATCCGAGGCTTCACCCGTCCTTAGCCGTGCTGCATCATCCAAGCATGCATGGAAACCGCGGCTGCGGCGCCAGCATTGAGAGAGCGGACAGAGCCATACTGAGTGATGTAGACCACGTCATCCGCTATGCCCAGAGCCTTCCGAGTCAAGCCAGGTCCCTCGGCCCCGAAAAGCAGGACGCACCGTTCGGGGAAACGGTAGGTCTCGATGGGGACCGCTCCGGGAACGATGTCCAAGGCGACGATGCGAGTGTGGATAGGTTGAGCTTTGTTACCCTCTTTACCCTCTTTGGCCGCGGCCTCTTGGGACTCCTTCCGATCGCGAGCGCGGATGTCCGCCACGAATTCATCGATGGACGGATGGTAGTCGATGGTCTGGTAAAGCTCGGTCATAAGGGAGCCTTTGCGGTTCCACTTATGCGGGCCGATGATGTGCACTCGTTTGGCGGTGAAGGCGTTGGCCGTGCGGACCATGGAACCGATGTTGAAGTCGTGGGTCCAGTTTTCAATGGCGACTTCAAAGGAATGCCTCCCGCGGCTATCCAGGTCGGCCTTGATGGCCTCCACAGTCCAGTAACGGTAGCGGTCCATAACGTTACGGCTGTCGCCTTGGTCCAGAAGCTCCGGGTCAAATCGTGGGTCTTGCGCGGGGTCCGGCCGCGGCTGATCCGGGTGCTCCCGCTCCCACGGCCCGACGCCGATCGGCCGCAACTGGGGGTCTCCCGCGGCCATCACTCGTTTGGTGTATTCGCTTGGTTCGTACATATGCTTTGACTGCCTTGACTGGCTGACCTTGTTGTTCTTGTTATCCCTGCTATCGTTGCCTTGGGAAACCTGTCTGCGGAAAACGTATCTTGGGAAAACTTATCCTCCGCAAACTTATCCTCGGAAAAGAGGCAGGAAAGGAAGGTCCTGTTTTTCCTGGGAAAGCGGGTTGACAAGGGTGATGGTCATTTCCTGATCCTGCCCCTCGTCGATATTCAAATCCAAACCCATATCTGTGCCTGAGCCCACATCCGTAGCCGTATCCGTGGACCCCCCGGCGGCCAAGCCCTTCCCCAATGAGCCAACGAGGGAAGTGATCGCCAGCAGCTCGGCGCCTTCGTTCTGCAGGATGCTGAAGTCCAGATTGAGTTCATTGCCATGGCGAAGGGTGACCAAAGACGAGGTCTGCACGAAGGATTTCTCCGACAACCAAGCGTCCACCAAAATGACCTTCTTCCCCTTGATCGACGGCCCTTTGATGGACGGATAGACGAAATCCATCAGGAAACCGTCCAAGTCCTCTCCCCGGGAAGCGGCCGCATGCATGATGGCGCAGACCAGGGGTATGGCGGCTGCGGTCAATGCGCCGACGGCGGTGAAGTCACCGATGACAAAGCCTTTTTCCTCCAGGTTGTCCAACATGACGTGGCCGCAGAGCTGGGCGCCATCGTGGTCATAGGTCACCTTGGTCAATTCGCTGAAAGGCTTGCCCTCGATGTCCGCTCTCACCATTTTTTCCAAGCGCCTGCGGGGATCAAGCATATCGACCGGCAACCGGGAGATCTCCCGTTCTAACTCCTGGCGGGCCTGGGCCGGGCCCGTGGCCTTGAAACCGTCTTGGCTGATATTCCGTTCCTGTGTCATATCCGTTACTTTAGCGGGGCGCTTGCCCAATCTTTCAAAAGACGAAGTGGCACTCAACGCAAGTAGAAAATTGAAAACGTTGAAATTCCGCCGTTCTCAGAAAACTATCTGCCTTGAGTGCCACTTTCCATTCCCAACCTTCGTCTCTTTTCGTCCTTCCACAGCCTCGTTCGACCATCGGCGATCTGCGCGACGGTCATCGGACTGCTGAGGAAACCCGTGCTTTCGGCACCAGCCACGGACAGGGCGCTCATCACCTGCATCATAAAGGAGGTACGCCAGACCGGGTTATCGATCATCTCCTTCTCCGCGATAAAGACCTGCCATCCGTGCGATTGAAGGGAATTGAACCGATTCCAATCTTCGAACCACTGTTCGTGATGGTGCTTCCCGTTATATTCCACCCCGATCCGCCACTGGGGGTAGGCCAGATCCAGGTAATAGACACGCCCGGTAGGGTCTTCCATGCGGAAATTCACGCAAGGCTCCGGTAAGCCATAGCGAAGCATCCACAGGCGAAGCAGCGACTCGCGCGGAGAATCGACGCCTGACCGCATAAGACGCAGGGCTTGCCCGCACTTTCGCCGGCCGGCGAACCTTCCGCACGAATCGACGAACTCGGTTAGCGCGTCAAGCGAGGTCTTGGCCAAACCTTCGTCGCGGCAAATCAAGGAATCACCCAAAACAACGAGATCCCCGAGGAAACAGGTGGAAGCTAGCTGGCAGAAAGCCGCTTCCGGCGAAGAACAACGGAACTCCCCCACCGAGATCGTCTGCCGTGACAGGCTTTGGGACAAGCGATGACAGCGAACTCCTTGCAGATTCACTCGCGTCTGACCGGGCGGGACCAGAACATGCTGGAGCGGGAAATCCGCACGATCTTTGGAAACGTCGGGCTCGGCAATATGGTCTTCGTAGGTGCGGAGATCGGATAGGCGGTTTTCGGAAACTCGATGCTTGGAAGCACGATTCCCGGAAATGCGGTTTTTGAATGCACGGCCCTCGGAAGAATGGCCCTCGTAAGCACGGTCCGGCTTCACGGCAGCCGTATCCAAAAAGCCTACGCCCATAAGACCGAGCGCACTCTCGTGGCTGAAAATCAAGCGGTTTTTCGTGCGGGCCTGGACCTGCCCGCACCACCGAAAATAATCGTTCTGAACCCGCCACGCCGTAAAACGCATAATCTGGCCCGGCAGCGGCGGGTGATAGAGCTCGAACATAAATCGAGTCTATAAGGCGGGCGGCGGAAGCGCCAGTGGAAAATTTAAAATGTGGATAAGTGAGACGAAGTGGCACTCAACGCAAGTAGAAATTCGAAAACGGCGGAATTCCAACGTTCTCTATTTTGTACTTGCGTTTTGTGCCACTTCACTGACGTCGCTTACCTCTCCTCAGAGACCAAATCCTCAGTAGGTCAGGCGGAAAGCTCCAAATGGTCGCCCCCGGTCTGGTCCACCAAGACGGTGTCACCGTCGTGCACCTGCCCGGCTAGGAGCATGCGGGCCAATTGGTCTCCCACCTCGTTCTGCACCAGGCGGCGCAAAGGACGGGCCCCGTAAGCCGGGTCGTAACCGGTGTCGGCCAGCCATTCACGGGCGGAATCGGTCACATCAAGGGTGATACGACGTTCCTTGAGTCGGTCGGCCACACGAGCCACCTGAATATCGACGATCCCAGCCAGCTCATCGCGGGTCAGAGGGTTGAAGACGATCATGTCATCCAAGCGGTTGAGGAACTCCGGCTTGAAGTGGGCGTGTACGGCGTCCATGACCGCGCTCTTGCGCTGGTCGGCGTCCAGGCCTGAATCCACCAGAAACTGGGAGCCCAGGTTGGAAGTGAGGATGAGGATGGTGTTCTTGAAGTCCACCGTCCGGCCTTGGCCATCGGTCAGGCGGCCATCATCCAAGACCTGCAGGAGCACATCGAAGACCTCCGGATGGGCCTTTTCCACCTCGTCGAAGAGAACGACGGAGTAGGGACGGCGGCGAACGGCCTCGGTCAGCTGGCCGCCTTCCTCGTAGCCGATATAGCCAGGGGCGGCGCCAATCAGGCGGGAGACGGATTCCTTTTCCATATACTCGCTCATGTCGATGCGGACGATGGCCTTTTCATCGTCAAAGAGGAAGTCAGCCAGGGCCTTGGCCAGCTCGGTCTTGCCCACGCCGGTCGGCCCCAGGAAGAGGAAGCTGGCGGTAGGACGGTCGAGGTCGGAGATGCCGGCCCGGGAGCGGCGAACGGCGTCGGAGACGGCGGCGACCGCTTCCTTCTGCCCAATGACCCGCTTGCCCAAGACCTCTTCCATGTGCAGGAGCTTCTCGTTCTCGCCCTGCATCAGGCGGCCCACGGGGATGCCGGTCCAGGAGGAGACGATGGAGGCGATGGAATCAGCGTCCACGTGATCGGGGACCATGGGCTCCTGGGCTGATTCCCCGTCCGCGCCAGTCGCGGCGGTCTCCGCGGAGGCGCTGTCCTCAGCGGCGGCCAGCTCCTTCCGGATTTGCGGGATCTCCCCATAGAGGATGCGGGAAGCGTGTTCCAAGTCCCCCTCGCGGGTGGCCTTATCGGCCTGAACCCGCAAATCGTCCAGCTTGGCGCGCAAGTCACCGACTTTGTTGTGACCGGCCTTCTCCGCAGACCACCGGGCGTTCAGTCCAGCCAGTTTTTCGCGGGTGTCGGCCAGCTCGGATTGGATCTTGGCCAAGCGCTCCTGAGAAGCCGTATCCTGGGACTTCTTCAGCTGCATCTCCTCCATTTCCAGGCGGGTCACGCGGCGTTGCAGCTCATCGATCTCCTCAGGCTCGGAATCCAGTTCCATGCGCAGGTGGGCGGCGGCCTCATCCACCAGATCGATGGCCTTGTCCGGCAACTGACGTCCGGAAATATAACGGTTGGACAAGGTGGCTGCTGCCACGAGGGCGTCGTCCCCGATGGTCACTTTGTGATGGGCTTCGTAGCGCTGTTTGAGGCCGCGAAGGATGGCCACCGTGTCCTCCACGCTGGGCTCTCCCACGAATACCTGTTGGAACCTACGCTCCAAAGCCGGGTCTTTCTCGATGTTCTCCCGGTACTCATCCAGAGTGGTGGCACCGATCAGACGCAGCTCGCCGCGGGCCAGCATAGGCTTAAGCATGTTGCCGGCGTCCATGGATCCTTCCGTGGCCCCGGCCCCCACGATGGTATGGATTTCGTCGATGAAGGTGATGATGCGGCCGTCGGACTTCTTGATTTCGTCCAAGACGGCCTTCATGCGCTCTTCGAATTCGCCCCGGTATTTGCTGCCGGCCACCATGGAGCTCATATCCAAGGAGACGATCTTCTTGTCGCGCAGACCGGTAGGTACATCCCCGGCCACCACACGTTGGGCCAGGCCTTCCACCACGGCGGTCTTGCCCACGCCGGGCTCGCCGATGAGGACAGGGTTGTTCTTGGTGCGGCGGGAGAGGATCTGGATGACCCGGCGGATCTCCGAATCGCGGCCGATGACCGGATCCAGTTTGCCTTCCCGGGCCTGCTCGGTCAAGTCAGTGGAATACTTTTCCAGAGCCTTGTAAGAGCCTTCGGCGTCGGGAGAAGTGACTTTGGCTCCGCCTCGAACTTGGGGGATGGCCTTGCGCAAGGCTTCCACGCTGGCCCCCGCATGGCGAAGGATCTCCCCCGCTTCCCCATCACTGGCAGCGATGCCAATGAGCAGGTGTTCGGTGGACACATATTCGTCCTCCAAGGCCTTCATCTCTTTTTGGGCGGAGGCGATGACCTGGGAAAGTTGACGACTGCCATCAGGCTGGGCGGTGGCTGAACCGCTGGCGGAAGGCAGCTTTGCCAATGCCCGTCGGGTTTGAGCCCCGATGGACTGTGGATCGGCCCCAGTGGCCTGGACCAGGCCTCGGACCACGCCCCCATCTTGGCGAAGGAGGGAATCCAGCAGATGAAGGGGTTCCACCTGGGGATTTCCGGCCGCGGAAGCGGATTGGATGGCGTCGCCGAGGGCTTCCTGGGCCAAGGTCGTATACTTTTCGCTCATGTTTTCTCCCGATTCACTTGGATTTTTACACTCTAAGCGGATTAACCGGGAGAATAGGAAGATTATTCCAAAAGTTGAGTTAAATCGGCTCAACTTTTAGAGCAAATCGTCAGCAGCTTGCCGAACCAATCGTCAACGAACCGCTTGGAATCAACCCCTAGGGCTACCTTGGTATGAGGCCGAGGGCCATTGAGCCTGGTTGGATCGCCGATGGTCCGACCGCGCACGCCGAAACCGACGCCCGTCGCCAACTCCACCCGCAGGGCGATGGGAAAAGTCTCGACCAAGCTCGGCTCAAGGGCGACGGCGGCCGCCAAAGGATCATGCAGAGGGCTGCCCGCCAAAAAGACCGGGTCAGATTTCTCGTTCGCGCTCAGGTAATAGTCCAGCATCTGGCCGACGAAGGTCGCCAGGGGGGTCCCCAAGGCTTTGACCTGAGCCTCCTGTTCCCGAGTGACCAGACACCGGTGGGTCACGTCCAAACCGACCATGGTGATGTCCATATCCGTGGCGAAAACGGCCTGGGCGGCTTCGGGATCGTTGATGATGTTGGTCTCCGTCACCAGATTATAGCCATTGCCGGGCTGAGTCAGGACCCCTCCCATCAGGACCAGGCGAAGATCCGGGATGATGGACGGCTCCCTGCGGATCGCCTCGGACACATCGGTCAGGGGTCCGGTGGCCAGGACTGTCAAGCTGGTCCCGAATTCTTTGACCGCCTTGATGATGGCTCCGGCTGCATCGGGAAGAATCCGAAACCGCTTTCGGGGTTCTTGGCGCAGGGCTTGACTCGCGTTTTGAGGGGACTCTTGTTGGGATTCCAGACTGGTTTCCCAAGGGATTCCTCTCCCGTCTTTGGCCGAGCTCGGCCTCACAGGAAGTTCCGCATTCCCGAAACCATTGATCCCGTGGAAAACCGTGCAGCCGGGGTCCACCTGGTAGGGCTTGTCCATGGTCTCTTCGGTCTTCCCCCAGAAGGAAGGCCGAGCGGCCCCCCGATAAACGGGGATCTCCTCCCGACCCAGAAAATCCAACAAGTCCCGGCTGTTCTTGGTCGCGACCTCCTCCGGGACATTCCCGAAAACGCCGGAGACCCCCACCAGGTCGGCATGGGATTCCACTAGGTAGAGGATGGCCAGGGCATCGTCGATGCCAGTGTCGCAAGAGAGGAAAATCCTGGGAGAAGAAGTCATGAGAGTCCTTGCTTTGTCGCTGATTTCCGGTTGCTATTTTCCGGCCGCTGATCCCCAACAACCGTAACGGATACTTCGTCGTGACGGTTATCTCACCGTTACGGCTACTTCACCGCAAAGCCTACTTAACCGCCGCCTGCAGCTCCTCCGGCGAGGTCAGGTACGTGTCGGTGGCCTGTTCGCTGGCCTGGGGGGCGGAGGAGATCGGCCGACCTTTGGCGTCCTGATAAGAATGGGATTCGAAGAGGAAGTCGAAATACTTCTGGGCGGATTCGGTATCCACGGTGCCGAAGGTGGCGGAAGCGGACCGGTAGGCGGTGGCATTCCCCCAGTAGGAACCGGCGGTGATCACCTGCATGCTCCGTTTGACGAAAGGCAGCTTCAGCCCGGCGGTCTTGCCTTCGGGGGAATCGGTCAGAATCTTGGCGGCTTCGTTGGGATGCAGGTAAGCGCGCAGGTAGCCTTCCTGCGTGGCCAGGATGAACTTGCGGGCGATGTCCGGATGCTGGGACAGGTAGGGGCCGGAAGAGATGATCCCGATTTCGTCCGCATTGCCCGGCACCCCGTAGGCGGGTTCGGTGAAGCAGTTCAGCTTAGGGCCGTACATGTCCGCCTGCACCCCTTCCCAGGTGGAGTAGAATCCGCCGAAATCGGCCTTGCCGGTGGACAAGGTGTTGAAAGTGGAGGTTCCCACGGTCACCTTGCTGAACTGGCCTTTGCCCCCATCATGTTGAATCATGCGACGGACGACGGAGTCGGATTCATTGCCTCCGAAAGTGGCGAAGACCTTGCCATCAAAGTCCTTGGGGGATTTGATTTTCTTGTTGGCCGCCAGGGAGCACCAGATGGCGGAAGGCTTGCGCTGGACCTGCATGATGAAGGAAAGCCGTCCGTCTTTGATGTTGGCGTCGGCCACGTTGGACATGTTGGACAGGGCGAAATCGGCGCCACCTTTGGAGACGGATTGTTCGGCCCCGGCCTGGCTGGTGGCCAGGATGGTCACGTCCAAGCCCAGTTTTTTGTAGTAGCCCTTGTCCCTGGCGACGAAGACGCCGATGTGATTGGTATCCGGCGCCCACGACATCATGAAGGTTACTTTGGTCAGGTGGGAGGCCTGCTCTTGGTCGGCGCCAGGGGCGGTGCAGGCGGAGAGGCCCACGACGGATATAGCGGCCACGGCCGTGACGGCGGCGGTCTTGAAAGGACGAGGGCCCCTACCGCTGCCGGCTGGCGCCGACACCTCTCCGGCCAGCCGCGAAGGACCACTCTGCCGGGATGAAAATGAAAGAAATAAAAGAACAGACCGCAGACGCTGTTTGATCGTGGCGAACATGCCATACTCCCCGTCTCTAGCCATAAGCTTGGTGCTTTCAAGACGGCAAGGACTGGCAGAGACGACAAGGTACAGACCGGCCGCCCCAACGCCAAGCGGGAATCATCCTTCCGATCGCCGCAGGTGCCACGCGTTGGTAAGCAGGGTCCATTTTTCCCCCTAGTGGAGACAAAGTCTACATCTTGTCGGGAGCGGTGATGGCCAGGAGCCCCAGACCATTCTCGAAGACCTGGGCGGCGGCGTCATTGAGCTTGAGACGGGCTGCGGCGCGGGCGGGTTCGGGATCCTTGGCGACCTTGATGGCCTGAGCGTCGGCGGATTGGGCTTCCTTCTCGGTCAGCTCCATGGGGACCACCCGCTCGGCCGCATACCACTGGTGATACTTGCCGGCCAGGTCCTCCAAGTAATGGGCCAGGCGATGAGGCTCGTTCAGATCGGCGGCGGAGGCGACCACGGACGGGTAAAGGGCCAGTTGGGCCAGAATCTCGGAATCCGCCTCGGTGTCCAGCAGGCTCAGGTCGGCCCCGCCGACCGTCAGACCGGCCGCGGCGGCGTTCCGGTCCACGTTCTTGGAACGGGCGTGGGCGTATTGCACGTAGTAGACCGGATTCTCGTTGCTGTGCTGGGACAGGAGGTCCAGGTCGATGTCGATGTTCTGGGTGTAGGAAGTGCGTTCCAGCGAATAGCGGGTCGCGTCCACCCCGACGACCCCGACCAGGTCGTCGATGGTGACCACGTTGCCGGCGCGTTTGCTCATGCGGACCGGCTGGCCGCCCTTGACCACATTGACCAACTGGCCGATGAGGATCTGCATGTTGTAGTTGGGCTCGTCCCCGAAGGCGGCGCAGACGGCCTGGAGCCGGTTCACATAGCCATGATGGTCGGCCCCCAGCATGTAGATGGCGATGTCGGCCGGGTCTTGTTTGCGGTGACGCTTGTTCCAGTAGTAGGCGATGTCGCCCATGATGTAGGCGGCTTCCCCGTTGGATTTGATGATGACCCGGTCCTTGTCATCCCCATACTTGGTGGACTTGAACCAGGTGGCCCCATCCTTCCGATAGATGTCCCCCAGATCCTTCAGACGCTGGAAGGCCGCGTCCACCTCCCCATCCTCGTAGACGGAGTTCTCATGGAAGTAGACGTCGAAGTTGACCCGGAAATCGGCCATGGACTGCTTGATCTCGTCGAACATCATAGGCACGGCCCGCTTGCGGAACTCTTCCCGTTGCTCGCTGTCGCCTTCGCCCAAGGGCTGACCATCCGCGTCCTTGCCGCCATCCACCCGGGGCAGGGAAAGCACGTCAATGCTTTCAGCCTTGGCCTGGTCAATCACCTTTTGGGCGATTTCGTCAATATAAGCGCCCTTGTAACCATCGGCCGGAGCCTCCTCCCCGTGGGCGGCAGCAACCAGGGACTTGGCGAAACGGTTGATCTGCTCGCCGTGGTCGTTGAAGTAATACTCGCGGATCACATGGGCGCCGTTGGCCTGCAGGATACGGGCCAGGGCGTCGCCGATGGCCGCCCACCGCGTTCCCCCGATATGGATGGGGCCGGTGGGGTTGGCGGAGACGAATTCCAGGTTCAGGGTTTTGCCTGCCAGGTGGTCATTGGTTCCGAAGGCGGCCTTCTGATCCAGAATCTGATCGACGATTTGAGAAGCCGAAGCGGCGTTCAAAGTGATGTTGATGAATCCGGGGCCGGCCACTTCCACGGAGGCGATGCCCGGGTCCGCCTGCAGGGCCTGAGCGAACTTCTGAGCCAAGTCCCGGGGGGCCATGCCGGCCTTCTTACCCAGCTGCATGGCGATATTGGTCGCCCAGTCGCCATGGGACCGGTCTTTGGGGCGCATAACGGCGATTTTGTCTTCAGCCGGAATCATCTCATTGGCCAGTTGACCGGCCTGTCCGGAGGCCACCAAGTCGTGCGCGGTGCGGGAAATAAGCTGTGCGAGTACTTCAGGATTCATTCTTGTTAGTTTATAGTCAGCGGCATACACCGCCCTCGGCCTTCTCCGACAGGACCGAAAGACTTTAAAAATAACAAGAGGTGGGAGAAAAAGAAGACCCTGATCCCCGAGAAAGAGAAGGACTGTAAAAAGTGGGCTTGAAGGGATTCGAACCCTCGACCTTCTGTTCCGGAGACAGACGCTCTATCCACTGAGCTACAAACCCGAACAAAAGACGCGAGACGTCGGCCGCCCCGCATCGGATGCACTCCTACTCTAACCCATATCACGGTCAAAAGCGACATGGCCGTGACACAACCCAGCCTCGGCCCTTCATTCCCAAGGCCTGTCTGCCTTTCCCGGCGAACGTCCGAGGAAAAGAAGCATCAGCTGGTCTTTCTCCCCTCTCCCACTTTTCCCATCTTTCAAAATCCCACCCTCGCTCCGGGTCCCTATCCTCGCTCCGGACCTCTCCGCATCCCCCCCGAAGAGCGAAGAAACCCACAACGGGTCCAACACGGCGATAGACAAGTCGCGAGTAGGCGTTGGTAGGCGGAAGGCCGTAAAATGAAGCTATGACAGACCCCCTGAATCCGGTGCCCAGCGCCCGGGATTTCGAATACGATCGTCGTTTCTTCTGCACCGCCCTGCCTGGCGACCTCACTGTCAGCGAACAACCCAGCCTTATCATCCAGAGCTACTACGTGCATGAGGACAACTACGCCCTACGGGTCCGGGTCAAGACCCCGGGGGTCCGCCTGGACATGGACGAAGGGACTGACCCCTACCAGGCCTTGGACCGGTTCCAGGACCGGTTCGCCATCGCCACCGTCACCGTGAAAGGGCCATCCCTCAGCGGGACACGCTACGAAGCGGAACGGGAGATTGACCCCGGCATCGCCGTGGAGCTGATCAAACGGGGAGGCAAGGCCTTGGTGAAGACGCGCTACACCGCCTGGATCGGCGAAGACGGGTGGAATCTGGACGTTTTCGGCGGGGATAATTTCCCCTTGATCTGCGCTGAAGCTAAACGGAACAAGCCAGTGACCAACCTGCTCATCCCCGATTTCTGCACGACGGAAATCACCGATGACTGGCGCCTCTCCAACGACGGCCTGGCCGAGCACCCCTACAGCCAATGGAAGGACGCTTTCTTGGCTGAGCTGGAAAGGAAAGGCCCGCGCTTCCATGAAGGATTCGGGGTCAACCGCACGGCGGCCATCGACTGAAACTGAAACTGGCTCAGCGCGTCAGTACATGAGCGTGGCCAGGCGCATGCGAGCCTTACGCACCCTTTCATCCGTCGCCTCAGGAATGGCGAAGTATTCCAAGAGCCGCTGGCGGACGGCATCCAAAGTTTCCGGGTCTCCCTTGTGCCCTTGCAGGAAGTCGAGCAGGCGGGAGAAGGCGTCATCCAGGTGACCGCCGATCATGTCCACATCGGCCACATCCAACTGGGCCTGCACATCATCCGGTCTGTCCCCCGCGGCCTTTCGCACGGTCCTCAGATCCGCCTGACCGTTGCGGGCCAGCAGGGCGGACTTGGCATGTTCCCGGGCGGCGACGAGGTCGTGGGGATTGGATTCCATGATTTTGGCGTAAGCGGCGGCGGCCTGTTCGTATTGACCATCCTGGGTCAGCTGATAGGCCTGCTCATGGCCTGCGGGGATCTGCGCGGCCGCGGGTTGAGAAGAGTCGCCAGAGGCGGCGGACGAGTCGGAACCTTCCCCGGCGCCCTCGTCGCCGCTCTTCTCCAGGTAAGGGGCGGTGCCGGTGATGCCGGCCTGCTGGGCGACGGAGACCAATTGGGGCAAAATCTGGTCTTTGATCTGAGTCAGCTCTTCCTCGGTCGGCATCCCTTGCACGATTGGCATGGGCCGTCCTCCGATCAAGGCGTACAAGGCCGGGGCCCCTTGGACCCGCAAGGCCTGCACCACTTGGGGATTCGTGGCAATGTCCATCCGGACCAGCTGCATCTGCCCTTTCATCCGGTCCACGACGCCAGCCAAGCGGGAAGCCAGGTCGAAGTAACGCTCATCATCCGCCTGCCAGAGCAGAAGCAGGATGGGATAGGTGGCGGACATACGGACCATGGACTCGAAACCGGCCGTATCCACATCCACCACATAGCCGCCCGCGGCGGGAGCCCCTCCTTCTTGCCCGGCAGGGGCCTCAGGCTTATGCTTGAGGGATTCCAAATCAACGGCTCCGGCCAGATTCATCCCGGCCAAGGAACGCTGGGCCTGGGCCCGGCGGGATTGTTCATCCATCGAATGCCTCTTTTCTTTTTTCCTTTATCGCCGGCCATGGCAACGCCGGCTTGTCTGATAGCCGGAACGGCAGACGCGCAGACCCGCCGCTTCGGAAGAATTCACAGGTCGCCAGCCGTCACTTAGCTTGGACGGAGACGGGGACCCGCTCGGATCCCACGCACCTGATCACCGTATTGGTCTTATCCCCTTTGAAAGGAACATACAGGGCGACCACGTTCACATAATCCGCCTCGATGGACTGCTTGCCGTCCTGCTGGCCGAAGAGGGCCTTCTCCGAGTCGGAGATGGGCAAGGACTTGCGGTCTTTGCCGGCGGTGCGGGTCCAGGTGGAATCGATTTCCGCGATCACCAAGGCTCCCAAGGTGGCCTTGGAAGCGTTGGAGGTCCGGGACGTGACCAGCACGCGGATCGCCCCCTTCCTAAAGCTGTATTCCTGCCGCTGGCTGCCGCCGTTCTTCTTGATCCCTTGGTCGATGACGGTGGTCAGTTTCTGCATCTCGGTGCTGAAAGCGTCTTTGTCGAACTTGGAAGCGTTCGAGGAGGAGGTCCCCTTCTGCAGGTAATCGGCGTAGGCCTTCACCGCCTCCTGGGGGGTCATGATCAGCCCATCCTCGTCGGCCGTCCCCTCATGATTGGGGTAATTGGTCTCCGAGGATTTGGCCGTGGCCGGGGCCTGAATGGCGAAAGTCGGCATGGTCACGCCGGGAAGCATGCGGACCAAGCCCCAGAGCTTGTAGTTGGTGCGGGCCGAGTCCTGGGAGAAAACCAGGATCCGGGCCGTCTGCCTGTCTTCGGTCGGGCTGGTGATGGTGTAGAGGGACCGGGGCCAGCGGGACTCCACGGGGACGACCAGCTGCTGGTAACCGGTGGGGATGGTCGCGGCCGGGTCCAGTTTTTTGGTGGCCTTGGCGATGGTGAGCTGGGCCGTGCGAACGGCCAGCTCCGGACCTTCGGCGTATTTGGCCAAGGCGTCCACGTCCTGATTGGCGTCGGCGGAGACCACGTCCTTGATGACCCGGGACCGGATCTTTTCCTCCTGGGTCAGGGTGACCACGGAAGTCTGGGACAGGTCCGATTTCTTCGGCTCGGGGATGCTCCCGCAGGCTGCCAGGGAAGCGACGGTGGCCACGCTCAGGCAGGCGGTGATGATTTTGGGGAATCGCTGGAATCTCTTAGTCATGGTTTTCCTCCTGCTGGGATCCGTCTTCTTCGCTCGGGCTTTCTTTCGGATTTTCCTTCAGGCTTTCTTCTGTATTTTCGCCCGGATCGATCGGGTTTTCCTTCTGCTCGGACCGCCCGTCCCGCCCTGCCTGTTTTTCCTGCTGGGCCAAGGATTCGGCTGCCGCCGCTTCCACATTGGTGATGGACGAATCCGGATTGCTGAAGAGGTCCTTCTTGACGGCGGCCTCCTTTTCCTCGGCCAGGATGTCGACTGTGTTGTCCTCAGGCGGCTGGGAGTTCTCCGATTCCATCCGGGCCAACCAGGCGGACATCTCGTCGAAGGAAGCGGTAGCCGTTTCGGCGGCCTCAGCTTCGTTGGCCTCCGACCCGGCCCCCGCATGCCGGCCCGCATTCTGCTGGGCCAGGTGGGAGCTGCCCGTGGTATGGTCGCTTTTCTTTCCTCTGGCCTTCATCACGATGTCCCGGGCGGACAGGCCGGCTTCCTCATCGGCCGGCTTGTCGGACAGGGCGGCCAGGTTGGCGACCATGTTGGCCTTGGTCGGATCGACGATGGACGGCCCTTCGGACGCGCCTTCGCCTTCCGCGTTGGAGAGGGCCTCCTGGGCGCTGAGGACTTGGTGCTTTTTGCGACGTTTGAAAGGCCCGAAGCCGGAGGAGATTTCCTGGGGGTCGGCGTGGGAGGGGACCTCTTCAGGCCGCTGGTATTGGAAGCTTTCTTCCGCCCCAACCAGAACGGCCGTCGGGGTAAGGTCTTCTTCCACCGCCTCTTGTTCGGCTATGTTCTTCTTGATCCGGGGCCGACGTTTGAAGGTGGCCAAAAGGGTGGCGGACAGGAGGGCGAGCAGGGCCAGGATTCCGGCGGCCAGATACCAAGGCCAGGCCAGGTTGGGCATGGTCGTGCGGTGCCACCGCATGGTCACGGAGGTCAACGGCTGCGAGGAGGAGATGATGATGGACTGCCCCGACGAATCCGACAGGGTCTCGGTGACGGTCCCGGTTTTGCAGGTGACCTTTTCCCAGAGATCGGAATCCTTGAAGGAGATGAAATCATCCCCCGAAGGCTCATCCACGGCCGGGGCTTCCCCTTGGCCTTGGACCTTGGACTTAAGATCGGACAAGGAGGACAAGCCGGTCAGGACGGTGACTTTGTTGTTCCCCGCCCAAGCGGCTGCGTCCCGGGCGCGGCCGACAGCCAAGCAGACTTTGGCATCGGCCGAGGCCTGGGCCGTGACCTCCAGGCGGGACCCATTGACGTTGGCCACCCCATCAGCCGTATAGACCAGGCTGGTGGTCATTTTGCCGGTTTTCGCCTCCAGATAAGGTTTGGGAGCCCAGGCGGTGCTGTAAAGAACTCCGAAGACCAAGTTGATCACGGCCGCGAAGAAGAAGAGCGGGGCGACGATACGCCGCAGGACTTTCTTCCTGGCCCAGCTTTGATGTCCAGACCCTTCCTTTGACTCGGAGGAAGAAGCGGAGGGGCCGTCGGACTCCTCATGGTCGGATGCATGCTCGGCGGCTCCCAGGTCCGCTCCAGCCCCTTCGTTCGCGGCGACATCCGCGGCGGCGTCCTGGTCGGAATCCCGCTCCGAGGATTCCCCTTCGGCGGGATCCTGGTCCCGCAAATCCTTGTTCTCTACGATTTCACCCTCGGTTTCGTCCTTGGTTCCATCCTTGGTCTCATCAGAATTCGTCTTATCGTTTTCCACTATGAGGCTCCTGACTCGTACGTAACGGAACCATTCTAGCGGATAAGAGGCACAATTCCCACACAAAGCGGACAAACCCCTTCCCTCCGGCCCCTTCCTCATGCTATGGTGAACTTGTCGTCCACCGACGACACTCCATGTTTCAGGGCAGGGTGCGATTCCCTACTGGCGGTAGAGCCCGCGACCCGCGAAAGCGGCTGACCCGGTGGAATCCCAGGGCCAACGGTATAGTCCGGATGAAAGAAACGAGTACAAATGAACACCAATCATTCCACGAACCGACCCACGAAAAACGGATGGTCGACGGCCCGCATCGCCCTTTATGCGCTTTTTGTCGCTCTGGGCATAACCTTGAGCTTCTTCGCCATCCCCTTCCCCCCTCTCCCTTTCCTCAAATACGATTTCAGCGGGGTCATCTGCCTGATCGCCGCCTTCGCCTACGGACCCGCGGCTGGAGTCACGGTCAGCATCCTCACTTACGTCCCCCACCTCCTCTCCAACCCTGTAGGGGCTTTGATGAACATGGCCGTCATGATCCTTTTCAGCCTGACCGCCACGCTGATCTACCAGAGGAACAAGACCCGCCCGCGGGCGGCCCTGGGCCTGGTCGTCGGCGGAATATTGGCGACCATCCTGGCCTTGCTGCTCAACCTGGTGGTCACCCCCCTCTACTACCACGTGAACGTCATGCAATACGTCGGCATGATCATCCCCTTCTACCTGCCTTTCAACCTGGCGAAGATGGGTCTGGACGCCGTCATCACCTTCCTCTGCTACAAGCCCGTCTCCCTCCTGGCGAAGAAGGCCCTGTAAGCATGCCCTCCCCCTCCCGGCCTTTGGCCGACCTCTCCCACGTCTCCTACTTCTACCCTGGTCAAGATCAAGCGGCCTTGCAGGACCTGAGTCTGACCATAGAACAGGGGCAATGGGTGGCGATCATGGGGGACAACGGATCCGGCAAGAGCACTTTATCCAGGATCCTGTCCGGCCTGTCCCATCCGGATTCCGGCCAAGTCAGGCTTTTGGGATCGACCGTTTTCGCTGACGGCCAGGTCGACTTCGATTCCTATGACCAGGTCCGCCCCCGCATCAGCATCGCTTTTCAGAATCCGCAAGATCAGATCGTCTCCAGTCTGGTGGAGGACGACATCGCTTTCGGACCCGAGAACCTGGGCTGCCCCCGGCTGGAAATCAGCCGGCGGGTGGACTCGTCCTTGCGGGCGGTGGACATCGCGGACCTGGCCATGGCCGATCCTTTGGACCTGTCGGGCGGCCAGCAGCAGAGGGTGACCATCGCTTCGGCCCTGGCCATGGAACCGGACATGCTGATCCTGGACGAGCCCACCGCCATGTTGGACGCCCAAGGCCGGCAGGAGTTGATGGACCGGTTGCGTCTCCTGCATGAAGGCGGGTTGACCATCGTCCTCATCACCCATAACCGTTACGAGGCCCTGCAGACGGACCGCATCGTGACCATGGTCCGGGGAACGGTGGTCTCGGACCGGAAAATAGGGTCCTCTGGGGGAAGTCGCCGGAGGGCGGCCGAAGATTCCGACCAGGTCAAGGCCATCGGATCAGGTCAGACCATCGGTTCTGACCAAGTCATGGGCTCCGACCAGGTCATCGACCCTCAGGCCTTGCGGGAGAGGGGAATCCCCGTCACCATCCTGGGGGGAGCCCAGACCAAGACCAGCCGGACTTCCGGCGACCCGGTCCTGACGGCTCAGGGCCTTTCCTACCGCTATCGATCCGCCGACCATGACACCCTCAAATCCCTGTCCTTATCCATCCAAGCCGGGGAATTCATCGCCCTGTGCGGGGAGAACGGGGCTGGAAAATCCACCTTGGCCATGCTCCTGTGCGCCTTGGATAAACCCAGCGCGGGCCAGGCCCGCATCCACGGACTCAACCCTTTCGCCCGCAAGAACCGCAAAGAGATCCGCCGCCATATCGGTTATGTGATGCAACATCCGGAGAACCAACTTTTCGCCGATACCGTCGCCGAAGACATCGCTTACGGACCCCGCTGCCTGGGAGCGACGGCGGATCAGGCCCGGCGGCGGGCGCTGGAGACCGCCCGCCTGCTTTCGATCGACCATCTGCTGGACCGGACCCCTTGGGACCTGTCCGGCGGGGAAAGGCGGATGGTGGCCATAGCCGGGGTCTTGGCCAATCAGCCCGACATCCTCCTTTTGGACGAGCCGACGGCCGGCCTGGATGCCGCCACCTCCCAGCGCCTCCTCTCCCTTTTGGATAGGCTGAATGGCGAAGGCCTGACCATCATCATGATCAGTCATGATTTGGCCGACGTCGCCGTCCACGCCAGCCGGGTCCTCTTCCTGCAGGCGACGGGCAAGGACGACAAAGACGAAGAAGGCTCCGGCCAACCGGCCGCCGCAACCGATCAGGCTTCGACCCGATCCGCCCGCGTTGTTCGGTCCGCCGCCTCCACCTCCTCCCTCCTGTCCCGCTGCGACCCCAGAGCACTGATCCTTTCCTCCCTGGCCCTCATGATCGCCGCCTTCACCATCTCCACCTGGCCCATGCTGGTTTGGGGCATGGTCCTGATCCTTCTCGCCTCCTGGGCCGGACGGGTCAAACCCGCCTCTGTCTGGCTGCAGGTGCGGAGGTTCCTCATTCTCTTCGTCTTCATGGGCCTGATCAACATGTTCTTCGTTCACCAAGGCAGGCTCTTATGGTCGTGGGGGGACCTTTCCCTCACCACCGGGGGCTTGTGGTCGGCCCTGCTTTACCCCAGCCGGTTCGGTATCATGATCGTCATCGGGGCCATCCTGCTCATGGTCATCCCCCCGATGCGGATGACCGACGCCTTCGCCAGCCTGATCAAACCTTTGCGCCTGCTGGGGGTGCCCACCAGGGATGTGGCTTTCGTGCTCAGCCTGGGCATGCGTTTCGTCCCCATCATCTCCGACGAATTCCTGAGCCTGCGCCGGGCCCAAACGGCCCGTGGCGCCTCCTTCGGCTCCGGCGGTTTCGGCAGCAAGGTCAAGGCCATGACCTCTTTGGTCGTGCCTGTCCTCGCCGCCGCCATCCGCCACGCCCATAACCTGGCCCTGGCCTTGGACGCCCGTTGCTATTCCAGCGACCGGCCCCGTAGCCTCTGGCATCCTTTGGCCTATTCGGCCGCTGACCTTCTTTTGACCATCTTCATCGTCTCATGGCTTGCCGGTCTGACCCTCCTGAAGCTCTTATAGCTCTTGGGACTTTTATGACTTTCATGGTTTTTATGACTTTTACGGCCCCCTCCCGCTGCGACTATGAACGAACATGAAGGTTACGTACAACCCTGAACAGGCCGGGAAGATTAAGAATGATCATGAAGGACCATGCCTGCCGTATGCTAAAATCCGTCGTCTCCACCAGTGAAAATCCTGCGAAACCCGCTTGACTTATATCTCATATTTCATATTACATTATACTTATTTCAGCTACAAAGTGGTAGTACACACTTTAAAGAAGGGGATGCCGATACCTCGTAACCCACTTACCAGTATCACATGATATTCAATTTTTTCAAGCGTGAACTTATTGACGGTGAGACTCACCATCAATATCTCTCCCATTCTCTTCTGGATAAGAGAATGGGAGCTTAATGAAAACAATTTTTCGCAAAACTCCTAGGTTAATCATGAAAATTAATTTGACTAAATCCTTAGCAGGCCTTATCACATTAACATTTTACTAATTCCTGCTACGGCTTTCGCATCCAGTATCGACTACACAACTTCCCAAGATGGTATACAATCTGAACAAATTCAAAATATCATCAGCGGAACGTCAACCATAGAAGCTGAATTGGCGAGACAACACACGTCAGTGACAGAACAGCTGCAGCATATGTCTGATGAATACATCTCCATGCTTTCAGATCCCACTCTCTCTGCCGAACAAAAAAATGACATCGAAGAAATGATTTCTTGTTTGCAAGATGAAATCCAAGAGTATAGTAGTTTTTCTAAAGAAAGGTTGCAGCTTCAATCTAATCAGTCATCTTCCAAAATCATAACAAAAGTAGGAACCCCCCCCAAGATAAATACTACGACGCAGCAATCACTACTGTGACTGCTTGGTTCCAGATGAAGGGCTATAAATTATCAGCGGAACTTCTCACGCATAATCGCGCAAATAAAAAAAGAAATTCACTTTATCTTCCAATTTATGGAAGCCGAGTCTGCGAATCACCTTTGTTCGGCAAACTTCGAAAATCGTCGAATCGTTTTGGAAGTTCGGCATTCCCCAATCAAGGAAGTACCGTGGAAAGAGATTTATATTACTCAATTCATCGATTTAACTGGTCACGAACAGGAAGCTATGTAACCATTACTGATACTTATGATTGGAGTCAAGATAAGAGCTACACTTCAATTGCGGGGATTGCTGTCAATACGATGTATGCAGCTCAGCAACGAGGTATATTGATTCCATACAAAATCAGTATAACTCGTAACTAATTCGATTTCGACAAATCGAAAGAGTAAAAGGAGGACATATGGATAACCATAACGAAAAAGAAAAAACACGTGAATCCGCATCAGGCAAACGCAAAGGCCTGATCGTCGTGCTCATCCTCTGCCTCGTCCTCGCCATCGGGGCCACGGTGCTGATCCCCCTTTACCGGAACTATCGGAAGACCGTCCGCGAAACCTATCTGGACAGGGTGGCCTCCAGCTGGGGACTGACCCTCCCGGCCAAGAAAACCATGATCCAGCAATATACGGATGACGACAACTGGGACGGAGGCGACCTCCTGGCTTTCACCTTCCGCCCCAGTTCCCCCGTCAAAGGGACGAGCCTGGACCCATCCCGCCTCACTCAAGGCATCTCGCAAGCCGATCTTGACGACCTGAACGATTTGAGCGACATGATGTCCAATGAGGGAACGAAGCCGGCCTTCACCATCCCGGCCACTCCCGAAAAGGCCAGGAACCTCTCCTTACACAAGGTGAAAGGCAAGAAGGCCACCCTCTACATCCTTTTCGACCGATCCCGCCAGACCTACTCCCTGATCGAAGCGAAAGGCTGACAGGCCCCGGCAGGGACTACAATGGTGTCCTGATCCATTCTTCGACCGGGAGGCGAGCTCATGCTCCTCGCAGTGGACATAGGCAACACCAATATCGTCATCGGCCTGCTCGGCCCTGCGGATGAGGCAGGGACCAGGTGGCCACGCCCCGAGGTCTCCAAAGCGACCAGGCCCATCATCGCGACCTACCGCATCACCACCGCGGCCGCCCACACCAGTGACGAATACGGAATCATGCTCCTGCAGTTCCTGGCTCTCAGCTCCTGCAAACCGGCCGACGTGGAAGGGGTCATCATCTCCAACGTGGTTCCCTCCCTCATGCATTCCTTCCGGGCGGCCATCATCAAGTTCTTCGGCCTCAACCCGCTGGTCGTCGGCCCCGGGGTGAAGACCGGGCTCAGCGTGCGCATAGACGACCCCCGCAGCCTGGGGGCCGATTGCCTGGTCGATTGCGTGGCCGCTTACAACCTCTACCCCGCCCCCTGCCTGGTCATCGACATGGGGACGGCCACCACCTTCAACATCGTGGATGACCACGGGGCCATCACCATGGGCCTCATCACCGCCGGCCTGCAGACGTCGGCCAAGGCCTTGGCGGGAGAGACCGCCCAGCTTCCCCAGGTGGAGATCCGCAAGCCATCCACCATCCTGACCAAGAACACGGGCGAGGCCATCCAAGCCGGCCTCTACTACAGCTTCCTGGGCGGGTTGGAGACGATCGTCAAACAGATCTCAAGCGAATACGAGGCCCAAAGACCCGACTCCCCCAAACTGACCGTGGTCGCCACCGGAGGCTTGGGCCGGGTGGTGGAAGAGGACGCCACCGCTTTGGGAATCCTGGACGCCTACGACCCCGACCTGATCTTCAAAGGCCTGGACATCATCTATAGCAAAACGGCCCGCTACTGAATGACGTGATGGTCATGATGATGCTGGAATCCGCCCATCTCCCGGCGAGCGCGGGCGATGGCGCGACGGGCCAGGTCATGCGATGATCCAGCCCCCTCCCCTTTGACCCCGAAAAGAACCATGAGGACCATGATCAGGGCGATGAGGGCGGAGATGCGCAAGACCCATTCGACGGCGAAGACGCTGGAAACGATGACCAAAGACCTTGAGCCGCCCAGGGATTGGAGCCGCAAGCGCTGGAAAAGGGCCATGAGGATGACCAGGATCGGAGCCCCTACGGCCCCGGCGGTCTGCCTGGCCGTGTTGGTCACCGCCGAACCGGCCGACACTTCATCCGGCTCCAGACAGTTCAAGGACCAGGTGGTCACCGGCATCAGGGTGAAGCCCATGCCGATCTGACGGGTGAACTGGCAGATGGAAACCCACCAGATCCAGGTGTTCATATCGATCATGCTCATCATGACCGTTCCGATGAACAGGATGCTGGTGCCGACCAGGGCCACCGGCCTGGCGCCGAAACGGTCGAGCATACGGCCCCCGAGGAACTGGGCGATGCACTGGCCGAAAGCCCCAGGCAGCATGATCAGGCCGCTCATGGTGGCGCTGAAACCGCGGTCGTTCTGGATATAGAGGGGGATGATGACGGTGATGGAACTGAAGGCGAAGAAGCTCAAGGAAGCCACGATGGTGCCCGTGCGGAAATAGCGGTTCTTCAGAACCCCCAGGTCCAAAAGCGGAGGCTCGGCACCTCCTTTCCCCTCTTGAGTGGCAAGTTCGAACCTCCTGGCCATGGCCAGCTGCCGCAGGACGAACCAGACGATTCCGACCAGTCCGATCAGCATCGGGGCCCAGACCAGAGGATGAAGGAAGGGGTAGGACTCGATGTTGGTGAAGCCGAACATGAGGCCGCCGAAGCCGAAGACGGACAGTCCCACCGAGAAGAAATCGGCCCTGGCCTCCTTATCGTTCTCCCCTATATTCCTCAAGGCGAAGAAGCCCAGGACCAGGGCCAGCAAACCGACCAGGGCCAGGCCGAAGAAGATGGAACGCCAGCCGTGCGAGTCCGTCTGCCAACCTCCGAAGGTCGGGCCCAGGGCGGGGGCGACCGCCATGGCCACCCCCACGGTCCCCATGGCCAGGCCCCGGCGGGACAGGGGGAAGAGGGTGAAGACGGTGATCTGCAGCACCGGCCACATGACCCCGGTTCCCATGGCCTCCAGAGTCCTTCCCAGCAGGACCAGGCCGAAGGTCGGGCCCAGCCAGGACAGGACGGAACCGATGATGAAGATGGCCATGGACGACAGGACTATCTGCCTGGCGCTGAAGCGGCGGGTCAGGAAGGCGGTCAGGGGGACCATGACCCCCATGACCAGCTGGAAGATGGAGGTCATCCATTGGCCGGTGGTCACGTTGATGCCGAACTCGTTGACGATGGTCGGCAAGGCGGCCGAAAGCTGGAGTTGGGTGAAGTTGCCTAGAAAAGTGATGAAGGTCAGGGTGGCCAGGGAGATGAAGGCGGGCCTGGTCAGTTTGCCGCCGGTGTAAGCCTTGGCCGGGTCAAGGGGCTTCGCCAGCCTTTGGAAGGCCGACGGCCGCCCTTCGCCGGCCGAAACCGCTCTCTTCCGACCTCCGCCGCTCTGGTTCGTCATGGATGAATCACGCCTCACATACTCACTGAAGACCCACTACCCGAGGATTCGAGACCTGACGGTTCGAGACTCGCTGTCTGAAGACTTCCGTCTAAAAATCCGCTGTCCAAAGACCAGCTCACCACTCAGGTATCTTTTCCGCTATAAAAGGTCACTATAAAAGGCCGCCACGACTCTGCATGTCGGGCCGGCTCACACTGTGACCGTCAGTCGGCCTTTCCACGCGGCCTTTCAACTCGACCTTTCCGCGGGACCCGGATCCGTCACCGTCCAACGCGACCGAAAGTGGAAATCCTGGCCACTGACCGGATCGGCGAAATCCAACTCTTGAGCGACCAACCGCAGAGGGTCGCTGAAATCATCATAAGCGGCCTCAGGCAGGATCTCGGGGTAGAGGGGGTCCCCGACGATGGGCAGACCCAGGGAATTCATATGGACCCGCAGCTGATAGGTTTTGCCCGTCCGCGGGAAAAGATCATACGAGCGCAGGCCTTTTTCCAGGGTCTGACCCCGAGGCTGATCGGCGCTCAAACGGATGATGGTCACCGCGTTGGGCTTATCGGCCTCTTCGCAGGCTTGGAGCACTCCCCTGGTCTTGGTGATGTGGGAGCTGCGAATCAGAGGGAAGAAAAGCCTCCGATCGTCCGGGCAAGACAGGCGGAGGCCGGACTGATCGTCGATCAGCGGGAAAAGAGTGCCCAGGGCCGGGCGGACCACAGGCTTGGCAGGGGCCAGACAAACGTACTTCTTCCGGGCCTGTCTGTTTTGAAAAAGAAGCTGATAATCCCGCCGATAGCGCGGGTCCCGCACGAAAACGACGATGCCCGCCGTCATCCGATCCAAACGGTGGGCGGGGGTGATGGCCTCGTCCCCATACTTCTCCCGCAGCCGAATCAAGGCCGTGGACCGATACCACATCCCCCGGGGAGTGGTCGGGAGGAAATGGGGCTTGTCGACGACGATGATCCGCGAATCCTCATATAAGACAGGCAGGTTAAAGGGAATATCCGGCTCCTGAGTCACCCACCTGTGGAATCCAGGCCCAGAGGATCCAGGCTTATGGAATCCCGGGGCCTGACCGTCACCGGAGACAGGCGCTCCCGCCGGGGAGCAGGCAGTCACCGGAGGAATCCCGGCAAATCGGTGTCGGACTCCCCGGCCGCGGCGTTGTCGATGACGGACTGCCGGTACAAGGCCGCCCAATCCGAGTCCAGAACCAGGCCGATGGCCGCGGGCAGGGTCTGGGCCACATCCATGGCGCAAATCGGATGCCCGGCAGGCATGGGGTGGATCCGGGAATCCGTCGGGTCGGTCAGCAAGGCCTTCTGGCTGTTGTAGTCCCCTGCCGCGATCGCCGCGGCCAGACTGTGGAGGAAGACCCCGGCGGCGGCGACGGTCTGGGTGTCCAGATCGCCCTTATTCATCGCGGAAGCGTTCTGAGCCAAAAGGGCCCCCAGAAGGCCGGCCAGAACGTCCCCTGTACCGGCCGTGGCCAGCCAATGAGTCGCCTCCAATTGAAGAAGCTCGTGGGATGAGTGGGAATCGTAAATGATGGTCGGGGATCCTTTCAGGACGACCACGCATTCCAGTTCGTCAGCCAGGATCTTGGCGTATTTGCGGGGGGCGGACTCCACCTCCTGTCGGGTCACCCCATACCCGCAGATGGTCAGCATGGAGGCCGCTTCGCCCGCGTGAGGGGTGACGACCACATGACGCAGGCTGTCCGCTTCGGTCAAAGGCCGGTTGGCCGCCGCCTGGGCGAAAAAGTCCAAAGCGCCAGCGTCCACCAGGCAGTAAGTGCCTTTGACCAGATGCCGTAAAGAGTTGTGCAAAGCCAGACGGTCGCCAGGGCAGGACGCACCCTCCGGATGGCCCTCTGAGCGGACCCTCGAGCGGTCCTCCTGAGCCTCCTTCGGATGAGCATCAAGGCCATCCTTACAATCGTCTTTTGGGCCATCGGCGAGACAGCCGTCGAGGCTACCTTCCCAATAATCCGGATTGCCGGCGTAGGAGGCCAGAAGCTGGACGGCCAAGGCGTAATCCTCCTGGCCCAAATCCCGGGAGGAGACGGAGGGAAAACCGGAACCAATCACCCAGGAATCGGTATGGGTGGCGAGGCTGGCCCCCATGACCACTTCCGGCCGCCTAAGCAGAATCAGGTCCCTGGCCGCGGCCGGCCCTTCGTAACGCACATATCCGGCACCGCAGCGGGCGGCCGCATTCACCCCCAAGAGGGCGGCCCCGGGGTAGCGGGCTGACCCGGTGAGCAGGGAAACCACTCCCCTGGTGTATTTCGAATCACCCGGCCCGGGATAAGTCACGGCGCGGGCGATCCGGTCGACTGCCACCCTGTCAGACATGGTCATTCACCTTCGCCATTCAGCTTTCCGTTCATTATGTACTATGCACGATGCACCATTCGCTACCCGCCAGTCGCTACTCGCTAGTCGCGACGTGCGACTCACGAGGATCCGGCGACCCATACCCATAAACCAAGCGGTCACCGCCCGATTCCGACGGACCTACTCGACCGTCACCGACTTGGCCAAGTTACGGGGTTTATCCACGTCATACCCCTTCATCTTGGCCATATCCATGGCGAGCAGCTGAAGGGGGATCACATCCACCAAAGGACTGAGCAAGGTGGAGCACTGTGGACGCCAGAAGACCACATCCGCGTAGTCCTTCACGTCCTCGTCCCCTTCTTCCGCCACGGCGATGCAGTAAGCCCCACGGGCCTTGACCTCCTGGATGGCGGAAATCACCTTGGAATGCAGGATGTTGCGGCCGCGCTCAGGCGGCACGATGATCACGAGGGGCTCCCCATCCTCCACTAGGGCGATGGGGCCATGTTTGAGCTCGCCGGCCGCGAAACCTTCGGTGAAGGTGTAGGCGATCTCCTTGAGTTTCAGGGCGCCTTCCATGGCTACGGGGTAGCCGACGTGACGACCCAGGAAGAGGAAGGAACGGGCGTCGACCAGCTTGCGGGCCGTCTCCTCGACAGTCTCGGTCTGGGTGTCCAGAACCTTCTGGATCTTATCCGGCATGGTCTGCAAGGAATCGATGATGCTCCGGATCTCGTCCCGATACATGGTCCCCTTCACCTGGGCCAGGTAAAGGCCCAGAAGATAGGCGGCAGTGATCTGGGCCACGAAGGCCTTGGTGGAAGCGACGGCGATCTCCGGCCCCGCATGGGTGTAAAGGACGGCGTCGGATTCGCGCGGGATCGACGACCCTTGGGTGTTGCAGATGGCTAGGACGCGCGAGCCTTGTTCCCGCGCGTGGCGGACGGCCATGAGGGTGTCCATGGTCTCTCCGGACTGGGAGATGGCCACCACCAAAGTATGAGGGGTCAGGATGGGGTCCCGGTAGCGGAATTCATGGGCCAGCTCCACCTCGACCGGGATCCGCACCCAGTGTTCGATGGCGTATTTGTCCACCATGCCGGCGTAGGAGGCGGTCCCGCAGGCGACGACGATGATCTTATCGATTTGGCGGAAATCCTCCTCTTCGATCCTCACTTCGTCCAAGTTGAGATTGTTGGCCATGTCATAACGGCCGATCAAAGTGTTGCGGACCGCTTCCGGCTCTTCATGGATCTCCTTGTCCATGAAGGAGTCCCAACCGCCCTTTTCCGAGGCGGTGGTATCCCAATCCACGGTGAATTCCTTGGTCTGGGTGGGGTTGCCGTCGAAATCGGTGACGATGACTGAGTCGGCCGTGATGGCCACGGCCTCATCCTGGCCAAGCTCCAAAGCGTGCTTGGTGTAGGCCACGAAGGCGGCCACATCCGATCCGAGGAAGTTCTCCCCCTCCCCCAGGCCGACGACCAGGGGGGAATCGTGGCGGGCGCCGACGACCAGGTCGGGCTGGCGGGAATCGACCGCCAGAAGGGTGAAGGTCCCGGTGACCATGCGAGCCACCCGGCGCAAGGCCTTGAAGAGGTCAGGCCGTCCTTCGTCGGCGATGATCTGGTTCTGCACTTTGCCCAGGAGCTTGGCGGCCACTTCGGTGTCGGTACTGGAGACGAAGCGGTAGCCTTCGGCCTGCAGCTCGAACTTGAGCTGGGGGGCGTTCTCGATGATGCCGTTGTGAATCAAGGCGATATGCCCGTCCTGGCTGATATGGGGATGGGAATTGACGTCGCTGGGGGCCCCGTTGGTGGCCCAGCGGGTATGACCGATCCCCACCGTGGCGTCCGGCATGGGGCGGCGGCCGATGTCTTCGACCAGATTATCCAGCCGCCCTTCCTTCTTGCGGAAGGCGACCCGCTCCATGCCCGGGGAGACCAAGGCCACGCCAGCCGAGTCATAGCCCCGATATTCCAAACGTTTCAACCCTTGCAAGCAGACTTCCAAAGGCTTACTGCATGCCGTGCCCTTACCGGCATATCCAACGATTCCACACATGGTTCCCATTCTATTGCCTTCACTGGGCTTTTCGCCACCAGCATGCGACATCCACGGTTTTCCGCCAATGAGCGGGCAAAGAGAAAGCCACCGGATCACGAGGTCAGGTGGCTTGGGGTTTTAGTGGCGAGGGTTGGCCTCGACCAGCTTGACGAACTTGTCGATGTAGCCCTGGACGAATTCCCGGGTTGATTCGTTGGCGAACCCGCCTTCCTCGTTGATCATGTTTGCGGACTTGCCCAGGAAGACCTCGGGCTGGCCCATGAGCGGCATATCGAAGTAGGACAAGGCCAGGCGCAGGGTCTTCTGGGAGCTGTAGCCACCCATGGCACCGACGGAATGGCTGATGATGGCCCCGGGCAGGCCCTTCCAGGCCACGTCCCCATTGGGCTTGGAGGCCACGTCGATGGCGTTCTTCATGACGGCCGGGACCAGGCGGTTGTTTTCGGAAGTGACGAAAAGCACCCCGTCGGAATCCTTGATGGTCTGGCGGAAGGCGGTATAGGCTTCAGGCAAAGGGGCGTACTCCTCGGCCGGATTGTCGTAATCGGCGTTATACAAAGGCAGGTCGCCGATCTCGACGATCCTGGCCTCATAGCCTTCGGGGAACATGGGAATGACCGCCTTGGCGATCTTGCGCGCGATGGATTCGCGGCGGAGGCTTCCCACCAGAACGGTGATCTTCTTTGACATCATGCATCTCCTTATGAAATCGGGAAGGGACCGGAAAGCCATTCAGGCCTTCTTGCCTTCCTGCCCTAATGGATGTCTTGCGATGCCATTTTATCCTACGGCTTCCGCCGGCAGCGGATTCCAGGCCGAAAGGTGACCCAGGCCACAGCCCTTTTCGCCTGCAGGCTAAAGGCCGCGATTCCCGAGTCAGAGGACCGAATCCAGGAAATCCTTGAAACGGCTGGTGCTGGGATGGTCGATGATGCTGGGGTCCCCCGACTCGACTATCACTCCCCCGGCCATGAAGACCACCTGGTCCGCCACCTCCCGGGCGAAACCGATCTCGTGGGTGACCACCACCATGGTCATGCCTTGTTCGGCCAGCTTGCGCAGGACCCCCAAGACCTCGCCGACCAGCTCCGGATCCAAGGCGGAGGTCGGCTCGTCGAACAGCATGATGTCCGGATGCATGGCCACGGCCCGGGCTATGGCCACCCGTTGCTGCTGGCCGCCGGACAGTTGCGCCGGGTAGTAGTCCAGCCGGTCATCCATCCCCACGGATTCCAGACAGGCCAAGGCCTCCTTCCGGGCCTCCTGCTTGGGCAGGCGGGCCACATGGGTGGGGGCTTCCATGACGTTCTCCAAAACGGTCATATGTGGGAAGAGGTTGAATCGCTGGAAGACCATGCCGATGTGGGACCGCTGCCGGGCGATTTCCTTCTCGTTCAGGGCCTGGAGGACCTCCTTGCCCGCCCGGGAGATCTTTTTGTAACCGATGAGCTGGCCATCGACGGTGATGCTGCCGCCGGTGATGGACTCCAGTTGGTTGATCATGCGCAGGAGGGTGGATTTCCCCGATCCCGACGGCCCCAGGATCACCGTGACCGTCCCCGGGTCCACCTTCATGCTGACACCTTTGAGGACGTGCAGGTCACCATAGACCTTATGCACCTGGTCGATGACGATCTGCGCTTCCTGCTTGTCTGTCATTGCCTGCCTCGTAGTCATATGCCTCGCCTCCTCACGCGTTCAGACCCAGATTGCGGGCCCGGTTCGCCTTGCCCGCCTGCCCGTCTTCCACCGGGGCGGCGGCCGACGTCTTCCCGTCGAAGCCCCGCCCGAAATACCGCTCCAGATAGGTCTGCCCCACCATGAGGATGGACGTGATGACCAGGTACCAGATGGCAGCCACCAGCAGGAGGGGAATCGGCTTATAGATACGGTTGGCTATGGAGTTCGTCACGAATTGCAGCTCCATGGTGAAGGGGACGGCCAAGACCAGGGAGGTGGTCTTCAAAAGACCGATGGCTTCATTGCTCATAGGGGGCACGATGATGCGCATGGCTTGGGGCAGGACGATTCGCCGCATGATCTGGCCGCGGCTCATCCCCAAGGCCTGGGAGGCCTCCCTTTGACCGGGGTCCACCGATTCCAGGCCTGCCCTGACGATCTCCGACAGGTAGGCGGCCTCATTCAGGGCCAAGCCGACCAGGGCCGCCACTCCAGCCGTGAAGATGTCTTGGGTGCTGAGACTGACGAAGGATGGGCCGAAGGGAATCCCCAAGCTGATCTTCGGCACCAGGACGGCGATCAAACCCCAGAAAACCAACTGGGTGTAGACGGGGGTCCCGCGGAAGAACCAGATGAAAAACCAGCTGACCCCTCTGAGGACCAGGTTCTGGGACTGGCGCATGATGGCCAGGATCACGGACAGGACGGTGGCGATGGCGAAGGAGCCGACCGTCAGCAGGAGGGTCCAGCCCACGCCGGTCAGAACATGCTCATTGAAAAGGTAAAGCCAGACCACCTTCCACTGGAAATTCGGGTTGGTGACCACCCCGTGGATGAGCATGGCGGCCAGGATCCCCACGATGATGGCGGCGATCCAGACCCCCGGCCGGGGAAACGGTCGGGCATGGATCCGGTTGGGGATGTCAAGGTCCTTCTTGTCTTGTCCGCCCTGCTTGTCTTGTCTGCCTTCGTTTTTCCGGGTCATTGTTCATCTCCTGTCTTGGAAGCGTCTGGCGAGGCCGAGGAATCGGATGAGCTGGGCGTGGCATACGCCGCCCCGGTCGTGGTGCTGGCTGCATCGGCTGTAGTGGATGTACCGGCCGCACCGGTCGCGCTGGTTGTGCTGACGGCGTCCGCCTTGCCGGAGGTCAGGTCGGGGTTGATGACGGCCTTGGTCACCGCCCCGGAAGCCACCCCCCACTTATCCAGGATCGCCTTGTAGACCCCGCTGTCGATCAGTTTCTGCAAGGCGGCCTGCACCGCTTTGGTCAGCTTCATGTTGTCTTTGGCGATGACGATCCCCATGGGGGCCACTTCCTGCGGCCGGCCCAGGAGCTGCAAGGCCCCGTCGGTTTGTTTGACGGCGTAGGCGGCCACCGGGGTGTCCGTGTACATGAGGTCCACTTGCTTGTTGACCAGGGCGATGGTGGCCGAGGCCTGGTCCGCGTACGATTTGACCGTCAAGGTGGCCTTGCCCTGGGCCTTGCAGGTCCGGGCCATGGCCAGGATGCTTTCTTCCTGGGCGGTCCCGGTCTGGACGGAGGCCGTGGCCCCGCACAGGTTCCCGACGGCGAGTTTGCGGGGATTGCCCCGGGTGACGACGAAGCTGAGCCCAGCCCGGTAATGCTGGACGAAGTTGACGCTTTTCTCCCTTTCCGCCGTGATGGTGAAGGCCGACATGCCCAGGTCGAATTTGGACCCCATGGCCGGGATGATGTTGTCGAAATTGGATTCGATCGGACGCACCCTCAGCCCCATCACCTTCCCGAGGCCCCGGGCTATATCGATTTCATAGCCCATGATGGTTTTCGTGTCCTCACCCGTGTATTCGGCTGGAGCATAAATGGCATTCGTTCCTATGGTCAGCTCGCCCGAATCTTTGATATCCTTCGGAAGAAGGGCGACGACGTCCGGATTGGTCCGAATGTGGGAATAATCGAAACTTTCCGCCTTCTCATCCAACCCGTCCGAAGTGCCGCAGGCCGGTAAGAGACAAACCATCCCGAGGACCAGCACAAGGGCGGCAGCCAAACGCCCCAAGCCAGGAAGACGGGCGGACCCTTTTCTCCATACGCTCATAGACATCACGCCTCCTGTGACCAAGCAACGGAAATACTTCGTTCATATAGCATATTTATACAATATAGTCAGAGGGGTGGATTTATCTATATTTTCTTCTTACAATGTGTAAAATCTTATAAATCGTTAAATCGATCACGGGGTAAGCTTGATCTCTGAATGTCGAAGCCACGGCTTTCCGGCCCCAAATCAGTCCAAATCGGCGCCTTTCATGTTGTGCAGACGCATCTGCCTTTGGGCCTCCCGTTTGTCCTGCTCCTCGCGCAAAGCCTGGCGCTTGTCATACTCCTTCTTACCCTTGGCCAAGGCGATCTCCACTTTGACCCTCCCCTCTTTGAAGTAGAGGGACAGGGGGACGATCGTGTAGCCCTTGGCCTGGATCCCACGCTCGAAGCGGGTGATTTGATCGGCGTGCAGAAGGAGCTTGCGTTTACGTTTGGGGGCGTGGTTGGTCCAAGTGCCGTTGAGGTACTCGGGGATGTTCGCCCCTTCCAACCACATCTCATGATGAGGGTCGATGGTCACGAATGCCTGGCTGAGGGAGGCCCGCCCTTCCCTCAGGCTCTTGACCTCCGTCCCACGCAGGACCAGACCGGCCTCCACCCTGTTCTCCAGAGTGTAGTCGTGGCGGGCCCTGCGGTTGAGGGCGATCACTTGCATGTCATCGGACTGTTTTTTAGCCATGGAATCCGCCTCGGGCCCCAGCTGGGAAAGCTGGGGTTAATTGAGAACAATAAAGAACAATAGAGAATGAAGAGTCAGTAGGGAGAAATAATCGGGAGAGATGATCAGTAGTGGACGTATCGGTAGGAGGAAGCGTTGCCCAAGATGCGGGTATGGGCCACGCCCATATAGACGGCCCCGCATTCGGAAACCAGGATCCGGTTCCCGGGCAGGACCTGTTCCACGACGGCGACGTGCCCATAGACCGGGGCCGAGCCGGCCTGACCCGGATAGAAGGAGACGGCGGCGCCCACATGAGGGATGTTGTTCACGTAGTACCCCAAAGCGGCCGCCTTACCGGCCCAATCGGTCCCATTGCCCAGGTAGGAGCCGGCGGGCAGACCCAGCTGGGTACGGCGGATATAGGCGTACCAAGTGCACTGGCTCCAGGGGTAGGCGTTCCCCCAGATGCCGGGGATGCGGCCGGTGGCGTGGCCGTAGCAACTGGTGGCCGTCGCCGGGCAGTTGCCGGGGACGGAATAGTTCATGCCGGAGGCGCCGGCTGAGGAATTGACGGTATTGCTCGGAGTCGCGGGGGCCGGGGCCGATGAGCCGCTGGAATAGGACCGGGATCCCCCGGACGAAGCTCGTGCCGCGTTCGCTCGGGCGGCGGCCGCGGCGGCGGCGCGTTGGCGGGCCAGCTGGGCGTTGTATTGCTGAGCCGCGTAGGCGGCGGCCCGGGCCTGCTCGGCCTTGCGCTGCTCTTCCAGCTTCTTGTTGTAGGCGGTCACCGCCTGCTGGGCCTGGAGCACTGCCACCGCCTCCTGGGAGGCCTTGGTGGTCAGCTCGGATTTGCGGGCGGTCAAAGTGGTCTGCTTCTGCTCGGCCTGGGTGCGCAAGGCGTCCAAAGAGTCGGCCCTCTGCTGGGCGGCGGCGGCCGCGGCCCGGGCGGAGGCAGAAGCGGAATCCGCCTGCCGCTTCAGAACGGCGACCTTGGCCTCGATCGCCTTCAGCCTTTCCTTGCGGTTCATGGAAGAGTTGAGCTCATTGGCGGACGCGTTGGCCTTGTTGGCTTCCACCCGGCCCACAGCGGCGTCGGCCTGCATGTTGCGCACGAAGCTCTTGCCGTTCTTGGACCCGGTGACCACCTGGACGATCTGGCTGGAATCGGAGCTATGGAAGCTTTGCCGGGCGGCTTGGGCCGTGGCCGCCTTGGAATCGTCGTAGTCCAAGCCAGTCTGCTTGATCTTCGCCTCCAAAGTGGCCTTGTCCCCTTGGGCGGCGGTCAGCCTTTGGCCGGTCTCCTGGGCGGTCTCCTGAGCCTTGGCCGCGGCGTCTTGAGCCGAGGCCAGATTGGACTCAGCCGCGGGGATTTGATTGTTGACCAAATCGTTCAGTTGCAGGATGGTCTGCTTGAGGTCGGACTTGACCCCTGCCAACTCCGCGTTCACATGGGCCTGACTGGTCTGGGCCTTGGTCAGGTCCTGATAAGGATCGGCGAGCGCCTTCGGGGCAGGTTCCACCGTGAAGGCGGCCATGGCGCCGGCGATCAAGGCGATGGCTGCCATCGCCCCAACGAACGCGCGGTTCCTGCTGTTCTTCTTGAGCTCCATGCGGATTCACCTCAATCCTGTGTGTCTTTTCCCGTCCCAGACCCATCCTGGACCCGTACCGAATCCTCGATGCGATCCCAACCCGTCTGTTTCCGGTCTCTTTCGATTGTACTGCCTATGAATTTATCCAAGCTGAAATCCACCCAATTCCAACGGAATCTTCGATTTCCCCTGTCGGTCGCCTTCCCCATCGACCTTCACCATACCGTTACATTCTAGACTGCCGGGCTGAAAAAGCAAGGGGAAAGACTGGAATCCGCTCATGATTACGCTTTCAGGTAGCGCCGCAAGGAGACGCTGGAAGCGATGATGGACAAAAGCACAGCCCCCACCACAAGGAAGGGGGAGATGGCCAAGACGGTCTTCAGATCGATCATGGTCATCCAGGTCATGTTCTTCGCCGCCCAATCAGTGATGAAGACTTTCACGATGATCCCCAAAGCCAGGCAGGACAGGAGGGACCCTATCAGAGAGACGAAGACGCCTTCAAGGATGAAAGGCATGCGGATGGTCCAGTTGGAAGCGCCGACCAGGCGCATGATCTCGGTCTGGGTCTTGCGGGAGGCGGCCGAAAGCCTGATGGTGGTCCCGGTCAGGAGGATGGCCACCAGGATCATGATGACCGCCAGGATCACCGTCCCCACCGTCACGTTGTTCATGACGGAGATGATGGGGTCGAAGACCTCGCGCTGGTCCTCCACGCTCTCCACGTACTTCTTGTTGGAGAGGACTTCGGAGACCACCTTGTATTTGCTGGGGTCCTTCAGCCTGAGGTGGAGGGAGTCCTGCATGTCCCCCGCGGTCAGGGTACGGCCATTGTAAACCCCTCCCGGATAACGCTTCAGGAAGGTGTCCCGGTAGAAATCGGCCTTGCTCACGTAGGTGATCTTCGAGACCACCCCTTCCGTGTCGTTCATGATCGAATCCTCGATCTGGACGATCTGGTCCTGGCTGGGTGATTTCCCGCTCGAGCAATTGGCCGATGTGCTGGTGCCGTCCGGGCAAAGCCAGACCACCACCTCCACCTGGGAATACCATTCGCTTTGGGCCCTTTGCACTTGGGCCTGGGTGAGAACGGAGGCCCCGACGAAAAGGAAGGAGATGAAAGTCACCAAAAGCAGGGAGATGACCATGACCCCGTTATGGCGCAGGCTGTTCCATGTCTCCGAAAGAATGAGTCGTAAACGCATGCTCGCTGTCCTTCCTAGTCCTGCTTGCCTTGCTGCTTGTCGTGGGTCTCGGCGGCTTGGTCGGTCTTTTGGACTTCGTGGTCCTCATGATTGTGATTGTCGTGGCCTTCCTGATTATCGCCTTCATGATTGTCTGCGGCTTGGTTGCTGGACTCCTGTATGGAGGCCTGATCCGGCCTCTGCTCCGATTGGCCTTGCCCTTGCTCCGATTGCCGATTCGACTGCTCCGATTGGTCTGAGCACTGATCCGGCTGCTTGGATTGGTCCGGCTTCCGTTCGGATTCCTCCCCCATCAGGCCTTTGCCCCAGGTCAGGGTGTCCTCCACCGATTGGAAAGTCTGGGAGTAGCGGCCGGTGTTGCCGGAATGGACGTTGCGGGCAAGACGACGTAGACCAGCGTCACGGTCTTCCTCGGTTCCATCCAAGTCAGCCCGATCATTCCCCCCGGACTTGGAGAGATCGGCCTTGAAAAGGAAGTCGGGCGTAGAGGTGGAAGCGAGAGAAGCGGCGGAAGCAGACACGGCTGGCGAATCATCGGCACCGGTCGCTTCGAAGTCCTTAGCCCCGGTCTTCCAGGCCGATTTCAGAGCGGACCTTTGAGCCGACTTCTGGGCTGATTTCTGAGCCGTCGAATTCGCCTCCACTTCCTCATCGGGGAAGTAGACCGACGAATCATAGCCGCCCTTCCGCTCATCACGGACGACTGTGCCGTTATGCAGCTCAACCACCCGCTTACGCATGGAGTTGACGATTTCCTCGTTGTGGGTCGCCATGACGATGGTGGTGCCGGTCCGGTTGATGGCGTCCAGGACTTCCATGATCCCCACCGAGGTGGTCGGGTCCAGGTTCCCGGTCGGTTCGTCGGCCAGGATGATCTGCGGATGGTTGACGTAAGCGCGGGCGATGGCCACCCTCTGCACTTCGCCGCCGGACAGCTCGTGGGGCAGACGGTCCTCCTTGCCCTTCAGGCCGACCGCCTCCAGCACCTGAGGCACGAGAGTCCTGATGGTGGATCGTTTGGTGCCGATCACTTCCAAAGCGAAAGCCACGTTCTGGTAGACCGTCTTGTTCTCCAGAAGCTTGTAATCCTGGAAGACGAAGCCGATGGTCCTGCGATACTGGGGCACATGACGGTTCGGCATCCGCCGCAGGTCGTTCCCCGCCACGCGGATGTCTCCTTCCGTCGCTTCCTCCTCCCGCAAAAGCAGGCTGAGCAAGGTGCTCTTGCCCGCGCCGGAAGCGCCGACCAGGAAGACGAACTCGCCCCGGTCGATGCTCAAATCGACCTTGTCCAAAGCCGGGCGCGAAGCATGCGGGTAGATCTTGCTGACGTGGTCCAAAGTAATCAAAGCCATAAAAATTCCTTTACTGAAATTCCTTTGCTGAAAGCCTGACGGCCTTCAGGGGTCTTCCTAGGTCTTTCCCCGACGAACCGGCCCGATGGGACCGACTTGGGGTCAAGACCGTCCGGCCTACCGGGCCTCCTGTTCCTGTCGTGCTTCTTTCCTTTGCTGATGCCGCCAGCGGATGCCGGCGTCGATGAAACCGTCGATGTCCCCGTCGAAAACGGCCTGGGGATCCGAAGTCTCGTAGCCTGTACGCAGATCTTTGACCATCTGATAAGGATGCAGGACGTAAGACCGCATCTGGTCGCCCCAGGAGGCCTTGATGTCTCCGGCCAATTCCTTCTTCTTCGCCGCTTCCTCCTCCTGTTTGAGGACCAGAAGGCGGGATTGGAGGACGGCCATGGCGGCCGCCCGATTCTGGATCTGGCTGCGTTCATCCTGCATAGTGACCACGATACCGGTAGGCAAGTGGGTCAGGCGGACGGCCGAGTAGGTGGTGTTGACCCCCTGCCCGCCGGGGCCGTGGGACATATAGGTGTCCACGCGCACGTCGCTGTCCGGGACGTCGATGTGGTCTGTCGGCTCCACCAAGGGGATCACTTCCACGGCGGCGAAAGAGGTCTGCCGACGGGAATTGTTGTCGAAGGGAGAGATGCGGACCAGGCGGTGGGTCCCTCCCTCCACTGACAGCTTCCCGTAAGCGTAGGGGGCGTCCACACGGAAGGTGGCCGATTTGATGCCGGCCTCTTCAGCGTAGGAAGTGTCGATCACTTGGACCTTGTACTGATGCCTTTCCGCCCAGCGGATATACATGCGCATCAGCATCTGGGCCCAGTCGGCGGCGTCCACCCCGCCCGCGCCGGAACGGATGGTGACCACGGCCGCACGGTTGTCATACTCGCCGTCAAGCAAGGTTTGGATTTCGATGTCGGACAGGTCTTTGGACAGCTTTTTCAGCTCGCTCCAAGCCTCCTGCTTGCTGTCCTCATCCTCTTCCTCCATTCCCAAGGAGTAGAGGGTGTCGATATCGTCAAGGCGCTGACCGGCCTCGGTCAGGCGTTTGTATTCGGCTTGGCTGGCGGACAGGTTCGACGTGACCCTCTGAGCCGTTTCGGGGTCGTCCCACAGCCCTGGGGCGCTGGCCTGTTTTTCCAATTCCGCGATTTTTCCGCGCAAGGAATCCAAGCCCACCGCCTGGGTTATGGTCTCGTATTTGGAACGCGCTTCGCCTAAATCCTGAGTAAAGTCATAGTCTGCCACAAACCTAACCTTAACGCATAAGGGCCAAAAGCAAGGAAATAGGCCATTTTTTAACATCCTCAGCACAAAGGGGAGGATATTTGCACATTTCGCTTACAAATCAACCCAAAAGCACGTAATGGCCGTCCAAAGCAGCTTGATCCAAGGTTGCTTGATTCAACGTTGCTTGAAGGGGCCACTTGGAAGCTGCTTGAAAGCTGCTTGAAAATCACTAATTGCTTAAGGAAGTTACTTAAATGAAGCTACTTGAGGAGGTCCTTTTCATGGGGGCGCTTGGTCAGGATGATCGGGCCCTCATCGGTGATAGCGATGGTGTGTTCGCTGTGAGCCCCACGGGAGCCGTCCACGGATTTGAGGGTCCAGCCGTCCTTGGAATCCTGGTAAAGCTCATCCGTCGTCTGGAAGAACCAAGGCTCGATGGCGATCACCAGCCCCGGGCGCAGGCGATAACCTCGACCGGCCCTGCCATCGTTGGCCACATAAGGCTCTCCATGCATGATATGCCCCACCCCGTGGCCGCCGAACTCCAGGTTGACCGGATATCCATACCCTGCGGCGACTTCCCCGATGGTGGAGGAAATATCGCCCAAGCGGTTCCCCGGAATGGCCATCTTGATGCCTTCGTGCAGGGCCTCCTCCGTGGCTTGGATGAGGCGGAGGTCCTCCGGGCGCTTATCCTGGCCGACCACGAAACTGATGGCGGAATCCCCCACCCATCCGGCGACGTTGATGGCCAGATCCAAGCTGACCAAATCCCCGTCCTTCAGATCATAATCGAAGGGAACCCCATGCAGGACGGCGTCATTGACGGACGTGCAGATGTAGTGGGCGAAAGGACCGGTACCGAAATCGGGAGCGTAATCCACATAGCAGGACTCGGCATCCGGCCGGGCTTCGATCTGTTCCTTGACGTAGTTGTCGATGTCCAGCAGATTCGTGCCGACCGTCGTGGTTTCCTTCAAATGCTCCAGAATCTGACCGACAAAAGCGCCGGCAGCACGCATCTCTTTGATCTCCTGCGGAGTCTTCAACTCGATCATCGGTATTCGCCTATCCGTTTCCTCTGGTTTCTTCCGATTCCTTCGTGATCGGACGGGGCGGCGGCGAGCGAAACTCGACGACGCCTTGCGAAACCAACCTTGGTTTTCGGAAGACCTTGTTCATCCATTGACCTCCACTATAGTAGTCGCCCCCTTCGGCAGACGGAATCGCGTCCTTTTCACTCTTGCTTGCGGGCTCGTGAAGAAGCTCTTCCCAAGCCCCCTCTCATAGCCCTTCCCATGACGCTTCCTGCGGCCCTTCCCATGACGCTTCCCCTAATACTTCTACTTCCTATGGGCCTTCCTATGGTCCTTTCTTGGGATACGGACTTCCGCCAAAAACCGCGGCCCCGTCCGTTCGCCTCTTCTTGCTAGGTTAGGAGCATGGAACAAACACATAATGAAACCAATGCCGAATTGCAAGGCATCCTTGATAACCTCTCCTCCACCGTCAAGCCCCAGGATGATTTCTTCCGTTACGTGAACGGACCCTGGCTCGACACGTATCAGCTCCCCGAAGACCGGCCCCGCTTCGGCTCCTTCGACCAGCTGATTGAGGATTCCGAAGAGCACGTCCATGACATTTTGGACAACTCCCCTGAAACCGCACCCAAGTCCGCTGGTCTCTACCACGCTTACTTGGATAAGCAGGCGCGCGAGGCGGCCGGCATCACGCCCATCCGCGCCCAGCTGGACGCCCTTGAGGCGGCCTCGAACAAGGAGGAGCTGACCCGCGTTTTGGGCAAGCTGAACGTCTCCGACGGCCCCCTGCCCTTTGAATTCTTCGTGGACGCCGACCCCAAGGACCCGGAAACCAACGCTTTGGTGATGGAACAAGGCGGCCTGGGCCTGCCCAACGAATCCTACTACCGTGAGGATAACTTCGCCTCCGTGCGGGCCGCTTACCCGGTCATGCTGGGCAAGTTCTTCGCCCTCTCCGGCGATGCTTCCGATGAGGAGGAAGGAAGGAAACTGGGCCAGCGCGTGCTCGACTTGGAGACCAAGATCGCCGCCCATCACTGGGACAACGTGCGCACCCGCGACGTGAACGCCACCTACAACAAGCTCGGCCTGGCAGAGGTCGAAAAGGCCTTGACCAACTTCAACCTGTCCGCTTGGCTTGACGCTTGGCAGCAGGAGTTCGACTCCTCTTCCGTCGCCTCCGCCTTCCATGTGGACATCCACAAGGCCTTCGATGGCGCCATCGTCAGCGAGCCTAGCTTCTTGGAGGGCTTTGATCAGGTCTGGCAAGAGGCCTCCTTGGAAGACCTCAAGCTGATCTTCAAGGCCCACCTGCTCATCCACTGGTCCGCCTATCTGACCGAGGAACTGGATCAGATCCATTTCGACTTCTACGGCACCACCCTGTTCGGGACCAGCAAGCAACGCGAGCCTTGGCGTCGCGCCATCCGTCTGATCGACGGGATCTGCGGCGAAGAAATCGGCAAGGAATACGCGAAGCGCTACTTCCCCGCTTCCAGCAAAGAGCGGATGGAGAAGTTGGTGGCCGACCTGATTTCCGCCTACCGCGTATCCATCTCTGGCAGCACCTGGCTGGGTGAGGAAACTAAGAAGAAGGCTTTGGACAAGTTGGACCTGTTCACCCCGATGATCGGATATACCGAGCGTTGGCGCGACTATTCGGCCTTGGACCTCCAGGACTCCTATTCCCTTATGGAGAACATGTTCAACGCGGCCCAATGGTCCAATGGCTACAACCTGAGCCGCGTCGGCCAGCCCGTCGACAAGGGCGAGTGGCTGATGAACCCGCAGACGGTCAACGCTTACTACAATCCGACCACGAATGTGATCGTTTTCCCGGCCGCCATTCTGCAGCCTCCTTTCTTCAACCCAGATGCCGACGACGCGACGAACTACGGCGCTATCGGCGCCGTGATCGGTCACGAGATCGGCCACGGTTTCGATGACCAAGGCAGCGAGTTCGATGGCCATGGCAAGCTGACCAGCTGGTGGACGGAGCAGGATCATGAGAATTTCAAGACCCGCACCGCCGACCTCATCGACGAATACAACCATTTCACCCCCTTGGTCGTCGCTCGTAAGTACGAGGAGGAAGGCAAGGCCGACGGCATGCCTCACGTCAATGGAGGCTTCACCACCGGCGAGAACATCGGTGACCTGAGCGGCGTCAACATCTCCCTCAAGGCCCTGGCCATCTCCGCTGGAGCTCAGAATGACTCCCGCGAAGAAATGGACAAGGCCTTTGAGAAGTTGGGCGTGATCTCCGGAAAGAGCGCATTGGAACGCTACTTCCTTTCTTACGCTCATATCTGGCGCGAGAAGACCACGGAAGGTTATGCGGAGCAGATGCTGCAGATTGATCCCCACTCCCCCGCCGAATTCCGCGTGAACGGCATCGTGGCCAACGTCGATCGTTTCTATGAGACTTTCAACGTTCAACCCAGCGATGCCCTTTACATCGAGCCCGACAAGCGCGTTCGCATCTGGTGACCACAGGACGAGCGTAGGTCTTTGAGTCCGCTTTGGTGAGTTAGACCCTCCTGACGGATGTGACCAGCGTCCTGGCCCTAGGGTGGGAAGCCGACCGGGCTTCCCACCCTTTGCCATTCTCAGGAAAGAGAAGAGTGAAAGGTCGAAGGACTGAAGACCAAAAGGCTGAAGGGCTGACGTATTGACGGGTTGGCGGCTTAAAGGACTGAAGGACTGAGGTTTTGAAGAACCGGCGGAAACCCAAAGGACCCGAATAAGTCCAGTGGGATTAGGCGTCTACGCCTCTTGCCCCACAAGCTCCTGTTGGAAAGCGGGCTGACCCGAAGGCTCAGGGTCCCGCTCGAAGGAACCGAATTCATCGGCTCCCGGCGCGGTCCCCTGGTTCAAGCCTCCCGACTCGTCCGGGAGGGCCTTCCCCTCAGCCCCTCCCGGCTTGTGGACCACGGACTCTTCGGCAGAATCCTGCTGGGAAGGTTTCATACGGATGAAGGCGGAACGTCCCAGAGCCAAATCATGTCCAATGCCGGTTGCATCGATGATGGTCATGGAATGGTTCCTCCCATCTTTTTGCCATTGATCCGTCGTGACGTTCCCGACCACGATGACGGGATCGCCCACATGCACCGAGGTGAGAACATTCGTCGCCAACTCCCGGTAACAGCGCACATCCAGCCAAGTTGTGGAAGCCTCCTGCCACTGTTGGGCCCGTCGATTCCAATAATTCCTGGTCGCCGCGATCCGGAAGCGGCACACGGGGATCGACTGGTCATGACTGATCCTCTTGGGCTCCTGCCCCACATAACCGATAACGGTGACCATCGCCTGCTGACTCATCATTCCTCCTTAATCCGGCGGCATGTCCGCGGAAGGATTCTGCGGACAGCTAATTGAGTCTTCTCCGGACAACGTCATCCGGATACGTCTCCACTATGCGCCAGACGAGGCCGGGATGCCAACAGGAAAGACCAATGTGGTCAAATGTGCCATTTTTCGGCTCTTCTCCACATCTGCCTTCCCTCATGGGGATAAGTGATGTGGATAAGGGGCGAAATCAAAGAAAACGAAAAGACCGAAACGAAAGGATAGAAGAGAAAAGCAGAGAAAAGAGGAAGAGAACAGAAGAGAGAAAACAAGCCTACCTGCCCTGGCCCGGAAAAATCCAGACAAGCACAGGTAGGCCTTGGTTCAAGCAGGTCCTGCAAACGGGACAACAGGTCCTATGAATGAAACAGCAGATCCTACAAGCGGAACAGTAGGTCCTGAACGGCTTGAGCGGCCTGATCCAGCGGGACCACATCCTTTTCGCCCGTGGCCCGGTTGCGGATTTCCACCGTGCCGTCGCTCAAGGTATCCCGGCCGACGACCACGATCATAGGCAGGCCTAGAAGCTCGGAATCCTTGAATTTCACACCAGGAGACATCTTCGCACGGTCATCGTAGAGGACTTCCACATCGGCCTTCTCCAAGTCACCCAGCAAGGACTCAGCCAAATCGTAAGCCTTCTGGTCCTTGCCGGTGGCAATCAGGTGGACCTGAGCCGGAGCTACGGACAAAGGCCAAATCAGCCCCTTATCATCATGATGGGCTTCGGCGATGCAGGACATGACGCGGGAGACCCCGATGCCGTAACACCCCATCCACACAGGGACGGCCTTACCGTTCTGATTCAGCACATTGAGCCCCATGGCCTTGGAATACTTCAGCCCCAGCTGGAAGACCTGGCCGATCTCCACTCCGCGCTCGAAGCTCAAAGGGCCGGAACCGTCAGGGCTCATATCGCCGTGGCGCACCTGCACGGCTTCCACCCTGCCATCAGCCTTGAAATCGCGCCCATAGACGAAATCGCGCACATGTTTGCCAGCATGGTCGGCGCCGGTCACCCAGGCGCTGCCTTCCACCACATGAGGATCCAGCAGGTAGGTCAAAGCCTTCTTGTTGCCGACCTGGCGGCCCTGAGGCCCCACGACGCCCGGCCCCATGTAACCTTTGACCAGTTCGGGATGCTTGGCCAAGTCCTCTTCGGTGGCTTCCTCGATCTCAGCCGGGGAGAAGCTGGCTTCCAAACGCTTCATATCCACTTCGCGATCGCCGGGAACGCCCACAATCACCAGCTCCCGCTGACCGTCAGGATGCTTAACGGCGATGACCAGGTTTTTCAGCACATCGCTGGCGGCCCAGGCGCGGCCATCCTCGCGAGGCGAGCTGGCGTTCAGCTGAGAGACCAAAGAGTCAATGGTGGGAGAATCAGGGGTGTCCACCACGGTGGCCGCAGGGGTCTGGGAATAATCGACCGGATCCATGGCGGGAGTGGTCAAAGCCTCCACGTTCCATGCCTTGCCGGAAGGAGCCAAAGCGAAAGTATCCTCCCCGATGGGCAAAGGAGCCAGGAATTCCTCGGACTCGGAGCCGCCCATAGGTCCTGAGACGGCGTGGACGATCACATAATCGACAGCCAGGCGGTGGAAAATCCGCTCGTAGGCCGCCCTCTCAGCCAGGTAGGATTTCTTCAGGCCTTCCTCATCGATATCGAAGGAGTAGGCGTCCTTCATGACGAACTGACGGCCGCGAATCATGCCGGCTCGAGGCCGGAATTCATCGCGATACTTGCCTTGGATCTGGTAGAGGGTGACGGGCAAGTCCTTATAAGAGGTATACATATCCTTGACCATGAGGGTGAACATCTCCTCATGGGTGGGGGCCAGCAGATAATCGGCCCCGTGGCGGTCTTTGAAGCGGAAGATGTTGTCCCCGTATTCCTCCCAGCGATTGGACATCTGGTAAGGCTCCCGGGGCATCATAGCGGGGAAATGCACTTCCTGGGCCCCCAGGGCGTTGATCTCCTCACGGATGATGGCCTCGATCTTGTTGAGGACTTTCAGACCCAAAGGCAGCCAGGAATAAAGGCCGGGGCCGATTTTGCGAATATAGCCGGCACGGATGAGCAACTTGGCGGAATCCACATCAGCGTCGGCCGGGTCGTCGCGCAAAGTGCGCAGGAACAAGGTAGACATACGTAGTGCTTGAGAACTCATAACCCCACACATTACAGGCGTTTATCGACGAGGGAGGAAGCCGACGGAAGCGGGTGTGAGTGAGAGGAAGTTAGGGAGATATCGGGCGGGAGTGAAGAAGGAAGCCGGAAGAAGCGGGCGGGACGAATCAGAAAAGCTGCCCTTGGCCGAATTCGTCCGAGACCGACTCCGAATCCAAATCCGAATCCGCCCCCTGTCCTGCCAACCTTCCCGAAGATCGGCCGCCCTTACCGACCTGAGCCTGCTTTTCGCCTTGAATCCGGAAGGAGGCCGCCCCTTCCTTCTCCAAGATGGCCGCCGCGGCTTCGGAGGCCCGCCGCAAATCGGAATCCCCCATGATCGCCTGCTGGGAGATGAGGAAGGCCCGGTTGCTGATCCCCGTCAGATAAAGGCCTTCCAGATTCTCCACCCGGGACAGGGCCACATACCCCATCCCTGGAGCGAAAGTCCGACGCAGGTCCATGACCGCCCGGTCCAAGGTCATCCCCTGGGACTTGTGGATGGTAATCCCCCAAGCCAGACGCAGGGGGACCTGGTTGACCGAAGCCAGAACCATCTCCCCGTCCAGGGTCTCCCAAGCGGCCGGAGCCATGGTGACCAAGTGGCCATTATCGAACTTCACCTGGGGGTATCCCCCTTTCCTCCCGGGCAGGAAGCCGGCCACCGTCCCCAAAGACCCGTTGACGTACTGGCGCTCCGGATCGTTGCGCAAGGCCATGACCGTCGCCCCGACTTTGAGGACCAGCCTCTGCGGAGCCAGCATGTTCTTCTTGAGCCTGTCCACCAGCGGGGCGGCCCCGGCCTCGGTCGCCAGGAAAACATGCTCTTCCTGGTTGATTTGTGCCAGCTTGGCCATGTTGAGCGTATCGGCCGTCTTGTTCATCGGGAAGAGGTGGACGGTCGCCTCCCCCTCTTTCGGCAGAAGGCCCACCCGAGTCGTCAACAGGTCGCAATCATCCTGGCTGACCTGGCCGGAGCGGATATTCGAAAGAACGGTCAAGAGCTGGCTATCGTCCTGACGATGCTGCTCGGTCAGGTAGCAGACGACCGGATCTAGGACCTCCCAACAGAGGGCTTCGGTCACATAGCCTTCCGGGTCCTTGCCCAAGGCCGCATAGCGCTGGCGCGAATTCGTGTAAGCCAGGCCCGCATTCACCAGATCCGCATTGGTCCGGGCTTTGCTGACCGGCGGCAGCTGATAAAGGTCTCCGGACATGACCACCTGGATGCCGCCGAAAGGCTGGTCGGACCGTTTGATCGCCCGGCAGACTTCGTCCACCATGTCCAGCAGCCAAGCATGAATCATGGAGACTTCGTCGATGACCAGGACGTCCGTGGCCTTGATGGCCTTGCGCCGCCGGGTTTTGATGCGTTTCAGGACATCCGGGGTGAGGACCGTGTCCAAGCCGACTCCCGACCAGGCGTGGATGGTCTGGCCGTTGATGTGGGTGGCGGCGATGCCGGTGGAAGCGGTCATGGCCACGGTGAGCCCTTGGGCCCGGGCCTGGTCGACGAATTCGTTGAGGACGTAGGTCTTGCCTGACCCCGGGGCCCCAGTCAGGAAAACCGGCACCCCGCTGGAAAGGATGGCGAGCGCTTGTGACTGTTTCACTTTTCGGCGATGACCTTTCTCTGGATCAGCGGCCCCGAGGCCGGGGATTCGAATCAATGACTTCGAAGCCGAGATCCCGAATCAATGGCTCCAAATCAATGGCTCCAAATCAGTAATCTCGCTTTTCGGCGGAGGCCTGATCGGTCAAAGGATCCCCTGCCTGCTCGTATGCCCGCAGAAGGCTGGTCTCTTCCACCTGCCGGCAAGCGGCCTGGGCCTGGTCGGCGTCCAACCCCGGCTCAGGCAGGAACATGGCCGAACGGTAATACCGCAGTTCGTCGATGGATTCGATGATATCGGCCAAGGCGCGGTGACCTCCGTGTTTGACCGGGCGCTGAGAATATACGTCCGGATACCAACGGCGGGAGAGCTCCTTAAGGGTGCTCACGTCGATGGTCCGGTAATGCAGAAGCCCCATGAGATCGGGCATGAACCGGTCTAGGAACTTCTTGTCCGATCCGATGGTATTGCCGGCCAGGTGGGCCTTGCCCTGGCCATCTTCGGGCAAGAAAGGCTTGACATAATCGATCACGCGGGCTTCGGCCTCAGCCAAGGACAGACCCTGCTCCCATTCCTTGATCAGGCCGGAGGAAGCATGCATCCGCCTGACGAAATCGCCCATATGATTCACGGCCGCCTGGGAAGGCTTGATCACAAGGTCGATCCCCTGGTCCAGGACTTTCAGATTGAAATCGGTGGGGACAACGGAGACTTCGCACAGCTCGTCGTGCTCGATGTCAAGCCCCGTCATCTCGCAATCGATCCAAATCAGCAGGGACTTGGCCGGATCGAAAATCTGATTGTCCGAATGCGCCGTATGGTTATCCGCAACGACCATCTCATACCTACCTTTGGCTTGTTTGCCTGTGAACATTTCATTATGGCACAGGGTATGCTCCGCGGGGAGAGATTCTGGCCAGACGGGCCGATAGAGTGAGAATATCCTCGTTCATCGATGACAGGCATGGATCATGACAATGGACTTGCAGTGATTTGCAATCGTTTACAATCGTTTACAATCGTTTGCAATAGTTTGCACTGACTCGTAACGATTCACAATGATTCGCGACGATTGCAATGCCTTGCAACGATTTGCAACGGATTGTAACAACCGGCAGCAGCTCGCGACGAAGCAGACCCGGACCTAGCGCCGATGAGCGGGCAGGAAAAAAGATCTTCAACGGAGGAAGACCATGACAGACGATACGTCCCCCACGACCGCCAACAGCGCGATGAAAGCCGACAGCCCAACCATCATCGACGATTCGAACCCCGACAACTGGTGGAAGCAGGCCGTCATCTACCAAATCTATCCCCGATCCTTTGCGGACGAAAACGGCGATGGACTGGGGGACCTGGCCGGCATCACCAAGCATATGGATTATCTGGAGAAGCTGGGGGTCGACGCCCTCTGGCTCTCCCCTTTCTACCCTTCGCAGCTGGCCGATGGCGGTTATGATGTGGACGATTACCGGACGGTCGATCCCCGGCTGGGAACCATGGACGATTTCGACTCCATGGTGGAGGCCGCCCACAGCCGGGGGCTCAAGATCATGGTGGACATAGTTCCCAACCATTCCTCCAACCATCACCCTTGGTTTCAGGCGGCCTTGGCGGCCGGCCCCGGCTCCCCTGAGCGGGACCGTTACATCTTCCGGGATGGGCGGGGCGAAAACGGCGAGCTGCCTCCGACCAAGTGGTCCTCCACCTTCGGCGGGCCAGCCTGGACCCGGGTGGCGGATGGCCAATGGTACCTGCACTTGTTCACCAAAGAGCAGCCCGATTGGAATTGGGACAACCCTGACGTGCATCAGGACTTCCTGAAAACCATCCGCTTCTGGTGCGACCATGGGGCTGACGGTTTCCGGGTCGATGTGGCCCACGGCCTGGCCAAGGACCTGGACCGGCCGAATCTCGACGATTACAGCGTGATTCCGTCCAGTCTGCCTTCCGATGGCTCCTACTCGCTTTATGACCGCAACGAAGTACACCAGATTTACCGCGAGTGACGCAAGGTCTTCAATCAGTACAGCCCCCGCCGCTTCTCCGTGGCGGAGGCTTGGGTCAATCCCGACCGACAGTATCTTTATGCCTCCGAAGACGAGCTGGGGCAGGTCTTCAACTTCGAGTTCGCCAAGATGGACTGGTCCCGCGACCAGTTCGAAACTGCCATCAGGGAAGGGGTCGCTATGTCCGAAAGGGCGAAATCGCCGGCGACCTGGGTCCTGAGCAACCACGACATGCCGCGACACGCCACGCGTTTCGCCCTTCCCCAGGTCCCCACCCGCAATTACCACCAGTTCGCCAATGACTGGATCCTGCGCAACGGGGAATCCTATCAAGAGGACCGGCCCCTGGGAACCAAACGGGTCAAGGCCGCCCTCCTCATGGAGATGGCCTTGCCTGGATCCGCCTACGTCTATCAAGGCGAAGAGCTGGGCCTCTTCGAAGTGGCCGACATTCCCTGGAATCGGCTGGAAGATCCGGTCGCCTTCAACACCAGCGGAAGCGGATTGGCCAAAGGCCGCGATGGCTGCCGGGTCCCCCTCCCCTGGGATTCGACGGGTTCGGACGGCTCTTTCGGCTTTTCCCTTCGCCGCCCTTCGGATAGCGAAAAGGTCGAGCCTCACCTGCCCCAGCCCGCCTGGTTCAAGGATTTCAGCGTCAACGAAGAGGAAGGCGACCCTTCGTCCATGCTGGCCTTCTACCGACAGGCCTTGGCTCTGCGCCATCGTTTGCAGTGCCCCGACATCTCCTTGGAATGGCTGGATATCAACGGCAGCGATAACCTGCCCGATGGGGCCAACGGCCTTACCGGAGGAATCATCGCCTACAAGCGGTCGAACGGGTGGGCTTGCATCACCAATTTCGGGGCACAGCCCATCAACTTGCCGGCTGGCCAGGTCCTTCTGCCTTCTGGCCCTTTGGATTCCGAAGGCCGTCTCCCTCAAGATACGTCCGCCTGGATAAGGCTGGGCTAAAAGCAGCTGGGCCGAAAGCGACTGCTCGACATCCAACCGCCCCCGCCAGTTCAACCGCTCAGCAAACCAATCACTCTCCGCAACAGACCTTCCAGTAGACTGGGATCGACGATTACCATCGGACCAACCGAATCGACCGGGGTGACCGGACTAACCGGACTAACTGGATCAACCAAAAACCATAAAACAAAATCAGAAAACCGAATCAAACGAAAGGAATTCGTATGAAAGCCACCATCCACACCTCCATGGGCGATATCGCCGTGGAGCTCTTCGAGGCAGACGCGCCCCAGACCGTCGCCAACTTCGTCGGCCTAGCCAACGGTTCCAAAGAATGGACCGACCCACTCGATGGCATGAAGCGCACCGATCCCCTTTACAACGGGACCACCTTCCACCGGGTCATCAAGAACTTCATGATCCAAGGCGGCGACCCTCTGGGAAATGGCACCGGCGGCCCCGGCTACTCCTTCAACGACGAGATCAACCAGCACAAGTTCGACCAGCCTTACATGCTGGCCATGGCCAACGCCGGTCTGCGCCGCGACTCCGATGGCAAGGTGCACGGGACCAACGGGTCACAGTTCTTCATCACCACCGTCCCCACCCCATGGCTGGACGGGCACCACACCATCTTTGGCCAGGTGACCGACGCCGCTTCCCAGAAGGTTGTGACCGAAATCGACGCCGTTGCGACCGGTCGAGGCGACCAGCCTCTCGAGCCCGTCTTCATCGAGAGCATCGAAGTCGCTGAGTAAAAACAAAAGTGGCACTAAACGAAAGTCAAAAATCGAAAACGGCGGAAAATAATCATTTTGGTTTTATTACCTTCGTTCAGTGCCACTTCTATATGTTCAATATAAATGTTTACTCGTGGAAGCCGGTGTAATTCGGGGCTTCCTTGGTCATGACGATGTCGTGCGGGTGGGATTCGCGCAAGCCTGAAGCGGTGATGCGGATGAAACGCCCCTTGGCCTGGAGCTCCGGAATGGTGCGGGCTCCTGTGTAGAACATGGTCTGGTGCAGACCGCCCAAGAGCTCATAGAGCACATAGTTGAGCGGGCCAACGTATGGCACTTCGCCCTCCACGCCCTCGGGAACCACCTTGTCGTCGGAAGTGACGTCGGCCTGGAAGTAGCGGTCCTTGGAATAGCTCTTCTTGCCGCGGGGGGCCATGGCGCCCAAAGAGCCCATGCCACGGTAGACCTTGTAACGCTTGCCTTGAAGGATGACCATCTCGCCGGGCGCCTCTTCGGTACCCGCCAGGAGACCACCCAGCATGACGGTTTCGGCTCCGGCCACCAGGGCTTTGGCGATGTCGCCAGAGTAGTGGATGCCACCGTCGGCGACCAGAGGAACGTTGGCTGCCTTGCAGGCCTGAGCGGCATCGTAGACGGCGGTCAGCTGAGGAACGCCGACGCCGGCGACCACACGGGTGGTGCAGATGGAGCCGGGGCCAACGCCCACCTTGACGCCATCCACGCCCGCGTCGATCAAGGCCTGGGCGCCTTCGCGAGTGGCCACGTTACCGCCGATGATGTCAACGCCTTTGAAAGCGGAATCGGACTTGAGCCGCTGGATCATCTCCAGCATGAGCTTGGCATGACCGTGGGCGGTGTCCACGACCAACACGTCCACGCCAGCTTCCATCAAAGCGGTGCAACGCTCCCAGGCGTCCCCGAAGAAGCCCACGGCCGCGGCCACGCGCAGGCGGCCCTGGTCGTCTTTGGTGGCGTTGGGATATTGCTCGGTCTTGACGAAATCCTTGACGGTGATCAGGCCGGCCAAACGCCCGTCTTTGTCGAGCAAAGGCAGCTTCTCGATCTTGTTCTGGGCCAGCAGTCGGTGGGCGTCATCCTTGGAGATGTCGGCCGGGCCGGTAATCAGGTTTTCCTTGGTCATCACGTCGGATACGCGCAGGCGGTCGTAGTCCTCGGGATCGATGAAACGCATGTCGCGGTTGGTGATGATTCCCAGCAGGCGACGGTCGGCGTCGATGACGGGCAGACCGGACACATGATAGGTGCCGCAGAGCTTGTCCAGCTCGGCCAGGGTGGCGTCGGGCCCGATGGTCAGGGGGTCGGTGATCATGCCAGACTCGCTGCGCTTGACCAGATCCACCTGGTTGGCCTGGTCCTCGATGCTCAAATTGCGGTGAAGAACGCCGATGCCGCCGTTGCGGGCCATGGCGATGGCCATGTCGGACTCGGTGACCGTATCCATGGCGGCGGACAGGACCGGCGCCTTCATGGTGATGTTCCTGGTCAGACGGCTGGTGGTGTCCACTTCGGACGGAATCACATCGGACTCGTTGGGTAGCAAAAGCACGTCGTCATAGGCCAAGCCAAGCTTTTGGAAGGGGGATGGAAGAGGGGAATATGGTTCTGTGTTCAAAGCGTTTTCTATTGCCATACGCTCACTGTAGAGACCCGGTTTGACGAACGCTTCCGCCCCTTGCGGGCATTTTTTTCGGATAGTGAGATTAGGCTTCAGTCCTCAGGAGGGTTCAGAGGGATGCGGGCTTTCATGACCCCGAAAACATTGATGGGGACGATTACGGCCGCGCAGACGAGGATGGTCCAGGCGAGAGCGGTCTTATCCAAAGGCAGGAAGGCCTCCACGAGGAAGCCGATGATGGCCACAGCCAGGAATTTGAAGACCCAGATCATGACGAAGCCGGAGATGAAAGGCTTTCCTTTCAGACCCATCTTTTCCAAGAGGACCATGCTGGTCGGGGTCATCTGGCAGAAAATGCCCACGACTACCAGGCCGCAAAGGCCGCCGACTAAGCCGGGCGTCCCCGAGCGGAACCAGAAGAAGATGGTCGAGGCCAGGGCCAGCAGGAAAAGGGCGGCGAAGGACCAGCGGATGACGGGCAGGATGGCAGTGGTCAGGGGGCGTTTCTCCCTTTCCCTGGTCTGTCGGATCACCTGGTCCATGGTCGGGTCATCCACCGGGGAATCGTCTGTGGTCAGAGACTTCGGAGACCGGCCGTCGCCTTGAGCGGAGTCAGTGGTTTTGGCCGGGACATCCTGTATTCGGTCGTTTTGATCTCGCGCCTCGCCTTGGGCAAGGCCAAGATTCTGGCCGTCGACGTTGCCGGTGCTGTTGATGTCTCTGTTGCGGAAAGCGTTCTCTTCGGTCATGCTTGGGACTCCTGTCTTCGAGGAAGCTGGTCGGCCTGTCCCCTCTCGTCTCCATGACGGGCCTGCGCCTCAGCGAGGCGTCGCTTGTAAGATGGGGCCAGGGTGATGATGGTCAAAGCCGAAGCGATGATCACGAAAAAAATCAGAACATAGCGGACCCGGACGAAAAGGGTCAATACGGAGCTGAAGGAAATCAAAGCGGCCCAGCCCCACAGGGTCAAAACGGCCGACTGCACGCTGTGGCCGATCCGCAACATCCGATGATGCAGGTGCATCCGATCGGGATGCATGGGAGACTGGCCTTTGCTCAGGCGGCGGACAATGGCCAGGACCACATCGAGGAAGGGCAGAAAGAGCACCAGGATCGGCAGAAGTATCGGCATGAAAAGCGGGATATAAAGGCTGGCGTGGATGGCGGTCGGGTCAAGACGGCCGGTCATCATGATGGAGGCGCAGGTGATCAGGTAACCCAGCAGCATGGAACCGGCGTCACCCATGAAGAGTTTGGCCGGATGCCAGTTGTGCAGAAGGAAGCCGACGCAGATGCCGACCAGGGCCACGTCCAGCAGGGTCGCCACTGATGCGTAGCTGGCCGAGGAGCGGGCGATGATGTAAGAATAGGCCCCGAAAGCCAGGCCGCCGATGGCCACGATTCCGGCGGCCAAGCCGTCCAGCCCGTCCACGAAATTGACGGCGTTGATGGAGGCCACCAGGATGAAGGCGGTCAGAGCCATGGAAAGACTGGGTGAAGCGGTGATGAGCCCGTCGCCCCAAGGCAGGGCGACGATCTGCAGCCCTCCGAGGGAAACGAGGACGGAGACCAGCAGTTGGCCGGACATCTTCAGCATCCAGTCCAGGTCGAAGATGTCGTCCAGGATTCCCAAAAGACAGATGAGGGCGGCTCCAAGCAATACGATCCAAATGACGTGGTTCTGCTCGAAAACCGTGGAAATGAAGGGAAGCCGGCTGGCGAAAAGCAGGGAGACGGCCAGGCCGATAAGCATGGAGAAACCGCCCATGCGGGGGGTCGGCACCGTATGCACGTCGCGGGCGCGCACCTCCCCCACAGCCCCGATCTCAATGGCCAGGTGACGGATGAGGGGGGTGATGAGCCAGGTGACGCCACCAGCGACAGCGGCGATGAAAATATACACACGCATCCGGGCGGGACCTCCTAGACAGTTTGTATGGTCATTTTACCGCCCTGACTTTACAGGACGGGGAGGAATGGGAGGGGCAGTGGGAATAGGAGGAACAGTGGGGGCAGGAGGAACAGTGGGGGCAGGAGGAACAGTGGGGGCAGGAGGACCGGGGGGGAGACGACCGGAAGGAAGTCGATTCTCGCCCCCAAGGCCTCGGACCCGGCTCAGAGCCCAAGCGTTCAGGCTCGATTCCGGGACGACCCCCCGTCTGAGGACTTTCAACTGGGGATTGAGCGGCTCTTCGCCCGACAAAGCCTGGGCCATACTGGCCGGATCGAGGCTGATCACAGTGCTGGCCACCGGCCCAGAGGTCGCTCCCCCGTCCAGGTAGAGCGGGACCGATCCGCCGAGTTCGGCTATTGCCTCTTGGACGGTAGTGGCTGATTTATCACCCGAACGGTTGGCGCTGGACGCGGCGACGGGACCGACGAAGTCGATGATCGCCCTCGCTTGCCGACCGGCGGGAAAACGGACTGCCTGCGAACGGTAGCCCTTTTCCTGCCGTGTGGTGACCAGCTGGCAATCATCCTTGACCGGGCAGACCAGACAGACAGCCCCCTTCGGGAATTCGGCGAGCAGGTCCTGGTAGATTTGCGGGAAAATAAGACCGAGCTTTTGCGCCTGGGGAGCGTCCGCGCAGAGAATCTGAACCGATTTCGTCCGCGGCCGGGATTTGGCTTCGAAGATCCGGCCCACCCCCACCTGTGAGCGCGGATCGGCGATGATTCCATAGACCGTGTCCGTGGGAATCACGACCACATGACCTGCGGATAGGAGGTTTTTCACTTCGCCGGCGGTCTGAGGTCCGGCTTGACGAATAGTTGGATGGCGGTTTTGGCGACCGGTCTCATCCTGCTTTCCTGCGTTCATTCTCTTCCCCGTCATATCCTCCATTGCCTTTTCCGTTCCATTCGACTTCATTTTTTCCGCCTATTTCGATTCGGATTCGTATATGGTTGAAGGGCTTTTTCAATCAGAGGAACATGCAAGGCAACCATCATGCCCGGCCCCATGACCGCCAGGAAGAAGACCGACTGGATCCAGTACCGCACGGAAGCCCACAACAGGAAAAGACAGAAAGCATCAATCGCCGCGATCCCTAAAGTCGTTCCCAGGTAGGAAATCGAAAAAATATAAGCGTTTTTCACCGTACTACCGACAGAATTCTCCAGACGAGACTGCACGGGGAAAACCCACCAGAAACCAAAAAGCCAGACAAGAGTCAGTACGACTTTGAAAGGCAGGAGGGCCGGAATCCGCAAGACAAGCCAGGAATAGACCAGCCCAGCTCCCATTAGGGCGAAGGGCAGCCAGATTATCGTGGACTGCTTGAAATTCCGGACGAAAGATCGAGAATAATTCCCGGTCAGCCCTCCGCGATCCTCCTGTGAACGCCGTGCCGTGTCGTAAGCGGCGGTTATGGCCGCTCCGATGGTCACCACTGGAATGGAAGCGATCAGCAGATAGAGATTGATCAACACCACGTCGGTGAACCACCATAAAGCCCGCATGAAACCGGAATCCTGGTCGAAGAAATGTCCCATAAGTATCCAGTCTATTCACGAGACGGATGTCCAGACATGATTCTCTTCTTCCTCGTGTGTACTAAGCCGATTTATTAAAAAAGATAAGCGGAAGATAAAGGGAGATTTTTAAAACTCTGACTTAGTCCACAGAAAGCGAACGAGCCGCGCAAAACCAGCAGACGACTCTATGAAAAGGCAGGCGCGTTAAACACAAAACAGGCATTCAATAAAAAGCGGGCATCCTGCTAATGCAGGATGCCCATTCCATACAAACCGGGAAGTGGCTTAGCGGTCATTAAATTCAATGACCGCGATCAGTCTCTAGTGAGTGGCGTCATACTCCGTCTTCCAACCATCAACGAAGGCCTTCTTCACGCCGTCCCATTTGCCAGTGCCTTGAGCATAAGCGAGCAGAGCGGAGCCGAGGTTATTCTTCCAGTTTTCGGAAGGCATGATGGTGAAGTTCCATGTGACGTCCTTCTTGCCGGACTTGGCGTCTCCCTGAGCGATCTCAACCAGGGGGTTGTCGGACTTGATGGAAGCCATATCCTTGAAGGGGGTGACAAAACCCATGTCCTGGGTCATAGCGTTCTGGCCTTTCTTGGAGGAGACCATCCACTTGAGGAAGTCAGCGGTGGCTTTCTGATCGGCCTTGGAAGCCTTGGAATTGATGCACCAGTAGTTCTCGGAACCGGTAGTCAGACCCTGCTTGGCCTCATTGCCAACACCGATATACAGAGGCATCATGCTGATGTCGCTGGCCTTGAAGCCGGCTTTTTTGAGGTCGGTCCAAGCCCAGGTACCGTTCTGGTAGAAGACGGCCTTGTCAGTGGCGAACTCGGAGGTGGCGTCATCAGCGGTCTTGGAGGAAAGCTGGGTGCGAGGGGTAGTGGAATCGGTCAGATAGAGATCGAAGATGTTCTTGTAGGCTTTCAGGTAAGTCCCCTTGACGGTCTTTGGCTGACCGGTGACGTGGTCGGCCTGCATCTCGAAGTAAAGAGGCATATTGGCCAGGTGGGTCTTGAAACGCCAGTCGGAGCTGGAATCGAAACCGGCGGAAGTGAAAGCTCCGGAAACGCCCAAACCGGACTTGTGAGCCTGGATCTCATCAGCCACGGTCTTCAGCTTAGCGAAAGAGTTGAGCTGATCCATAGACTTGACTGTCGCCCAGGATTCACCGAAGTACTTGTTGAGCAAAGACTTGTTATAGATGATGCCGTAGGTTTCCATGGAGTAAGGCACGCCCTTGACCACCCCATCCTGTTTGAGCGCCAAATCCGCATTCTGCAGGTTTTTATAGACATAGGTGCCGCTCATGTCGGAAGCGTATTTGTTCCAAGTGGACAGGCCGACGGGACCGTTGACTTGGAAGAGCGTAGGGGCGTTGGATTTGGCCATCTCGGACTTCAGGGTCTGCTCATAAGTATTGGCGGCCGCGGTCTGGACAGTCACCTGAACGCCTGTCTCCTTGGTATATTCAGCGGCGATCTTCTTCCATGCATCAGCCGCTTCCGGCTTGAAATTGAGGTAGTAGACCTGACCCTTGCCATTGGAGCTGCCTGAGCTTCCGCAGGCGGCCAACCCGCCCAGCGCCAATACGGATGCGGCTACAGCACCCACGATCCTCGTTACTGCACGATTCATCATCGAACCTTTCCTTTTTTTATGAATCATCTTCTATGGCTCCTGCCTTGTCAGACCGTAACGATGATTCCGACAAATCAGGAACCATTTCATTGTTTCCTCAGAGAAAGGCCGGGGCTAGGGAAAGCCGACGACTTTATGGTCGTTATCTTTCTTCCTACCTTTCCGCCTTCCCTGTCAGGATTGAATGCCGCATGATGGATCCTTGCCACCATACGGCATCCAATCCTACACTTATTTATTTGAACGTTCAAACCCTCGTGTCGTAATCCATACTCGGAGGAAAACAAACTTGACCTCTTCTTTTTCAGGTCGTCCGGCTGCCGCTTACCGACAGCCGGACGACTCGCTCAGCCCTTGACTGCCCCTGCGATTACACCGGAAATGATGTATTTCTGGCAAATCAGGTAGAAGACGATGATGGGGATGATGGCCAGAACCAGGCAGGCCATCATGGAACCCATGTCAACGGACCCATAACCGCCCTTAAGATACTGGACGGCGATGGAAATGGTCTTGTACTTGTTCAGATCCAAAGTCAGATAAGGAAGCAGATAGTCGTTCCAAATCCACATGGTCTGCAAGATCGCCACGGAAATGATGCTGGGCCGCATGAGCGGAATCACGATTCGGAAGAAGGTGTAAGGAACGCTGGCTCCATCGATCATGGCCGCTTCCTCAATGGAGGCGGGCAGTCCCTTGATCACACCCGTGAACATGAAGACGGCCAGACCTGCGCCGAAACCGAGGTAAATGACCCACAGCCCCCAGGGTGTGTTCAGCCCCAGGCTGTCGGAGATCTTGGACAGGGGGAACATGACCATCTGGAAAGGGACGATCATATTGAAGAGGAAGAGGACGTAGATGAACTTGGCGAACCAGTTGTTGACACGTACGATCCACCAGGCGCACATGCTGGTGCACAGGAGAATGAGCAGGACTGATCCGACGGTCACTACCACGGTCCACCAGAAGACGGACCAGAAATTGGTCGCATCTATTCCAGTCGTGTAGTTGGCCATGCCGACAAAGGATTTGGCGTTGGGCAGCTGGAAGGTATAGACCGAGGAAATGTAGGTCTTGGATTTGAAAGAGTTATAGAGAATGATGACTATGGGGAAAACCCACAAGAGGGAAATCAGCGTGAAAATGGTCACCCAGAGGGGCTCATGCTTGACTTTCTGATTCATGCCAGCACCTCCTTGCTGGTGGTCAGACGGTTTTGGATGAGAGCGATGACGGCCACGATGATGAAGAAAATCACGGCCTTGGCCTGCCCTACGCCTTCAAAACCTACACGACCATAGAAGGTGTTGAAGATGTTCAGAGCCAGCATTTCGCTTTGATGAGCGGGGTTCCCGGCGGTCAGGGCCAGATTCTGGTCATACAGCTTGAATCCGTTTGTGACTGTCAGGAAGGTGCAAACCGTGATGCTAGGCATCATCAAGGGAATGATGACCTTGAACATGGTCTGCGAGGGGCTGGCCCCATCCACTTGAGCCGCTTCCAGCACGTCGGTCGGCAAGCTTTGCAGCCCAGCGATGTAGACGACCATCATGTAGCCGATTTGCTGCCAGCAGACGAGGATCACCAAGCCCCAGAATCCGTATTTGGCCGAATAGGTCAGGGATTTGCCCCAGTTTGACAGAATACCGTTGATGATGATCTGCCAAATCCAGCCCAGGATGATGCCGCCAATCAGGTTGGGCATGAAGAAGACCGAGCGGAAGATGGTGGCCCCCTTCATGGCCTTAGTGAACATATAGGCCACGGCGAAAGCCAGGATGTTGATGATGATGGTCGTCACGATGGTGAAAGCCACGGTGAATAGGAGGGAATGCAGAAAAGTCCCGTCGTCCCAAATGTGTTGGTAGTTCGACGCCCCCACGAAAGTTGCATCGGTGATAGTGGTGAAATCACAGAAGCTCAGCCAAACGCCGATGAGAAAAGGCGCGACGAATCCTATTATGAAAGCCACGAAAGTGGGAAGGGTGAATAAGGCCCACCACTTTCTAATCGACTTTCCTGTCATGGTAATCATGAAATCCTCCACTCTACTTTGAGCCTTATATATCCATTTCATTATACACACGTTCTAATTGCCGTAAACATTGGCGTGGCGGCGAATTTTCCAGCAAGCGGAACGAGTTTTGAAGCGCCAGAGGAAATCTCACATGGCGAAACGGATGAGGGCGAAGGCCACAAGCAACAGCGGGTAGGCGAAGAAAAGCATCCATCGGAAGAAAGGATGAGGATAGCACTCCTCGTCGTTGCGAGCGTGGATGAAGAGGACTCCGATGCCGGGCATGAGCATGCCCAAGGCGCCCCACACGCCAGCCGCGTAAGTCATGGTGTTCTCTTTATCCCCCAAGGCGCGGAAGATGAGGACAAAGCCCAGCAGGCTGATCCCCTGGTAGAGGAGCTCCTGACGGAAGCCCAGACGGAAGACGAAGATCCAGGTCAAGCCGATGATGACGGCGATGATCCGCCAGATCCAGCGGGTGAAGGATTCGAAGCGTCCGAGCCAGTCCCAGATGGCGAGGACGAAGGCGCAGACGGCCAAGGCCAGAACCGGGTTCTGGCTGCGCAAATCGACCCAAGTGCCTGAAGACACATAATCGTAAAGAGGCTCGCAAATCAGCCCCAGAGCCAGGAGGAAGCCCACGTAACGAGGTTTGAGCCCCCAATTCTCGTAATGGTCCAGGAAAAGCCAGGCCACCAGGGGCAGGGCCATCCAGGAGGCGGCCTCGCACAGGACGGCCACCGTCAGGACGGGCATGGGGATCTTCCCTAAGGTCAGGCCGTCGTTGCCGACCATGACCGTGGCGACCATCGACAAGGCCATGAAGAGGACCACGAAAAGGCTGAGACGGAAATCGCTGTTGCCTTTATGGATGCGGCCCTTCCGCTTTTTCGGCTCGCTACTCATCGGCATGGCGCTCCTTGTCTCGAAACCACAGAATCTGGCCTAACTGAAATTCCGAGACTGAAATTTGGTTGGATTGACAAATGACCTGAATGAATGTTACTACTGGTGTGGGCATCAGGCATCCGCCCTCACCAGCTCTTCCCCGTGATGAATTCGAAAACGGCCGGGTAATCGGCCCCATCCAGACAAAGCACGGCCCGGGAAGACCCCTCTTCCCGTGAGAGCTCGGGGATGGTTCCAGTCCGCAGGAGAATCCCGTCCACCCCTACTCCCCTGGCTCCCAGGATATCGCAGCCCACTTCGTTGCCTACCATGACCGCCCGACTGGCCGCGATAGCCCGGCTGGCCGTCTCTCGGCGGCCAGGACCGCTTCCCAGCCTATCGGAGCGATTTTCCGACCTGTCCGAGCCACTTTCCGATAAAGACAAGGAGTCGAGGATGCGGCTGAAGAAGCGGGGGGATGGCTTCTTGAAGCCGACCTGTGAGGAGAGGAAGATCTGGTCAAAGGAATCTTTGAGCGGTTCCATCTCCTGCTCGGTGAAAAGAAGCTGGGCGTTGGAAGCCAGGATGGTCATCACCCCCTCTTGCCTCAATCGCGCGAGGAGGTCGACGGCTTGAGGAAAGACCGCCAACTTCGAACGAGACCGGCGGCGGAAGAAGACGGCCGCGTCCGCGATCAGGCTGTGTATCTCCCGCTCCTCACGACCTGGCCCTACATCGAATCCGAAATCAGCCAAGGTTTTCCTGTAGACCGGCTCCAGGTCGATCTCGATTTCCTCGGTGTCCACCGACGGGTCGGAAGCCTCCCGATGGGCCAGCTCCTCTCTCTGCCTCATCTTCAGTTTGTCTTCCAAAGCGGATGCGGACGCCAAAGCAGGCGGCTTCGCGTGGCCCCCGGGCCAACCAGTGAGCCGGTCGGCCAGATAGCGGTGAAAGTCCTCCCACAGGCCGGGGTCGCCTTCGTCGGTGCGGATGTCCACCAAAGTCCCATAGAGGTCGAAAAGGGCATAAGAATAAGTCATGAGTCCATCTTCCTCGGGAAGGATCCCGGCCGACCGCGCGAACGCGAAAACGAAACGGCCGGCCGAGTCCTCCCGTCAGCCAAACCGATCAGCCCTTGACAGAGCCAGCCATGGCTTCCTGATAGAAGCGCTGCATGACGATGAAGAGGATGGCGATCGGGATGGAGACGCAGACGGCGCCCGCGGCGAAGCGGGTGTACCACTGGTAGATGTATTCCTTCTGCAACATGTTCCACAGCCCCAGGGCCACGGTCCATCCGCGCTGGTCACGGGCGATCACACCTGCCATCACGAAGTCGAGCCAGGGAGTCAGGAAGCCGGTGATGGCCTGATAGACGATCATGGGCTTGCAGATGGGGACGATGATCTTCCAGAAAACCTGCCAACGAGTGCAGCCATCCAGATAGGCGGCTTCGTCCAAGGAGGCGGGGATGGTGTCCATGTAGCCCTTCATCACGTAGAAGCCCGCGCCGGAGCCGGCCGAGTAGACGATGATCAAAGCGATGATCGTGGTCGAAGAACCGGTCAGCCCCATGGCCTTGAGGATGAAGTAGATGGCAACTACGGCCATGATGGATGGGAACATGCCCAGAATCAGGGCGATGTTCATGAAGGTCTTGCGGAAGTGGAAGCGCAGACGGCTCATGCAGAAGGCCACCGAGAGCACGAAGAACATGCTGATCAGGCAGACGAAGACAGCGATGATGAAGGTGTTCATGAACATCTGGGGGAAGTTCATGACATCCGTCTCCGTGAAGAGCTTCACATAGTTGTCGAAGGTGTAGTGAGTCGGGAAGAAGGTGTTTTGGTAAGCGCCTTGTTCCTTGTTGAAGGACTCAAGCAAGACCCAGACGATGGGCAGAATCCAGATGACGGCCATGATGGCCAGGAAGAGGTGGGTGAGGACGTCAGCAACCACCCTGCGGGTCTTCTGGTTCTTCAGGCCTTCCGCCCTGTTACGGTAAGCGAGGGATGGGTCTTCGGCCGCGCGGCCTGCGACCGCTTCCTTCGCGCGTCCGGCAGTCTGTTCGGCCACCTGGCCAGTCTGGTGAGCGGCCTGGTCGAAGCCCGGCTCAGTTTGCACGTCACTCACTGGAATCCCTCCTCATTCTTGTAGGAGCCGGAGTTACGATAGGTGATCAAAGACACCACCGCCAGGACGATGAAGGTCATGATACCAATCACCGCGCCGAGGCTGTAATTCTGCTTATCCACGGTCAACTTGTAAAGCCAGGTCACCAGAAGGTCGGTCTTTCCGGCCGAAGCGCCGACCGGCGTCGGATCGCCGTTGGTCAGCAGGTAGATGACGTTGAAGTTGTTGACGTTGCCCATGAAGGTGGTGATCAGATAAGGGGTCATCACGAAGAAGAGGTAAGGCATGGTGATCTTGCGGAAGATCTGCCACCAGTTGGCTCCATCGATCTTGGCCGCCTCGTACAGGTCGGCGGGGATATTCTGGAGGATGCCGGTCACCTGCATGATGGTGAAGGGGATGCCCACCCACAGATTGATGACGATGACGGTCACGCGGGCCCATGTCGGGTCGGACAGCCAAGGCAGGGGACCATTGATCCAGCCCCAGCTCTCCAGAAGCCGGTTGATGGCCCCATCCCGCTGGAGCATGGTACGCATGACCAACAGGGAGACGAACTGAGGAACGGCGATCGACATGGAGAAGATGGCGCGCCAGAAGCCCTTGAGTCTCGTCGTCTTCCTGTTGATGAGCATGGCCATGAACAGGCCCAGGAAGTAGTTGAGGAAGGTGGCGAAGAAGGCCCAGATCAGGGTCCAGGCCAGGACGCTGAAGAAGAGCGAGGCGTTGACCGTGGAGCCTGTGCTGGAGAAGACCTGCTTGAAGGCGGCGAAACCGGTCCAGCTGAACTGATCCACATGATCGGCGTCATAATTGGTGAAAGCCATGGAGATCATGAAGATCAAGGGCAGGATGGTGAAGATGAAGATGCCCAGGGTAGGCAGGAACATCATGGAAGTAGAAGCGTTCTCGTTGGCCAAGGACTTGAAGTCCTCGACGATGGTCGGGGCGTGTCCCCGCTCTTTGGCCAGGACTTCGGCCTTGTAGGCGGAGGACATGGCCAGGGACATGACCCAGATGAACAGGAGGACCAGGACGACGGTGATCACGCCGTAAAGGAGGACCTCCACGGAGGGATCGGGGTTCTTGTAGACCCAGAAACCGTTGACCTTGACCTTGACCTGCTTGCCACTGCCCAGCTTGGTCAGTTGGGAGAGATTGTGGGCGCCGTTGGCCACCATGAACCAGATGAAAAAGACCTCGATGGCCAGGAAGGCCAGGCCTTTGACGATCTGCTTGTGGACCAGGTTGCCGAGACCGAGAACGAAGAATGAAAGCTTGGCGATCACGCTGCCCTTCTTCAACGCATGCGCGAAGGAGAAGCGGGAGGGCGCGACGTAATCTTTACTGACTGCTTTTCTTTTCTTGCTCTTCACTGCGGAAGGAGCTTGAGCAGCTGTAGTCACAACCCACCTCCTTTGAGGGTGGAAATTTATAAGCCGATAATTAACGGAAGGGGCGCCAACAGCCAAGCGGCCGCGGGCGCCCCTTGCACTTGTCATCGCTCGGCGGGGCCGCCGAGAGGACTATTCTCCTCTCCGAGGCCCTACCGAAGGCATGCCCGCGGAGAAAGCTACTTCTTGTAGGAGTTCAACCAAGCGGTGGTCTTGTCCGCGCCGTTGCCGCTGTTGACGGACTTGTTGGCCAGGGACTTGCCGAAGGTCTCGCAAGGAGTCCAGAAGATGCTCATCTCGGAGATGATGGGCTGATTGACGGAGATGTCGGACACGGTGTTGATCTGAGCCACGGCGGCCACATCAGCCTTCACGGAAGAATCCTCGGCCAGGGTCTTGTCGGAAGGAACGATGCCACGCATCTTGAAGTGTTCCTGCTGAGCGTCCTTGGAACCAAGGAAGGCGGCGAATTTGGAAGCCCATTCAGGGGACTTGGAGTTCGGGTTGGCCGCGATGGCCTTAGAGCCGGAGAAGGGCTTGATCTGCACGGACTTGCCGTCCAAGGTGTAAGTCGGGGCAGGGGCGGCGGCGTAGTTGTCGCCCAAGGCCTTCTTGGCGTTCTCGGAATCCCAGGTGCCGGAGAAGAAGGCGTCGGCTTTGCCGCTCTGAACGGCGGCCAGACCGGAGCCATTGGAATCATCGGCGAAGTTGGGGTTGGCGACCAGCTTGGTCAGGTAAGCGGTCACAGAAGCCGCCTTGGCGAAGTTGACGCCGGCCTTGGCATCGGAGCCCTTGGATCCGAACAGGGAGCTGCCACCCACGCCCAGGTAGAAGGCGGGCAGGTACCAGGAATTGGAGATGGGGAAGGTCACCTTACCCTTGGAAAGCATGGTGTCGAGGTTCTTGATGTCGCTGGAGGAGAATTTAGACTTGTTGTAGTACATGAACCAGGTGTTGCCAGTGAAAGGAACGCCGTAGAGTTTTCCATCGGTGCCGGTGACGGACTGGATCATGGAATCGCTGTTCTGCTCCTTGACCTGCTTGGCGGCGTCATCGGACAATTCTGCGATGGCGTTGGCCTTGAGGAGGTCTCCCAGCTGATCGTTGGCGAACATGTAGACATCGGCGGCCGCCTTGGCATCGGTCTTCACCTTCTTGGAGGCGTCACCTTCGGGGACGACGACGTTCTTCCAAGTGAACTTGGTGCCGGAATTCTCAGAAGCGAACTTCTTCTCCATGGTCTGCAGCCAGGAGGTGCTCTTCGCCTGATCCTCCTGAGGACCCCATACAGTCAAAGTGACGGCGCCACCAGAGGTAGAAGAACCGCTGCTGCTGCTACCGCAGGCGGACAGGCCGAACATCATGGCAGACGCAGCGACGATGCTAATTACCTTAGTGAGTTTTTTCATAAGTAACTCTCCTTATGTATCCCATAACAATGCGGGATTCTTTTTCCTTCACGCTCAATGGCCAGTCGTCAATGGCTGATTTTGAACGTTCTAAACCAGAATAACAAATGCCTCCTCCTTTTCTCAAGGAACGACACGCCTGTTTTCAGGGAGCAACACGATCAATCCCTTCCCAGACCTTCCTTTGTAGCTTGACCGGCTTAGAATCCAGCCTATGAGCAACGAGGCGAAACAGTGGTTGGAAGACGCCGTCTTCTATGAAATCTACCCGCAAAGTTTTTATGATTCCAATGGGGACGGAATCGGCGACATCCCGGGCATCAGCGTCAAGCTGGACTATATCCGGGACCTGGGCTGCAACGCCTTGTGGATCAACCCCTGCTTCGACTCCCCTTTCAAGGACGCCGGCTACGACATCCGGGACTATACCAAGGTGGCCCCGCGCTACGGGACCAATAAAGACCTGATCGATCTCTTCGGCCAAGCCCACGAAAAAGGCATGCATGTGCTTCTGGACCTGGTTCCCGGCCATACGAGCGAAGAGCATCCCTGGTTCAAGGCCAGCAGCGAAGCCGCCCGTGGCAGCTTCTCCGACCGCTACATCTGGACCCGATCCGCCTTCGAAGCCCCGCAAGGCCAGCCTTTCATCGCCGGCGAGAGCGAGCGCGACGGGGCTTACGTCCTGAATTTCTTCAAATGCCAACCGGCGCTGAACTACGGTTACGCCCATCCGGACAAGCCCTGGCAGTGGATGGCCGGAAGCGAACCGGCCCGCAGGACGGAAGAGGCCATGAGCGAGGTGATCCGCTACTGGCTCTCCCGCGGCTGCGATGGTTTCCGCGTGGACATGGCCGATTCCCTGGTCAAGTTCGACGGGGACGACAAAACCTACACCATCGAGGCTTGGAAACGGATCTTCGCCCCCATCAAGAAGGACTTCCCCGCCGCCGCCTTCGTCTCCGAATGGGGACGGCCCTGGCTCTCCTTCAAAGCCGGTTTCGATATGGATTTCTATCTGGATTGGCGTTGGGACAAGCCGAACGGATATAACCGACTCCTGAGAAACACCGACTCCACCCTGGTCCGCGAGTCGGACCTCAGCTATTTCAACGCCGATTCCCCCTCCTCCCCCATCGATTTCCTTAACGACTATCTGCCTCAATACACCGGCGGCAAGCAAATCAACAAAGACGGCAGCTTCAGCTTCATCACCTGCAACCACGACACGCCCCGCATCGCCCCCCGCTTGCGGCCGGAGGAGATCAAACTGGCCTATGCCATGATCTTCACCATGCCAGGGGTCCCCTTCCTTTATTACGGGGACGAGCTGGGCCTGCATTACCGGAATCTGCCCACCAAAGAAGGCGGCTACGGCCGGACCGGGTCGCGGACCCCCATGCAGTGGACCTCTTATGACCCCCGGACCAACCCCACCTGCGGATTCTCCCAGGCGGATCCCCAGGACCTCTACCTGCCCGTGGACGAGCAGGATGATGGGATCAGCGCGGCGGCCGAGCGGGACGATCCCGATTCCCTCCTGAACTTCGTCAGGAAGCTGCTGGCCTTGCGGCACCGCTACCCCGCCCTCCGGTCGACTTCGGACTGGGAGGTCATCAACGCCGAATCCGGCCTGCGCTCTCTGACCTATCTGAGGAAGGACCCGGAAGGGCAGGACGACATTTCGGTCTGCATCAACCCCGGCAGGAAGGCGGAAACAGTGACCTTCGAGTTTCCCAGGCCCAGGCGGCACAAACTGCTCCTGAGCATCGGAGGCGAACCTGAGGTGGAGAGTCGGCCGGAAGAAAGGACCGATGGGTACGGCCGACGCCCGTCCATCTTCCGGGTGACCTTCCCCCCGCAAAGCGTCTGCATTCATCTGGTATGACGAGGGCTAACCCTCGGCCTTGTCGGCGACCAGGAAGCGGTCCCGCCCGGTCAGGTCCGGGGCTGTATGGGCCTGGGAGAAGCCGACGGATGTAGCGAAAGAGACCAGGGCGTGGGACTGGGAGCTGTCGTGTTCCATGACCAGCAGGCCGCCAGGCCGCAGGAAGGCCGCCGCCCGGCGGACGATCTTCTCCGGGATGACCAGACCATCGTCCGAGCCTCCGTAGAGGGCCACATCAGGGTCGTAATCGCGCACTTCCGGCTGCTGAGGGATCTGGGTGAGAGGGACGTAAGGCGGGTTCGTCAGAACCAGGTCAGCCTGGTCATCGAGCTGAGCCAAGGTCTGAGGCGAAGAAGCGTCCGCTTGAACGAGCTGATAACGGGATTTCAACTCCGGTCGGGACCAGAGGATCTGGTCCCGGTTTTTCCTGGTCCAGGCGATGGCCTGATCATCGATTTCCACCGCGTAGACTTGGGCCTTGCGGGCTTGCAGTTCGGTGACGGCCGCCAGGCCCACCACCCCGCTGCCGGCGCACAGGTCCAGGATGACCGGGGCGTCGATCGCTTGTTCGTCCACCCAGTCCAAGCCAATCTGGACCAAGGTCTCCGTTTCCTGCCGGGGAATGAAGACCCCGGGACCGACGGCCACCGTCAGGTAACGGAAAGGGGCCTTGCCTATGATGTATTGCAAAGGTTCCCTTGCGGCCCGCCGACCGACCCTCTCCTGCAGGTCCTGCAAAAAGGCCCTTTTGCCTTGGAGGGAGCCCTCGGACCCGGCCGGCAAGGCGACGAAGCAATGCCCGGCGGATTTGAGGTCGCCCAAACTGCCGCCCATGATGGAGGCCAAAGTCACGTCCGATTTGCTGACGCCGAAACTGTAGGCGATCAGAATCGCGGCGTCGTTATCCGCCTGTTCAATGCCGGCCTCGGACAGACAGCCGCTGATGGAGTCGATGACCTGACGGACCGGCGTCAGTAGAGTAAAATCCATGCAGGCCTACTCTTTCTGGGGATTCTCTTTCTGAGTATTCCCTTCCTAGACATTTATTCCTTTCCCCGGGTATTCCCTATCCGGGTATCCGGTTGGGGCAAACAAGCGGGTCGGCTTCATGCGGCCTATCCTGCCTCCGACCTAGTCTTGCTTGTTCTGGCTGGCCAGGCGAGCCTCTTCGTCGGCCTTGATATCGGAATCGATGACGGCCTGCAAATCGCCATCCAGAACGGCGTCCAGGTTATAAGCCTTGTAATTGGTGCGATGGTCCACGATGCGGTTCTCAGGGAAGTTATAAGTACGGATGCGCTCCGACCGGTCCAAAGAGCGAACCTGGGAGTGGCGCATATCGGCGGCTTCCTGGGCCTCTTCCTCGTGTTTCATGGCCAGAAGGCGGGATTTGAGCACGCGCAAGGCCGCCTGGCGGTTCTGGATCTGAGATTTTTCGTCCTGCATGCTGACCACGATCCCAGTGGGGATATGGGTCATGCGAACGGCCGAATAGGTGGTGTTGACCGACTGTCCGCCAGGGCCGGAAGACATGAAGATGTCAATCTTCAAATCCTTGGGATCGACCTCGATCTCGTCATCGTCATCGTCAGCCTCAGGAAAGACGATGACCCCGGCAGCGGAGGTCTGAATGCGGCCTTGGGATTCGGTCACGGGAATGCGCTGCACCCGGTGGACCCCGCCTTCGTATTTGAGAGAAGCCCAGACCCCGTCGGCCGGGGCCACGACCCCCTTGCTGCGGAAGGCGATCTGGATGTCTTTGACCCCGCCCAGCTCGGTCATGTTCTGGGACATGATCTCGGTGGACCAGCTGCGCTTTTCGGCGTAACGGGTGTACATACGCAGGAGGTCTCCGGCGAAGAGGGCGGCCTCTTCCCCACCGGCCCCGGCTTTGATCTCCATGATGGTGTCGCGGGCGTCATCGGGGTCGCGAGGGATAAGGGCGGTGCGCAGCTTCTCGGCCGCCTCAGGCAGGTCGGCCTCCAGCCTCTGGGCCTCCTGGGCGAAGCTTTCATCCTCGGAGGCGAACTCCTGAGCGGCTTCCAGGTCATCGCGAATCTGCCTGTAAGACTCATAGGCGGAGACGATCTGCCCCAGTTCGGCATGTCTCCGACCCAGTTTGCGGATCTTGTCCGGATCAGAGGCGACCTCGGGCTGGCTCATCTGCCTCTCGATCTCATGGTATTCATCCAAAGCCATTCGCGCTGCTGGAAAATCATCGGCTGTTGCCATCTGCCGTCCTTCAATCCGCAAATCCTGCGCTTTCGCGAGACCTGCATATCCCTTGTATCATCTCGATGTTTTATCGAGCCGTTTTTATTACACTGCTTTTATCAGACTGTTTTCATCCGGCTTCTGTCAAACCGCTTCAGCGAATAAAGAAAACGCCAGTCCCAAACATGACGGGCATGCTGAAAACTGGCGTTGAAAAGTCTGGCTACTTGTTCTTCTTGCCATAACGGGCTTCGAAACGAGCCACGCGGCCACCGGTGTCAAGGATCTTCTGCTTACCAGTGTAGAAGGGGTGGCAGTTAGAGCACACGTCAACGGTCATGTGACCGGACTTCTCGGTGGAGCGGGTAACGAAGTGATTGCCGCAAGAGCATACGACCTCAGTGGGCACGTACTCGGGATGGATATCCTTTTTCATATGATCTCCTAGGGAACTCAGGGAACCGGGTCGCCATGCCCCAGTGGCAGACGTGAACCGGAAACCTTGAGTGATTGTACGCCTTCATGCCGACTTGTCAAATCGGAAAGTAAATTCAGGTAAGAGCTGAACCAGTTACGCCATGATCGCATAGGCGCCGCTGGGATAGTGAAAAGCGCCAGGAAGACTTTGTTCTTACGTTCTAGTCTTATGGTTGGTTAGCGAGAACCTTATGCTCCATAGCCATGCCGATATCCCGGCATTACGAAATTTTAGAAATCCTGAAATAGGATCCAGCACTGGAATAAACCCCTCGCAGGGGTCCCAGCAGTGAAGCCTAGTGACTGATCCAATGAGCTTGAGGGACATATCATGTTTTCACATTTAGATGAGGTTGCAGGCCAGACGACTAGCGTTGAATAATCCAATAGCGTGCCTATATCGGATTGGAGTGTCCCGTGCCAGTGAATACAGTGTTGGATTGAGTGAAACGCCTGGGCTTGCTGACCGGCATCGCGAGCTTAATTCGTAGGGAGTGCATATGCCCTACCAGCAGAATAAGGACATGCGCATCATATAATCCGCGTCCCATCCACGATGCCAGCCTTCGCATGCTGATTCAACAAGTCGATAGCGTTTCTGTTAATGTGAGATATCACCAGTGAGTCCTACGGACTGGATGATTGACACGCTGATTATTTCGTTCACCATGCCATTTTCTCTGTGCCTATTTTGAATCTTACTAGCTGCTAATCTTTGTCTGAATTTCTCAGCGTACGACATGACTCGGCACCATCTCCGACTAGCTTTCCCGACCATAACTGTTGTGCAAGTCTCGCATCTCTTACCAGCACTGTAAAAAAATGCAGAAGAGTATAAAAGAGAACGTCTGGTTTCTATGCAGATTCACCGAAACTGCTCGTAAGCCAACAGTAAGCCTTCAGATAAGCTCCAATCTATCTGCTGAATTAGGATAAGACCCCTTGACATGATTTATGCGAATCAGAATCGTACCCAGCAGAAACGATCAATCACTGGAGGACTGACATTTTTAATCTATCCATTGTGAAAAAATCCATCATGACACTAGCCACATAGTCATCAGCATCAGGTTCCAATCCACGCTCCCCTTGCGGGGAGCGACCCTCCAGGAGCATTACACCGACCCCGGCAAGGTATTTCAATCCACGCTCCCCTTGCGGGGAGCGACCCGTAGCGAGGATGGGGGTGCGCTTGTCGGCGTTATTTCAATCCACGCTCCCCTTGCGGGGAGCGACCAGACATCTTCGACTTCCTTTCAAAAGTTGGAGTATTTCAATCCACGCTCCCCTTGCGGGGAGCGACCCTATCTGACGGCGAAAAACCATATCAGGAATCCATTTCAATCCACGCTCCCCTTGCGGGGAGCGACCGGTGGGCCGGCTGAACCGTCTGGTGGCGGGGTTATTTCAATCCACGCTCCCCTTGCGGGGAGCGACTGGCGGCCGACACGTACGTGTGGAGCGTGTGGGTATTTCAATCCACGCTCCCCTTGCGGGGAGCGACAGAGGGGCTTCAGGTTCCGGCAGTAGTCGATGAGATTTCAATCCACGCTCCCCTTGCGGGGAGCGACCGGGTGGGCCGACGTTTCCGGTGCTGTGAACACAATTTCAATCCACGCTCCCCTTGCGGGGAGCGACCGGCGACGTGAAAAGTAAAAACGACCAGGACTTATTTCAATCCACGCTCCCCTTGCGGGGAGCGACTCAGGCTCCCATCCTTGATGTTCCTTCCCAAAGGATTTCAATCCACGCTCCCCTTGCGGGGAGCGACTGGCGGGGTGCTTTCATCCAGGTGAGGATGTCGAGATTTCAATCCACGCTCCCCTTGCGGGGAGCGACAGGGAACTTCACCTCCGCGTGACGGCCGGTCAAGATTTCAATCCACGCTCCCCTTGCGGGGAGCGACGGGATAGTGTTATAATAGAACTATCAATCAATCAATTTCAATCCACGCTCCCCTTGCGGGGAGCGACATCGACAGGGAGCACCGGTGCTACTGCGAGTATCGATTTCAATCCACGCTCCCCTTGCGGGGAGCGACCCGTCGGGGTTCACGCTGTTGAGGCTGTTCCCGTCATTTCAATCCACGCTCCCCTTGCGGGGAGCGACCGTCACCCACCTCGGCCTCGCAGACAGCCACCTCATTTCAATCCACGCTCCCCTTGCGGGGAGCGACGTGCGCCCGTATGGGAATACGGCGACCTTCAATCTATTTCAATCCACGCTCCCCTTGCGGGGAGCGACCTCCGACTCCAACCCGGCGGCGGGGACAGCGGAATTTCAATCCACGCTCCCCTTGCGGGGAGCGACCACACGCTGTTCTTGTTGACGCCGAGGTGGTTGGCATTTCAATCCACGCTCCCCTTGCGGGGAGCGACCAGCGCATTGCCGTACGCCGTGGCGTTGCTTCTCAAATTTCAATCCACGCTCCCCTTGCGGGGAGCGACACTCCGGATAACCGATTTATCAGTTTGGCTTGGATATTTCAATCCACGCTCCCCTTGCGGGGAGCGACAGACAGGCTGGAGCTGACCTGCGACCAGTGGGCATTTCAATCCACGCTCCCCTTGCGGGGAGCGACTAACGTCGACGCCAAGACCAGGCTTCTGGTCAAATTTCAATCCACGCTCCCCTTGCGGGGAGCGACCTCAAAAGCAACCACAGCGTCGACTACGCGAGACATTTCAATCCACGCTCCCCTTGCGGGGAGCGACGCGGAGGATTGACGAGACCCGCCTCCGGGGATTATTTCAATCCACGCTCCCCTTGCGGGGAGCGACTACTGCCCGTCCTGCGGCAGGAAGGTGCGCCGGGTATTTCAATCCACGCTCCCCTTGCGGGGAGCGACTCACGCCATTCTGTGTAGCATATGTTACATTTCTATTTCAATCCACGCTCCCCTTGCGGGGAGCGACCCAGGATTCCAAGTCAGCGATGACCTTTTCGCGATTTCAATCCACGCTCCCCTTGCGGGGAGCGACCAAGACGGATGTCGACGACTCCACCAGCGAAGGATTTCAATCCACGCTCCCCTTGCGGGGAGCGACCAATCAAGGTGAGCTTGCTCCCCTCCCCGGTCCAATTTCAATCCACGCTCCCCTTGCGGGGAGCGACCCGGCTATCCGGAGCAATCCATTAAGGGGTGTATTTCAATCCACGCTCCCCTTGCGGGGAGCGACGAAGAGCGTCTTCCAATCATCCTTATTACCATAATTTCAATCCACGCTCCCCTTGCGGGGAGCGACACTCCGTTTCCGTGAAATGCAGGACGAACCGTTATTTCAATCCACGCTCCCCTTGCGGGGAGCGACCATCATGGCAGAGAACGGGCGTGCCGTCAGCCAATTTCAATCCACGCTCCCCTTGCGGGGAGCGACTGGATGCGGAATAAATATGCGGTATATTTATTCTATTTCAATCCACGCTCCCCTTGCGGGGAGCGACCGCAAATGTAACTTAGATTATTAAGCATGTACCATTTCAATCCACGCTCCCCTTGCGGGGAGCGACTGTTGATGACGAGGATGCGGCCGGTGGGTGTCATATTTCAATCCACGCTCCCCTTGCGGGGAGCGACGATATGATCAGATAAGCTACTAAGGAGGATGGCAATTTCAATCCACGCTCCCCTTGCGGGGAGCGACACGTATGATAGGCGACAAAGCATGGGACCTCGACATTTCAATCCACGCTCCCCTTGCGGGGAGCGACCATCGCCGACCTGGAGGCCTGGTTGGCCAAGCAAGATTTCAATCCACGCTCCCCTTGCGGGGAGCGACCCATGGTAGGTGTCCTTTCTGGTTAGTTTTTACCATTTCAATCCACGCTCCCCTTGCGGGGAGCGACCCATCAGCCTGGCGACTATGGTCCGTAATGGTCATTTCAATCCACGCTCCCCTTGCGGGGAGCGACTTCGCCGCGTCGGCCCGGTCGCCTCGTCGTCGGGATTTCAATCCACGCTCCCCTTGCGGGGAGCGACTAAAAAGTTGCGATAGAGAGCCCGGCGAGTGGGATTTCAATCCACGCTCCCCTTGCGGGGAGCGACTGATAACAACGAGGACAGTATCAATATTCACGCTATTTCAATCCACGCTCCCCTTGCGGGGAGCGACCACCGGCTATCCGGAGCAATCCATTGAGGGATGTATTTCAATCCACGCTCCCCTTGCGGGGAGCGACCCCTGCTCAAGAGGGCCGGAAAAGAAGGATATTGATTTCAATCCACGCTCCCCTTGCGGGGAGCGACCGAAAAGCCTGCCCCTCGTGTATAATAGGGAGCTATTTCAATCCACGCTCCCCTTGCGGGGAGCGACCGTCCGTGATGAGCCGCTCCCCTTTCTCTTCCGTCATTTCAATCCACGCTCCCCTTGCGGGGAGCGACCTCAATCGGTGGATTTTTATGACCTACACCTCAATTTCAATCCACGCTCCCCTTGCGGGGAGCGACCCGTGGCAGTTTGTCTTTTATGTAGGTCGGACTTTATTTCAATCCACGCTCCCCTTGCGGGGAGCGACACCGTTCCACTCTGTTTGCCTTGAGAGCGGGAGAATTTCAATCCACGCTCCCCTTGCGGGGAGCGACTGCACAGTTTTAAAAAGTATGCGATGCCGGGGATATTTCAATCCACGCTCCCCTTGCGGGGAGCGACTGGATGCGGAATAAATATGCGGTATATTTGTTCTATTTCAATCCACGCTCCCCTTGCGGGGAGCGACAACATCAAAAGTATGCATAGGGGCCAAACATACAATTTCAATCCACGCTCCCCTTGCGGGGAGCGACAGGTGGAGCCGGAAAAAATCGACATCAACGGTCTATTTCAATCCACGCTCCCCTTGCGGGGAGCGACACCTGAGCACGCTCCTGGGCGTCATCCTTGTCCCATTTCAATCCACGCTCCCCTTGCGGGGAGCGACTTGAGGTATCAAGGAGGTTAAGATGCGTTTACAGATTTCAATCCACGCTCCCCTTGCGGGGAGCGACCGATGTGTGGGATCTCGACCGATGGGATGACGTATTTCAATCCACGCTCCCCTTGCGGGGAGCGACTGGGGTTTGGCGGGGCCGGTCACCAAGTCTCGGCATTTCAATCCACGCTCCCCTTGCGGGGAGCGACCATGGTCATGCGGGTTGCCCGTTACTCGCCGTTATTTCAATCCACGCTCCCCTTGCGGGGAGCGACCTTGGATCAGGACAGTCTCGTTCTTGACAGGACATTTCAATCCACGCTCCCCTTGCGGGGAGCGACTTTTCTCGCATATGGCCCCATGCGTAGCGAGACGATTTCAATCCACGCTCCCCTTGCGGGGAGCGACGTCCTTTGACAGATTTTTTGGATAATGTCGTGTGATTTCAATCCACGCTCCCCTTGCGGGGAGCGACCCAGACCGACCAGGGGCCGGTCACCAAGTCTCGGCATTTCAATCCACGCTCCCCTTGCGGGGAGCGACGGATCTCCCCTTGTCTCATGCCGGTCAACAGACGATTTCAATCCACGCTCCCCTTGCGGGGAGCGACCATCGTGGATTCCGGCCACTCATCCAGCAGCTCATTTCAATCCACGCTCCCCTTGCGGGGAGCGACGCATCAGTATCAGCTTGGTAAGGATGGTGATAAAATTTCAATCCACGCTCCCCTTGCGGGGAGCGACGGGCCTGCCGGATGGGCGTCTGCTGGCTGGTGGTATTTCAATCCACGCTCCCCTTGCGGGGAGCGACTTACCGTGTCTGATAAAACAAGGTTGGAGACTTGATTTCAATCCACGCTCCCCTTGCGGGGAGCGACAGTTCCAAAAATGGTTCGTGCTTCTACCGGGGTATTTCAATCCACGCTCCCCTTGCGGGGAGCGACCCGTCAAGCCAGTCGGCGACGTCGACAAAGTCGCGATTTCAATCCACGCTCCCCTTGCGGGGAGCGACCTGGGCCGACCCCGGAAAGAGACACGCTCAGAAATTTCAATCCACGCTCCCCTTGCGGGGAGCGACCGTCAAGCCAGTCGGCGACGTCGACAAAGTCGCAATTTCAATCCACGCTCCCCTTGCGGGGAGCGACCGCAGTAGCAGTCCAAGTTGGTCCCATAGCACGGATTTCAATCCACGCTCCCCTTGCGGGGAGCGACCGCTTCCGGCGAAGCCGAACCCGTCGCCCGTGCTATTTCAATCCACGCTCCCCTTGCGGGGAGCGACCCGTCCACGGTGGGGAAGGTTTACCGGGTTGAATTTCAATCCACGCTCCCCTTGCGGGGAGCGACTTGCAGGAGGCCATCGGCAAGCAGACCGCCGTGCTATTTCAATCCACGCTCCCCTTGCGGGGAGCGACAGGTTATGCGATCCAATGGCCCGGCAATGTGTGGATTTCAATCCACGCTCCCCTTGCGGGGAGCGACTGAGTTCCTCGGCATGGATAATGTATTTGAGTTATTTCAATCCACGCTCCCCTTGCGGGGAGCGACCGCCGGGCGGGATAAAAGCCCCGCACCGGGTCGTATTTCAATCCACGCTCCCCTTGCGGGGAGCGACATGAAAACAACGTGAAGGACGATGAGAATCAGGAGATTTCAATCCACGCTCCCCTTGCGGGGAGCGACTCTTCAAACCTATCTTATAAAAATACGGGTTGTTATTTCAATCCACGCTCCCCTTGCGGGGAGCGACTTCAAAGGCGTTTCATTTCCTCCTATCCGGTCATATTTCAATCCACGCTCCCCTTGCGGGGAGCGACGGCTGCCCCAGCTCAATCATATACGATAACACAAATTTCAATCCACGCTCCCCTTGCGGGGAGCGACATAACATTGTCATGCAGCTTTTCGCATTCTACGAATTTCAATCCACGCTCCCCTTGCGGGGAGCGACCGCTGATAAAACCGATTGAAGGTGAATAATCATATTTCAATCCACGCTCCCCTTGCGGGGAGCGACCACTTCAATGATAGGACTGGTAATCCAATCAGTTATTTCAATCCACGCTCCCCTTGCGGGGAGCGACCAGGATGAGTACAAACCTGAGTATTTCGTCGATATTTCAATCCACGCTCCCCTTGCGGGGAGCGACAGGGACGGGGGGAATGTTCATCGCAATGTCTTCAAATTTCAATCCACGCTCCCCTTGCGGGGAGCGACTTTGACCTTGTTGTATGTGAGCCGGTTTATGATTTATTTCAATCCACGCTCCCCTTGCGGGGAGCGACCGCAGAAATGGACAAATAATCTCAGAAATCAAGACACGAATCCATCTCTATTCCTTTATTCTACCTATAAGAGGCAGAGAATTGACGCTTTTGTCATAAAATGTCTAAGACAAATAAGGCGCAATTACTAAAAACCATTTAGCTCATATTAAAACTTGGTGCGAAGATCCCAGGATTTCTATGACAGCTTCACCTCCGCACAACCGTAATGTTTCGCTTCCCATCTGGTCCCGAAACCTTAGATCATCATAATGCCATCCACCGGTATGTGCCGTTGAACACCTCGGTATTCTATTTTATTCGAGTATTTACTCCCAAGATTATAAAACCTTAAACTATCCACTTCCTCATCCATGATTTCGAACAAATCGTGTTTAAGCAAAAGATAATCCGCAGGAGTCACTTCACATTCGAAAACGCTGTTTTGTACTCTTTGACCAAATTTTGAGCACACCTTCGCGACCCTACGTAATCGCCTTTGCCCTGCAACCTCCATCGTATTCACATCATAAGCGACTATGACCATCATCATATTCCTCTACTTCCATAAAAATGACGGATATCCATCCAAATCTCCACGGATGACACGGGCAAGGAGGAGCGCTTGAGCATAGGGGACCAACCCCCATTGAATCTTCTCTTTGAGAAAAGGATGGGTCAACGTTTCCATTTTCCTCTTCTGCCACTCTGCAAGAAGCGTCTTCTTCCCGCTTTCATTCAGAAAAACACCGCCATTTTCCCGATGCTCGAAATCCTTTCCTGTGATGATACCCGTGTTCACAAGAGCAAGCACAAATCTATCGCCCAGAGGAGCACGCAGCTCCTCCATCAAGTCCAGAGCCAAGGATTCACGCCCTGGCCTGTCAACATGGAAAAATCCCGCATAGGGGTCCAGCCCCACCCCGTGAAGAGCTGCCGCGCAATCTCGCTCAATCAGCACATAGATGAAAGACATCAGGGCATTCATACTATCCATTGGAGGTCTTCTGGAACGATCCTCGAAGAAGAAATCCTCCTTATTGCGAAGAATCAGCTCATCATAAGCGGAAAAATATTGTTTAGCCGCCAAACCTTCAATGCCACGAAGCTTATCGAGACTGTTTGCATTCCTTGCGGATTTTATACTTTGAGCCAACTCTGCGCTAGCTTGCGACACCAAATCTATGTTAATCCTCAGTCCATGATCACGAATCGCTCGTTCCATCACCCAACGAGCGTTGAATATCTTACCTATGATCATATTCCGGGCAATCGGCAGAGCCCTCTCCTCATCTTCTGAAATCTCAAACTGTTCTTTACGCAACAGAATATTTCTATCAGCTTCGTCAAAAATCGAACAGTAATATCGACCGCGTGGAGAGAAAAAAGACAGGCTGATTCCCATTTCCGCGCATTTACCCATCAGTGCCGGGGAAGCGCCGCCATAGGTGAAGCTAAGAATGGATTCCAACGACCGCAAAGGAACTTTGCCAAGTTTTTTATCACCTTGAAGGATAAGAACATTCTCATCCTCAAGAGCCAAATAAGCATCCTCAGTCATAACAAATAACGTATTGAAGAGTTTTCTCATCCTACCTTTCCTCCTCAGAGTCGAGCATGGAATCCATATAAGAGCTCACCGATGGTATGGTGTATAGCTTCGGCAGACATAAATCCCGTAAGGAGCAGGCTTTGCATGCTTTTGTCGGCTTGACTTTCGGCGTTGCTCCACGTTCGAACAACCGATGCATCTCTGCGAACATCATCGTTACTTTTTCTCGCAGACCAGCCTCAAGCGGTACGACCTCTCTCCGCTTCACCTTTTGATAGAACAAGGCTCCCTCTGCGATATCGCAAGAGAGCATCTCTTCCAGACACATGGCCTCCGCACATAATTGGAGCCGGTCTGCGTCATTGTCTTTGGACTGCCCATGTTTATACTCAATCGGATAAGGAATCCACCTCCCCCTGCGCCCAATGAGAGGAACCCCTTGATTGGATTTATGGAATTCCACGACATCACAATCTCCCGAAATACCAAGCCTGCGAGAGAAAACCCGTAGATCTCTAAGGGTCAGTACATCTCCTCTCAATTCTGATTGGGCGTAATCATGCGCACGCGAATGTTCCAATCGACCAGACATAGTCAAATAGTTCTCTGACCACACTTGCTCGATGTGAATCAACGCCCATTGCCGCCGACAAAACGAAAAGTGCTGGATGCCGGAAAGGGCCAGCCATTGCTCTTCAGGATACTCGCTTGGCCCTTCCCGAACAATATCCATGCGTATCAGCGACCTTCCAATTTTTCGAACTGCAATCCCGGAATCAGACTCTGCTCAATACTGATATTCCCATCAGAATCCACCTTTACCGCCCTACGCACCTTTGCGGATGAATACTGACCACTCTTACTATCATGAGAGAACCATACAACCCAAAGGACCTCCATCGATCCTGAGGGCCGTGCAGAACTCTCATCATTTTCAAACAAGGTGACGAGGGCATGCTTAATAGCCTCTGCGTCTTCATCCGAGAACCCGGTTTTTTCAGCAAGCTGTGGGCTGATGCTCCCAAACGTAGTATAGATGGCACGGCCAGAAACACGATACTTCATACCCATGGTGTCCGGAGATTTCTTACCTGTATCAGTCGTCTCGCTATTCACGGATTTAGTGATCTGAATATCATCAATCGCCACCGGTGAAGTGGAAAAAGCCGGCTGTATAGTAACAGGACCGCGCACTCCCAGAGAGACCTCATCGACATCCTGTGCCTTTTTGAAAGCAAACACCTGACCGAATGCTCGCACATCAAACCACTGCCCGCATACCGCGTTCCGAACAAATTCCTTGTTTTTCTGTTCGTCCTTTGGTAATTCCTTCAAGAAAGAATTGAACCGATCCGATAATGACTTCTTCCCATCATCAGCTCGATCATCAGATTGGACGAAGATGCGTTTACCATCATCCTGAAGACGATTACGAATCTTCCGTTTCAACGCCACATCGGATACCTCACCGTATCCTTCCGACGTAGTGCGAGGACGATTCCCGTTGAGCGGATCTCCATTAGGATTCGCGTTTTCCGCGCTGAAAACTAGCGCAAAATCTATCTTATTTTGCAGCATGTGAATCTTACTCCTTATAACCTAGATATTGTGAATAATGCCGATTGTCGATTATCATGAGTTTACCGTTGCAGCTTCTTTCCTTTCCTTCGCCTTTTCCATGGAATATCGACGCTGGCAAGAAAAGCCCAGAAGGAAAGCGGGCGAAAGCGGAGAGTTATCCTCAAAGTCGTCACCATCGAAAAGGGCGACGACATCATCGATATCATTCTGAAAATAAGGCGCACCGTTACTAGCACCAATATAGGGGACAAGCTGTTTGTAAAGAGTCAACCACGTCGTACTCGGCTTTGCCACAAAATTCGACATTAGCTTCACCGCGTTGGTTGGTCTGGTTCCTTGAATCCCCTGTTTATACAGGACATTATTTTCGAATCGATCCGCTAAGGCCAATAACCGACCATATAGGTAGTCACGGTCTTTTCTTGATGTGTCCAGTTGCATCATTTTTTCCTTTCGCTCGGAACTCATTGGATTACTTGACTGTAATGCATCATCAATGAAGGATTTTTTCCATAGACTGCATGTCACTTCAAAAGATCGCCACCATTCCTTGAGATTATCGGGGCCGAAACTCATCGGTCGGGTAGCTCTATGGAAGGCGGACTCCAAAATTGCTTTGGGCATGCGCCTATTGCCAAACATGCACTCAATGAGTTGTTGCTTGACAATGCGCGAAAAGCGTTGATAGTTCTTGCTAGATCTGTCGCCTTCTACGCTATATGCGCTATTAATGATATCTCTATACGATGGAGCTCCGATATAAGTCACAACTTTTTGATTGGCTTTGTCAAATCGACTGAGAGGCCAGGCCATATCCACATGCCATTGCATGAGTTGTTCAAAGTATTGACTTTCTTCGAATTCACGGTAGAAAGTCACTCCCAGACGTCCAGACGTTGCTGCATCGAGAATGACCAAGACTATGGTTTTATAATGGTTGCTCAACACTTTGGGATTGCCGAAGCCACGAAGAAGACCACCGAATTGGCGAGCATAATCATAATCTGTTTCGACGAGCGCATCTTGAATGTTATGTATTCCTTCGTCATCTGCAAGCAGTGCCTCAACCGCATCAAGCGAATTTGCACTTGGCTCCACAATCTTTTCATTCGGAGTTTGCACGGCCCATAAAACGATGGCTTGAGTGTCCGTAAGCGTACCATGGGTATTCACCAACCACTTCAGAGTCAGATGAATCAGCTGCGAAGTATCCGCATCGATACGCAAAGCGTCATCTCGACCGGCGAATCTCCCTCGAAATGTGAAATTCGCGTTGTCATTAGCAGACACGAGCTTGGAATTCGCCGCAGTTTTTACTATGTTCTTGGGAAAATTCGCCGCCTGAGAGACAAACGGCAACCCTAGCATATCACGGCCGTTTTGATCCACGTTTTTCTTGAGATATGTCCGCCATAGCTTGCGGATTTCGTCCGAGTTCTCCACATGCGGGTCTCCTCCGCCGGGGACTTCTACCGCAAACCGTACTCCCGTTTTCTCATCTTTAAATCTTCCTTTATTATCCTTCTCAAGAAGATCGGTACCGTACTGCTTCGCATCCTCAGAAATGCTATGTTTCAATACATACCAGTAAATCGCGTTGAGATAGACATTATCCGCTTTCCACCGTGAAAGCTGATCAAGGTAAAGATCGACTTTTTCTCCGCCAATCTCCCTATCTAAATATTGGAGCTGGTCACACAACGGGTGAGGAACAGGTTTGCTCGTCCGTCCCGATGACTGTTCGCTACATGGAATAACAATCTGTTTTGGCTTGGCGCCTTTCTCGATCCGTATCAGTTCCCCGTCACTATCAATTGTCACACAAATCTGCGTTTTTAGAATGGTGCAGTTCAGAGGAAGAAGCACATTCCCAACGCCTTCCTCTCCATTGTCAGTAGCTTCTTCTTGGCCGGCTACCGATTGAATGGCGTCGTATGTTTGTATAAGGTTCGACCACAAACTCATTTTTCATCCTCCCCAACAAGGTGCATATTCTTCCCAATCGTGAACTCTTTCGCCTTGATCTTTTCATGTGACCGAATCACCCTGGAATCAAGCTGCTGCGAATCAGTCCGAGGAAACTCGATTATTCCATCTTTCATGACGGGAGTCCAAAAACGTGCCAAAAAGTCCTGGTCTGCATTCTCATCTGGATAGGAAAAACTGTGGAACATGTATCCTAAGTTCCACTCTCCATAAGAGTCATAAAAGCCAGGCTCTTCCCCGAAAACACATGGTTCTACATAACCTTGGCATTCTCTGGTCCCAAGAAAGACATCACGTCGGCCACCTTTTTCCACAGAACGTAAAGCGATTTGATGATGCTTATTCTCATCGCGATCACCAGCGAGTTCAGGGCGCTGATTGTTCCATTCGAAGTGAGCACGAATTTGATATTTGACGTCTTTAAGATACGTATAGTAGGAAAGATCATTCCCGCCATTATATTTTATCGGTCGAATACCCTTACTCTCAGTTTGCACACGGTTCATGACCCTTACAGCGTCGATTATCCAGATAATTGTTGGCTTCCAATAGATGCTTTCGACCATACCCTTCAAAGCCTGGTATGTGGGTACTTGATAGGAAAATTTCTCCCCTCCGACCCGCGTTGTGGCTTCCGAGAACAATGCATACCGCCCTGATATTGTGAATTCAATCGAATTCCTATGCTTCTGCATGTATCCTCCTCAATACATTTGTAAAGGCATTGGCGCCTCAACCGCTAAGCCGTACTCTTCGTTATAGTACTCTTGGTCAAGAACATATATTTCAAACGTGTCATCGACAAGATCAATTGCATGAGATTCGCGTAAGGATTGTTCCTCCCATTCAAAAAGCGAAATTGTATAATCTTGCAGATTATGTAACGCCTTATAGCGAGTATCCATATCGGATACGGAAAGGAGTTCCAGTAACTCTCCTGAATCTCCATACGGCACTATGACGTTACATGCTGCGCCAGGAATAAGATGAAAATTATCGCTTACCGTCTTGAACGCCTGTGCGTAATAGTAGGGAAAATCCGCTCCCCTGCGATTTTTGTATGTTCCTCGCCACATCCGATTTCGTGCGAGCAAATCATACGCAGAGGTATGGAATCCCTTCAATGGATAATCCATCTTACTGAATTGCTTCCGGTCATCGGGTTGAAGTCTTGCGAAATAACGACGATAATACTCCGTAAGCATGGCGTCGGATAGCAAATCCTCATCGGGATATTCCCTGATCAGCTGACTCATCAATTCTTTGCCAAGCTTGATATCAGGCAAATATGATAAACCCTTCTCATCCTTGACCGGGAAAACGTATACATTCTTGGGAGTCGGAGACTCTCCATTGCGGTTGCATCGCCCCGCGGCCTGCAATATGCTATCCAGCCCTGCCATCGCGCGGACAACGCAAGAAAATGAGATATCGACGCCGGCTTCAATCAGTTGTGTGCTAACGCAGATGATAGGTTTTGCCTCAGAAGATTTAGATGAATTTCGAATATGATTCAATTTGTCTTTCCTGTGCTTGCCGCACATGGAAGTGCTCAAATGGATAAGATCGAATTGCTTATCTTCATCTAATTTCCGCAAGGCCCGGTAAATGTTTTTCGCCTTAGATTTGAGATTTACGATAATCAGACAATTTCCATTCTCTCTCGCCCGGTCAAATGCAAATTCAGCGAGTTCGTCACAATCCTTATCTTTCGTAGAAGCAACAATATTGGTTCTTTTGAAAAGACCTAAATCATGCTCATTCAACTTTATGAGGTTTGGCTCTGAGGCTAAACATAAATTATCTCGATTCGTCTGCTCCAATAGTGGTTGCGTCGCCGAGCATAACAATATTGTCGAATCAAGGATTTCTGATAGGAAGCTAACGATTTCATTGAAAAGATTGATGGTATCGGTAGGCAAAGATTGAATTTCATCGAAGATGATGACGCTCTCGGCCATGTTATGAAACTTACGTAGGTTTGTCCCTCTAGCTGACATTATCGTTTCCAAGAATTGAACCATTGTCGTCACTATGATGGGATTATCCCATTGCTCTGCAACCAGTTTCCGCTTCTTCGACTTCGCGCTTTCCTCTTCCTTCTCCTCATCAGTACGCTCTTTCGTAATCTCTTCAATCGTTTCATTCATCGCACTTGAATAATGTTCGAGAATCAAATCATTATTCTCAGACAGGTCCAACATATCACGAAACGTTTGCGAAGTTTGCGTTGTAATGGACAAATATGGAATGACATAAATGATTCTTCGCTTACCTTGTTTTTGCGCATGCCGCATGGCGAAGTTCAATGATGCCAAAGTTTTCCCACCACCTGTTGGCACCGCCAGTTTATAAATCCCTGTCTTCCTGTCACTCGCCTGTCGACATGCTTGTGAAATCTTGCTTCGGATGGCATTGATGGAAGTTGTCGAATCAAAACCTGACATCTTTTTATCCAACTTGGAGATAAGTTCTTCCCACTGGACGATTTTCGGCTGATAAGTTGTACGGCTTTCGAATGATGCCGCATCTGTTCGATCCGCATCAACAAGACGCGAATATATATACTTTGCCAACAGTCCAAGGTAGAAAAACTTACTCTCACCGCTGAGCTGATTCCCCTGAGCATTTCTGATTTCGCTCATTTTAGTCCAAAAGGATCCGATTTTGTCAGTTGCTTCTAAGAATAACCTGCTTATTTGCGGTTGAAGGTCATTCAAGTTACGCTTGACTTCATTATACGAATATTTCTCACCTTGCTTATTCTCAGCCGAAAAATTATCAAAAAACGACTCCATTCCATCTTGATTCACGCAGTCTGGTAGCTCACCATGGTGCTTGGAAATGACAAGTTCAAGTAACTGCTGTGCTATCTTCGCATACCCGTTTTGGGCATCAAGGTCATTGATCATGAAAGCGCCCTGCCAGGCATGAATAACGGATCCTCTGATTCCATCATCAGATAGCAAATAATCTTGGAAATTTTTGCTTGCCTTACCGGCATCATGAAGGAAGGCAGCCAGCCGAGCTAAAGATGAGAATTCACCCTCAAATGCCCCGGATAGTGCAGCCGCGCCAGAAAGATGGCTCTGGAGCGTTTGGGTCCTTCCCGATTGATCTCTGCGAGCAAGCAAATCCTCCATGATCATTCCGCCTCCCTGCGCACCTGCGTATCCGCGGTCCCGGGTTTCACGGTCTGCGCGTTTTACGCGTATGGATGAAATTATGAAAACAGAAGTGGGGACGCAGGGGCTTGAACCCTGGACCGAACGATTATGAGTCGTTTGCTCTAACCGACTGAGCTACATCCCCGGACATCGCGCGATGCGGATCGCGAAACGCCAAACGCACAACCGCGGAATGCGCAAAGCAGAATGCAAAGCGCAAAAAGCGAAACCGGAACCGCATCATCCACCTTCTGATAATAGCAAACAGAAGCGAAGACGACATGGGCGGTCAGCTCCTCCCGTTAAAATGAGAGGAATCATCAAAGTTTGAATCAAATCCTTGAATCAAATCAAAAGGGAAAAGACCCGGAAATCCAAGAGACACAGACAGCCGGCTTTGTCGGCGACATTTCACATAATTTCAGATAATCAGACCAAGAAAAGAACGGGATTACATTGGCAGAATTCATTTATCAGATGATCAACGCCCGCAAGGCCTTCGGCGACCGGGTCATCCTCGACAACGTCACCTTGAGCTTCCTGCCCGGAGCCAAGATCGGCGTGGTAGGTCCCAACGGCATGGGTAAGTCCACCCTGCTGAAGATCATGGCCGGGCTCGAGACCGTCTCCAACGGCGAAGCCAGCCTCACTCCCGGCTACACGGTCGGCATCCTCCAGCAGGAACCCCCTCTGGACGAGAGCAAGACCGTCGGCGAAAACATCGAGATGGCTTTTGGGGACATCCAGCAGAAAGTCCGCCGTTTCAACCAGATCGGCGAAGAGATGGCCAATCCCGACGCTGACTTCGACGCCTTGATGAAGGAGATGGGCGAGCTGCAGACCGAGATCGACGCCGCCAACGGTTGGGATTTGGAAAGCCAGCTGTCCCAAGCCATGGACGCTCTGCAATGCCCCGACCCTGATACCCCCGTGACCGTCTTGTCCGGAGGCGAGCGCCGCCGCGTGGCTTTGTGCAAGCTCCTTTTGGAAGCCCCAGACCTGCTCTTGCTCGACGAGCCCACCAACCACCTGGACGCCGAGTCCATCCTCTGGCTGGAGCAGTTCCTGCATACTTACAAGGGAGCCGTCCTGGCCGTCACCCACGACCGCTACTTCCTGGACAACGTGGCCGAATGGATCTGCGAGGTCGACCGCGGCCAGCTCTACCCCTACAAGGGCAACTACACCACGTACTTGGAGACCAAGGCCAAGCGTCTGGAGATCCAGGGCCAGAAGGACGCCAAGCTGGCCAAGCGGCTCAACAACGAGTTGGAATGGGTCCGCTCCTCCCCCAAGGCCCGTCAGGCCAAGAACAAGGCCCGTCTGGAACGTTACGAGCAGATGGAGCAGGAGGCGCAGGCTTCCAAAAAGCTTGACTTCTCCGAGATCCAGATTCCGCCCGGGCCCCGTTTGGGCTCCAAGGTTCTGGAGGCCTCCCACATCCACAAGGCTTTCGGGGACCGCGTGCTCATCGACGACCTCTCCTTCACCTTGCCCCGAAACGGCATCGTGGGCGTGATCGGCCCCAACGGCGTCGGCAAGACCACCCTCTTCAAGACCATCGTTGGCTTGGAGCCTTTGACTTCCGGCAGCTTGGAAATCGGCGACACGGTCAAGATCTCTTACGTGGATCAGAACCGGGCCGGCCTGGATCCCAACAAGAACCTGTGGGAAGCCGTTTCCGACGGGAATGACTTCATCGAAGTGGGCGGGGTGGAAATCCCCACCCGTGCCTATGTGGCTTCCTTCGGATTCAAGGGTTCCGACCAGCAGAAGCTAACCGGGGTCTTGTCTGGCGGCGAGCGTAACCGCCTCAACCTGGCCCTGACCCTCAAGCAAGGCGGCAACCTCCTTTTGCTGGATGAGCCTACCAATGATTTGGATGTGGAAACCTTGGAAAGCCTGGAGAACGCCCTGATCGCCTTCCCCGGCTGCGCCGTGGTCGTCTCCCATGACCGCTGGTTCCTGGACCGCATCGCCACCCACATCCTCGCTTGGGAAGGCGACGACGAGAACCCGGCCAACTGGTACTGGTTCGAAGGCAACTTCCAGGCCTATCAGGAGAACAAGGTCCAGCGTCTGGGCGAAGAGGCCTCCAAGCCTCACCGTCTGCATCGCAAGCTGACCCGCAGCTGAAATCTCACGGATTTTGTCAGACGGTTTTATCGGATGGCTTCAGCGGACCCTCTCGGGGGCTATGTGGACTAAACTGTCCCCTATGACTTCTGTCAATCCTACGAATCCTACGGATCGGGGCAACGAAAGCAAGGCGGCCCCCATCTCTCCCATCGACCGTATCGTGGGGGTCCTCAAGCTGGGGACCCCCACGACTTCCCTGAATCATACTTATGTCAAAGGGGAAAGCCTTTACTTCCCCACTGGCCGTGTTTATGGCGGTCAGGTCATCGCGCAATCCGTGGTGGCAGCGGCGCGGACGGTCGAAGAAAGTCGTCTGCCTGAATCGATTCATGGCCTTTTCATCACGGCGGGGGATATTGGGCAGGACATTCTTTTCGATGTGGAAAACCTGCGCGATGGCCGTTCCTTCTCTTCCCGCAGGGTCAACGCCACCCAAAGGGACGGAGCCGTCTTCACCGCCATCTCCAATTTTCAGGAGAAGGGCCAGGACGGTTTCCACTATCAAGACCCGATGCCGGACGATCTTCCCGCCCCCGAAAGCCTCCCCTCCATGTATGATCTCATGAGCCCTTATCAGGAAGAGTCTCCCTTCGCCGATTATTACACCAATCAATCCCCTTTCGACATCCGCCATATCACTTCGGTCGTCCTGATGCATCGGGAAAGGGACGCTCAGGCTCGCAGGGACCGCCAGATGGTGTGGATGAAAGCGGATGGCCATGTGGAGGCGGACCAGGTGATCCATCGGGCGCTCCTCGCCCTCGGTTGTGACCAGCTCATGATGGAGCCAATCATCCGCCGCTCAGGCTACAGCTTCCTGGTTCCCGGGATTTCTTTCGCCTCGCTCGACCATTCCATGTGGTGGTATGAAGACATCGACATGAACGATTGGCTGCTTTTCGTGCAGGAAACGCCAAAAGCGGCCCATAGCCGGGGACTGAGCCAGGCTGAGGTCTATGACCGGTCAGGCAGGCTGGTGGCCGCCATGGTCCAGGAGGCCATGGTCCGCATCCCGAATCTGTGATCTGTGGTTCACCTGGGATTCCAGCAGCTGCCAGTGTTCCACAAGCTCGCATTCTGGTAGATCGCATTCCGCCTAATATTCCAGCCGATGAACCTCCATGGATTCGATGAGGTCTTTTCGCCCGATGAAAGTAAAAGACCGGGAGGAGAAGGGCCGGGATACAGCTGTAGCGGATGGAGCAGTAGCGGTCTCTGACGGATATGGTCTCCCCTCTTCGTGACTTTCGCGATTTCCGCGATTCCCGCTGCTCTCGTCAGTCCTCTCCTTGTCGGCAGATGAATCGCCATCGGTCTGTGGCGCGTCATCGGCATGCGAATCGTCATCGGCATATGACTCATCGTCCGCAAGCGAATCAAAAAGAACGGTGGCGGCATCCTGTCCATCGTTGAGGAAGACTTCGCAGACGGTCTCATCCATGAAAATCTCCAGTCGACGAACGGGAGAGACGGACGAAACCATCTCGACCTCATCGATCGGCAGGCCTTCCGTTCTCAGAACGACCCGTCCGGACTCGATTGAGCAAAACAACCGGGCCTTTCCTCTTTGCGCCAGCAGGAAGCGGCAAGGAGCCGAGGAAGCCCCCGTCGGATTTTCGTCAACAGCCATGCGTATATCGGCATAGTAGGGAGCCCCCTCGGTCGAAGCCAAGCACAGGTCATCGTTCGACCCCTTGCTTGTCCCCTCGCCTGAGTTTTCTTTAAGCTCCCCGCCCGACTTCTCGCCAATCTTTTCCCCCGGTCCCTTGCCCCACTGCAGGGACACAGGTTCGGCGATCAGTTCCTCATACACTTCATCCACCGGATGCATATACAGCCTGCCCTCGCGGCACGTCACCTGCCGGGGATAGGTCATGATTCCGTAGGAAGGGCTGGTTTCTTTGCGACGAACGCCATAGTGATCGCTGACCCAACCGATGACGATGCGTCGGCCACGGTCGTCCAAGAAAGACTGGCTGGCGTAGAAGGAATCGCCGAAATCGCACCAATCCGAGTTTTCGACTGAAAGGCGAGGATACCCCTGGCAGTCCTGCAGATGCCCCAGATACCAGCGGACGGGTTGGAAACGGCCATGTCCATCGCGGAAATGCATGAGGGCGCCCATGGCCACGGTATACCCACCCAGGCTGAAGACGTCGGGGCATTCGAAGGTCTTCGAAATCCCCTGCCGATAATCCATCAGGAGGGGACCTTGATAATGCCAGGAAGCGGGGTCATCCAAGGGCTGATCCAAAGAGCAGGAATAGCCCACGATGGCCGGAACCCAGTCCAGTCGCGGGTCCTGACCCGGATCCTCCTGCCAAGCGCAGGTGACGAAGTCCCCGTCATCGCCCCGCATATGGTCATAATCCAGCTTCTCCACCCCTTGGTCCCGGCGGAAAAAGGCGCAATCAACAGGGCGGACGGCGCCGGAGGAAGGGGAGGAGAGAGAGGAAGGGGAGGAAATGCCATTCCCCTCCCCTGACTCAAGAGCGTCGAGAGAGTCAGGCGAAGCGAGAGAGCCAGAAAAAGCGAGAGTGTCGGGCGAAGCGGGAAGATGTGTGGCCACGGCCATCAAGGCGGTCCCGGCAGGAAGCTTCGACCACGCGGACAAGGCGGTCATATCCACCTTGGGGTCGCGAAAGTCCGCCGCCAGACCAGGCAGGTTCCGGGGGACGACCTCCTCCTGCTCGGATACGTGGATTCCGTCCGCGCACAGGCAGGTGGTCTGGTACTCGATCTGATGCTTATCATCCTCCCCTAGCTGTTGGTGCCAGGTCAGGAAAAGGCGGATGGCGCTGGCCTGGCCCCCTAGGCAGGGCCGCCCCTCCTGATCAACGGTCAGCGCGGATCCGGAAAAGGCCCCGCCCCGAAGCAGGGAGTTCCGGTAAATCGCCTCCTGCGGGTCTATGGCCACCGGCAGGTCCACCCAGTGGATCAGATCCTTGCTGACGGCGTGCCCCCAGTGCATCGGCCCCCATTCCCAGCCGAAAGGGTTGAATTGGTAGAAAAGATGATACCGGCCCTGGAAACGGCAGAGGCCATTGGGGTCGTTCATCCACTGGCTGACAGGTTCCATATGGGTCGAAGTCTGCCGGGGGCCATAGGGGGTCAAAGCCTGAATCCCTTTGTCCAACAGGTCGGGGCAGTCGGTCAGGTAGGCGAAAGTCACCTCGACGCCCTGCGCGTGCGCCTGATAAGACCGGGTCGGATCCACGACGGCCGAGCAATGGAAATAGGACGCCAGCGGATTCACGTCGACCGCGACCAAACGCCCTTCCTGCGAGGCGTCCCCCACCGTTTTGACGACGATGCGCGGGGTCTGGCCTTCAGGCAGAAGGTCGGGCTGAACCTTCCCGTAAAAATCGACCCGCCGGTAGTCATCGCTGAAGAAAATCATAGTCTGTTCCTGCATCATTCACCTCCGAACTTCGTTCGTGGTAAAACCGATTCATCTATGCGAAAAAGACGCTATAAAGAAGGATGCCTCTTGCCCTAGAGATTCATCATATTATTTTGCAGCAAGAGGCACCTCCTTGCATAGAGCCTTTGGCCTACCTCATCCTTTCACTCCGGAAGCGGCGATCGAGCTGACGAACTGCTTCTGGAAGAGGACGAATATGATGATCACAGGAACGGTGATGACCGAGCTGTAGGCCATGATCTGCCCCCAGGAAGTCGTCATCTGCTGGAAGTACTGGACGCCGATCATGACCGGCCTCAAATCTTCCGACTGGACCACCATGAGAGGCCAGATGTACTGGTTCCACATCGGCAGGAAGCTCAGGATGACGACTGTAGCGGTCGCGGGGCCGGACAGGGGCATCACGATGCGGGAATAAATCCTGAACCAGCCTGCCCCGTCGACGCGGGCGGCCTCGTCCAGATCCCGGGGAATGGTTTCGAAATACTGGATATAGAGGTAAACGGAGAAAGCGTTCGCGACGAAGGGGATGATCTGCACCCAGAGGGTGTTGGTCCAGCCTTTGGTGAAATAAAGGCCGAACTGGTCGACCTGGGCCTTGGGCAGCTGGTTGACCCACCAGAGCAGGGGGATGGCGTAGGTTTCAAAAGGAACCATGAGGGTCGCCAGAATGAAAGTGAAGATGATCCCTTTCCCTCTGACCTGAAGACGTTGGATGGCGAAGGCCGCCATGGAGTTGACGACGACGCCCAGGGCGACCGTCACCACCGTGATGATGACCGAGTTCAGCAGGAAACGGCCGGCGGGGACCCGGGTGAAAACCTGGGAGTAGTTGTCCATGCTGATATGGCCCACAGGCAGGAAAGCCTTGAGCGAGCCCAGGTCAGACATGATTTCGTCATCGGGTTTGAAACTGGAGACCACCATGAAGATGAGAGGGAAGGCGAAGATGATCGCGAAAAGAATCCTGACGATCCATCCCCAGACGCTGAGATGGTTGCGTTTGTATTCGCTTTTCCTGATTTCGCTGGAAGCCTTCCTCCTGGCCTTTCGGTCGGAGCCGGAGCCAGCGGGCTGAAGTGTTGTTTGAGACATGATAAATCCTTTACTTGTTACCGGAAATGCCTGACTAAGCGTCTCGGGTCATTCGCCGCTGGATTCCGGAGATGATCATGATGATGACGAAGAAGACCAGAGCGATGGCCGATGCGTATCCCATCTCCTGCTGCTGGAAGCCTGAACGCACGGCTTCATACACGACCGTGGTGGTGGCGTCGCGGGGGCCGCCCTGGGTCATGACGTTGATTTGGGTGAACAGGCTCATCGCGGCGATGGTGATGGTGATCAGGATCATGTTCCTGGTGGATCTCAGGCATGGCCAGGTCACGTTCTTGAACTGCTGCCAGGGGGTGCACCCGTCCAGCTCCGCGGCTTCATAGAGTTCCCCGGGAATCGTCTGCAGACCGGAAAGCCAGATAAGCATATGCTGGCCGACAGCCTGCCAGATCGACATGACGATGATGGCCCCCAGGGCGGTTTGCGGGTTGTTGAGCCAGTCAACCGCCTGCCAGTGCCCAAAGGTCAGTTTCGCCATGACCTGGTTCAGCATGCCGTCATTCTGGTAGATGAACATCCACAGGAGGGAGACCACCACCATGGAAGTGATGACCGGCAGGAAGTAGACGGTGCGGAAGAAGACCGAGCTGCGGACCTGCTTATTGATCAATACCGCCAGGAGCAGGCCCAGACCTGCCTGGACAGGGACCACCACGATGGAGAAGATCACGATGTTGCGTAAGGCGTGCCAGAAAGTGGGATCGGAGAAGAGACGGGTGAAATTCTGGATTCCGATGAACTTAGTGGGGTTGGGGCTGATGGTCCTGGCGTTGGTGAAAGAAAGGCCGAAAGCCAGAACCATCGGGATGCCGATGAAAAGAAGAAGGAGGATGCAGGCGGGCAGAAGCATCCCCCACCCGACCGCGTTCTGATGACGGACCTCGTCGGAGACCGTTTTCGTTTTATTCGCTGCTGCCATTTCTACCTCCTACTTGCTGGCTTTCCGGTAATTGTCGGCACCGGCGATATTGCCATCAATGTGGTTGACGGCTTTATTCAGCCAGGAGTCAGTGTCAGCGCCGTTCATGATGTCACCTATGGTCTTCCTGAATTCGGTGGAAATGAAATTATAGGCAGGAGTCGCCGGCCGCATGGTGACGTACTTGCGGGAGATTCTGGTGAAGACCACCATGTCCCCTCCCTTGGCGAACTGCGGGACCATCTGCTGAGCCTTGGCCGTGGCGGGGATGTTCATGCCCGCCTTGGCCATCTGGGCGACGTACTTGTCCTGGAGGGAGAAGCGGATGTAGTCTTCCGCGGCGGCCTTGTTATTGCAGGTCTTCGTCACTCCAACGGTCCAGGACCCGCCGCCGGCGACCGACCCATGGCCGAAATCGGTCAGGGGCATGGCCACGATATCCTTGTAATCCTTGGCGTACTTCTGGAAAGTGCTCATGGACCAGATGCCGCCATAGAGCAGCCCGGACTTGTTGTTGACGAAATCCAGGGCGGTGTCGCTGCCTCCCCGGGAACTGATGTAGCCTTTGACGACCAGCATCCTCATCCAGTTGGCGAACCGGTGGCCGGCCGCGCCGTTCAGATAGCCATCGGAGCTGGTATAGGTCTTCCTGTTGACCAGGTCCCCCCCGAAGGATTGGAGGATGGGGGCATAGGCGTAAGCGTACCATTCGCTTTTATTGTCGGCGGTGCCGATTTCGAAGGGATACTGCCATCTGCCGGTTTTCTTCAGCTTGGCCAGGGCCTGGTTCATCTCGTTCTCCGTCCAGGGCTTGTCCACGGTCGCGATGCGGATTCCCAGCTTCTTCAGAACGGATTTGCGGGCGAACAAGGCCGTGGTGGCGTCAAAATAGCCGACGGTATAGGTCTGATTCCCCCACTTTCCGGTAGCGGAAGGCATCAGGTCTTTGATTCTCCTCGCAAGCGCAGGAGTGGTCAGAGGGGCCAGAATATTGGCCCATGCCCAGTAAGGGGTGTTAGGTTGATCCACGTCGACCATGCAGGGCAGATTCCCTGCGGACGAAGCGGAAACGACGGAATCGTTATAAGAGCTCTGAGGAAAAGCCTGGATCTTCACTTTCGCCTTTCTGCCGGGCCAGGCGTTATAATCGGCGACGATCTTCTGGACCGTCCCCAACTCTCCTTCCGACCCTGCCGTGTGGGTCCATATGGTTATTTCGTTGGCGTTGGATTTGGCCTTGGCCCGTTCCGCTTCACCGCAGGCGGACAAACCGGCGGCGCTGGTCACGGCCATGACGGCCGCGAGCAAGGCGGTCACCGCTCTCTTCGTTCGAAACAGCATCGTAGCCCTTTCGTTATTTTTCTTCCCGCTCTTTACACCACCGTAAACAGCAGTCACTGACTTTGTTATTCATGCTCAATGATGAGATTGAAAGGAAAACCCGCGCGAAACCTTCTTATCCAGAACCCTCGCTGCCAGGTTTTCCACTCCCCACTATATGATGTCAATCGATTGACGTCAACCTGGCGTTTTCCTCTTCCTCTCCCCTTTTCCAGCCGTTTCCAGATCCATTCAAGCGCCGCCGAAGACGATGGACCCCTTTTCGATGAGGGGGCAGGGCAAACGAACCGGACTGGCTGAATCCAGGGGAGGCAGAGGGAGGAAAGGCCCCTTCCGCCCTTCGCGTGAATCACGTCCGCGAATCCGGCCTCCCGCCTTAGGATCAATGAGGCTGATCACCTTGCTGACAGCCCAGTAGCCCATTTCGTAATGCGGCAGACCGATGGTGGTAAGACGGGGGACGAGGGTCTGCGCGAAGACCTGATGGTTATCCACTCCGATGACGCTGACGTCCTTGCCCACGTACAATCCCCGACGCGCGGCCTGAAGGTAGACGTAAAGCGCACGGGCATCGTTAAAGCAGAAAAAGCCATCAGGCTCACAGCGATCCCACAAATCCCCTACGGTCCGATAGTCCCCTTCGTCATTATCCACCGCCACCTCCCACTGGGGGTCAGGGGTCAGCCCCGCCTCCCGCAAAGCCTGATGGTAGCCCCGGCGGCGTCCTTCCTCGGCGATCATCGGTCCTGAACAACCGATGTAGGCGATCCTCCTGCATCCCGCTTCCAGCAGGCGCCGGGTGGCGTCGTAGCCGATGCGGAACTCATCCGGAGAGATGCTGGGGACCCTGTTCCCATCCGCATCCATCGCGTCCACTAAAACGGCTGGGCAGGCACGGATCTCCTGAGGAAGGTGAACATAACGGTTATACATTTTCGCATAGAGGAAACCATCGACCCCATAGCTTTTCAAGGCGTCGATCTCCTCCTTCTCGCTGGATCCGCCATCGGTGTTGACGGTCAGCATGACGTACCCGTTTTGGCTGGCGGCATCCTGCGCCTCCAGGATGAGCCGGCCGGCGAAAGGGGTGGTCGCCACCTCCTCGCTGACGAATCCCAGGATCCGGGTCTTATTCGTTCGCAAGGACCGGGCGAGGGGGTTCGTCTTATAGCCCATTTTCTGAGCGAGCTTGCGGATCCTGACCGCGTCCCCGGCCTTCACCCGCCCGCTGTCTTTACCATTGAGGACCAGGGACACGGTTGATACGGATACTCCCGCCTTCCGGGCTATCTCACGCATAGTAACCATGATTCCACTTTATCGGCTCAGCCTTACCTGGCGACCCTCCGCTTGTTCAGCGAGCGTAAACCATGCACGTCGAAAGAGGCGAAGCACTCCCCGCCATGGACGATTCGCAAACCCGTCTGGCCGGACGAACCGGAGCCATGGGGGTCATCGAAAAGAACCGTGGCGGCCTCTTCCCCATCGTTGAGGAACAGTTCGCATACGGTCCCGTCCATGAAAACCTCCACACGACTGACTGCCGGCAGATCGATGGCCAGGTTCAGGCGATCGGTGGGCAAACCATCGGTGGCCAGCCGTATCCGCCCTTTCCGTCCGAGCAGATGCAGGAGGCAATCCCCTTTGGATGCCAGGATCAGGTCGAAATCGCCGCGGAAGACCGCAGCGTCACCGGTAAAAAGCCGCAGATCCGCATAATAGGACCGCCCGGTCTTCTCAGCAAGATTCCCGTCATCGGCGAAAGCGATCGACGGCCCCAGCAACTCTTCGTAGACTTCTTCCACCGGGTGGCTGATCAGGCGGCCTTGCCGCAGATGCAGCTGACGGGGGTAAGTCATGACGCCGTTGGCGGGACTGGTGGCCGGGTTACGGATGCCGAACCAGTCAGCAACCCATCCGATGGCGATGCGCCGGCCGGAGTCATCCACGAAGGATTGAACGGCGTAATAAGAATCACCGCCATCGCACCAGCCGGACGAAGCCACCCGCATACGCAAGCACCGACCCGCATCGGCCGCCGTGGCGATGTCCCCGACATACCAGCGGACAGGCTGGAAACGACCGCCTCCATCCCTGTAATGCATCAGAGCGCCTATAGCGACCCACCGCCCGTCGAGCTTGAAAAAGTCAGGACATTCATAGGTCTTGGACACGCCATGCCGGTAATCCATCAGCAGAGGGCCGGCGTAATGCCAGCTCCCGGCGCGGGACAGATCGGCTCCTGCGACAGCCGTATAAGCAACGATGGCCGGGACCGATGAATGGTCGGCCTCCCATTCGCCTTTCCGATCCCAAGGGTTTGGGGCGAACCAGCCGCCATCGCCGCTCATATGCTCATCATCAAGGCTTTCCACCCCCTGGGCCCGACGAAAATCCTCCCCGAGCCGGGCGGGGAGATTCGTGGCGGCCACGATCACCGCTCGCCCTCGGGAACCTGCGCCTTTCGGCTCCAGCGCGGTCATATCGACCTTGGGATCGCGAAAATCAGGGGCGAGTCCGGGAGCCTCGTGGCCGATGACCAGGGACGGCTGACTCAGATGGATGCCGTCAAGGCTCAGGCAGGTCGCCTGGTACTCCACCTGATGGGCGGGATCCCCGTTTTTCTCCAGATGACAGGTCAGAAAAAACCGGATGGCATGGGCCCTGTCCCCCGGGCAGGGCCGACCCTGCCCATCAACGGGGATGGCGGAGCCGGAGAAGGCGCCGCCCGCATAAGAGGAATCGGAATATATCTCCGCCTGGGGATCCATGGCGAGAGGAAGATGGGTCCAATGGATCATGTCTTCGCTCACGGCGTGCCCCCAGTGCATCGGCCCCCACTTCCATCCGAAAGGGTTGAACTGATAGAAAAGATGATAACGTCCCTGGAACCGGCAGAGACCGTTGGGGTCGTTCATCCATCGGCAGGGGGGCTCGAAGTGGGTCGCCGTCTGGGAAGGGGGATCCCCCGGGATCCCCGCGCCTTCCCTTGCAGGAGACATGTCGATGAGCCGGATGCCCTTCTCCAGGATATCGGCGCACTCGTTCAGATAGGCGTATGTCACAGTCAGCCCCCGGACTTCAAGCTGATAGGCGGCGCCTTCTTTCAGTTGAGCCCACAGGTGGAAATAGACGTTTTCCGCCGGGGCTTCAAGGAGGGTCCTCTCCCCCGTCGATGAGTCGGTCATGACGATCCGAGGCCGGGGGTCGGCCCCGGGACCGATCCCCGTGGACAAGAGGCTGTTCCGAAGACCGCCATCGCCAGTGTCGGGGCGCTTGTCCACAAGTCCGTAAAAATCGATCCGGCTGTAGTCCCCGCTGGTTATCCGGATGGAAAACCGCGTATAAGCTGCTTTGTGGCTTGGTTGCGACATGATGAATCCTTTAGAAATGAAACGGTAAAGCTCCGGCCGTCGGCGTCCCCTTCGCTGAAGCGGGCGGCCGGATGCGTCAGCGATAAGGACAAGAGTCCCTTTTTATGAGGACGCAGTCGATCACAGTCTGGTGGGATGAGACCATCCTGGCCTTCGCGCCGCTGGGGAAGGTCATCGGAAGTCCTCCCATCCGCTTGCCTTCGATCTGTGAAACCATTGTGTCAACGGCCCAATACCCCATTTCGTAATGCGGCAGTTCCACAGAAGTCAGTCCCGGGTGCAAGGCTTTGATGATCAGAGGCTGATTGTCCACGCTCACGACGGTGATGTCCTTGCCGATCCGGAGCCCCCGCCTTTCAGACTCAGCGTAGATATATGTAGCCCTGATGTCATTGAAGCAGAAAATCCCATCAGGCTTCACGCGGTCGAACAGCTCGGCCGCTCCCCGGACGAGGTCTTCATCCGTATACTCGCTGTACAGCGATGCGCCGGATAGAGCATCCTTCGCAGGAAGGCCGGCCTCCCGCATAGCCTTGAAATAGCCCTCGGCCCTGAGATGTTTGGCTTGGATGTCATCCCTGGTATTGAAGAAAGCTATCCTCTTGCAACCGGCTTTGAGCAAAGCCTTCGTAGAAGAATATCCGATCCCCACCTCGTCGGGGGAAACCGCGGGGCAAACGCCTTTGCGGTCGGAGCCATCGATGATGACGGTCGGGTATCCTTCCAGGCCTTCAGGCAGGTCCACCACCTGGTTGAACATGCAGGCGTAAAGGAAGCCATCGACCCCATAACGTTTGAGAGTGTCGATTTCCTCCCGTTCCAAGGTCTTGTCACCATTGGTGTTCACCGTCAGGATCAGGTAGCCCGCCTGCCTGGCCGCCTCCTGGGCGCCAAGGATGATCCGTCCCGCGAAAGGGGTGGTCGCGATGGAGTCGCTGACGAAGCCCAGGATCTTGGAACTATTGGTCTTGAGGCTACGGGCCATGAGGTTGGACCTGTATCCCATGGACCGGGCCTTGTCCCTGATGGTCTGGGCCAGCGCGGGATTGACCCTTTTCTTGTCTTTGCCGTTCAGGACCAGGGAAACCGTTGCGGCGGAAACCCGAAGCTCGCGGGCTATGTCTTTGATGGTTACCATACGCTCCATTTCCTCCAAGTGTATCAGCCCTTGCAAAAGATACGGTTCAAGAAATCACATGTCCTCCTTCTTCTGCGTCAGGCCGTTTTCAGGGGCCGGGCCTTCTTCGCGCTGGCGGGCGGCGAAACCCGGCAGATGACCAAAAGAGTAGACCACCGCCTGAGCCGAGAAGATCGTCAGGGACAGGCCGAATCCCACAAAGACCCCCGGCCATTGGACGCAGACCCACCCGATCAGGAAGAAGACGGCCAGCAACATGAGGCTGCAGAGAGGCCGGGCGACGACCATGCCCAGGGACGTGCGCAGAATCCACCAGAGGCTTTCCTTGAAGTGGACGAACATCACCCATGATACAGCGCAGAAGAGGAGGAAGGCGACGATGATCACGACGAGAACGCCTGAAACCGCCAGGCCGGCCATGCCTGTGCGAAGGTTCCAGTTCACGACCCAGTAGTCATAGGCCAGAAGGAGCCCCAGACCGAGCTGAAGATACCCGATCGGCTGGGATTTCGCGAGACTGGCCTTCCATTCACGATGGAAGACGGCCCAGGTCTGGCGGACCTTCCATGACCGGTCGTCTTCCAACAACCAGATCCGGTACGTGGCGTTGGCGGCCGCTATGGAAGGGAAGAGGCCGATGATGACGAATCCCATGACCGTATGGACCAGTATGGCCACATTGACCACGAAAACGGTCAGGATCATTCGGCAGAAACGTTCGTACAAGGTCGCGAATTTCGCCATCGTCAGCCTTTGACCGCTCCGAGCATCACGCCCTTGTTGAAGTACTTCTGCAGGAAGGGATAGAGGACGAACAAGGGAACGGTCGCCACGATGATGATGGCGAACTTGATCTGATCCGCCGCCCTGATCTGGTCGAACGTCCCTGCGTTGACGGTACCCGCCGTCTGGTTCACCAGCAGAAGCTGCTGAAGGATGTTCTGCAAAGGCTGCTTGTTCCAGTCGGTCACATAAATCAAACCGGTCATGAAGTCATTCCAGTGCCCGACGAAATAATAGAGGCCGATGACCGCGAGGATGGCGGACGACAGAGGAAGGACGATGCGGATGAAATATCCCATATAAGACAGACCATCCAATTTGGCGGCATCAAAAAGCTCCTCCGGAATGGACGTCTCGAAGAAGGACCGGGCGACGATGACATTATAGACACTGACCGCGCCTGGCAGAATGAACACCCACATCGAATTGAGGATCCCCATCTGCTTGAAAAGCAGATAGTTGGGGATGAGACCGCCGGAGAAAAACATGGTCACCGTGAAAAGGAAAATGATGACGCGGCGCGGCTTCCACTCGGAACGGGAAAGGGCGAAAGCGCAGGGAATCGTCACCACCATGTTGACCAACGTCCCCAGGATGCAATATATCAGCGTGTTCTTATAACCATTCCAGATCTGACCATTCTCGAAGACCTTCCGATAGCCGCCCCATGTGACGCCCTGAGGAAGGAGCTTGACCTGCCCGTTGGCTACGGCGCTGGGATCGGAAACGGATGAGACGAGGACGAACCAGAGAGGATAGATCATGGAGATCACGGTCACGATCAGCAGACCGTAAATGATGATGGTAGCGACCCAATCGGAAGGCTTCTTTTTGTAATGGACCTTCGGATTCCATGGGATGTCGGCCGATTCTGTGGCCGTCGACCTGGCGGCCTGAGGCAGGCGGGAGGGGGCGTCCTTTTCAGGGCCCATCCCCGGTTCCTTCTTTCTTTCGGATGATGTCATTGTTTCTCCCTAGAAAATGCTGGCCTTGGTTACCTTCTTGGACAAGAAGTTCGCCGTGATCAGGAAGAGGAAGTTGATTACCGTGTTGAACAGTCCGATCGCCGTGGAGTAGGAAAACTGACTGTTCAAGATGCCGATCTTGTATGTGTATGTGGAGATGACTTCCGTGGCAGGCAGGTTCAGGGAATTCTGCATGAGGAAGATCTTGTCGAAGCCCACGCCCAGGACGGAGCCCATGCTCAGTATGAAAAGCACGGTCATGGTGGGCATGATGGCGGGGATGTCGACATACCAGATAAGTTGGAAACGACCGGCCCCGTCGATTTTCGCCGCTTCGTACAAGGAAGTGTCCACGGATGACAGAGCGGCCAGATAGATGATGGAATTCCATCCCACATGCTGCCACACCTCGGAAATCCAGTAGACGGCCGTGATCCAGCGCGTGCTGCCCAGAAGGCTTGTGCTGCCGAAGAATTGCCCGAGGATTCCCGACCCCGGGGTCAGGAAGATGTTGAGCATGGAGACGATCACCACTACCGAGATGAAATGGGGCATATAGGTGATGGTCTGCACAAACCCCTTGATTTTCGCGGAAGCGATCTGGTTGATGAGCAAAGCGAGGATGATCGGGGCTATGAAACTCATGACCAGGGTCCACAGGCTGATGCGGATGGTATTGCCCATGATCTCGCCGAACAGGGGGCTCTGGAAGAATTTCAGGAAGTATTTGAAGCCTGCCCAATCGCCTCCGGTGAGACCTTTCTCGGGATCGAATTCGCGAAAGGCCAGCTGGATCCCCCACATAGGGATGTAGGAGAAGACAAGGACGAAGACGAGAGCGGGGGCGGCCATGATCCACAGGTGCCAGTAAAGCCGGAAATGGCGGCCGATCCGCTGTGGTAAAGAGAGTTTGCTTGTGCGTGACATTGATGTCCTTTTGGATGAAGGGACGGGACGGCGGATTGTCGCGTCCCGTCCCTTCGGCGGCGTTTCAAGGCTTATTTGACGGCCTTGTCGTAGGCTTCCTGCCAGATTCTGATATTGTCCTTAAGCCCGAGAGACGGTTCGGAGACCTTCTTCACGTACTCGTCCCATTCCTTATCGACGTTGCCGTTCTGGAACCATGATGCGATCTTGTTGTTCGCATAGTTGGAAATGGAAGTGTTGTTGTCGGAGAGGGTGTCCAGCTGGGCGCTGGTAGGCTGGGTGTAGATCGGGATGACGTCCCTGGTGGGATCGACATGCTTCAAGGCCTCCTCATCGGCCTTATTCGCATCCGTGACCGCATCGGCATTGGTGTCGTTCTTGATGGTGATGGTATCCGGAATCCAGCCGGCGAAACGATCCTGAGCGGAGATCTCACGGGTGTCCACATACTTTTCGTAAACCTTGTCGGAAATCGTGTACGTGCTGCCGCTCTTATTCACATACTTGCCCAGGTCGCCGTAATACTGTTCCACCGAAATCTCCGGGTCGTACATGGCGTTGACCACCTTCCATACGGCCTGCTTATTCGGAGCCTTCCTGGAGACGGTCAAAGCGTAGGCGAATTCGGTCCAATTCTGGCTGTAATCCCATTTGACCTGGCTGTCAGGCATGGAGGCGCTTTCCTTCAGGGGAGGAACGGAAACGTATTGGTTGGAGAGTTTGCCGAAAGCGTTGTTGGCCGTCCAGTCAAAGACGAAACCGGTCAGGGCGGTCTTCCCGTCGCTATTGGTCTGGGCGGTGTACCTGGAACTGTCACGAGTGAGGGAATCCTTGGGAATCAGCCCTTCGCTCTCCAGCTTATGCAGGTACATGATGCTCTTTTTCAACGCGTCACTGGTGTAATAGCTTTTGACCTTGCCGTTCTGCACATAGTAGCCCTGACCGGAAGCGGACGACCCCATGAAATTGGTCGCCACTCCGGAGGAGTTCATAAGGGTCAGAGGCGACCAGATGCCGAAGTTGAGGCCATGGATGTTCATAGGGACCTCGTCCGCTTTGCCGTTGCCGTTGGGGTCTTTGGTCTTGAAGGCCTTGAGCACGTTCTCCAGCTCGTCCCAGGTCGCAGGCATCTTCAGACCCAGTTTGTCCAGCCATTTCTTGTTGATGAACATATGGGTGGCGGAAACGCGGTATCCTTTGCCTCGATCGGAAGGAAGGATCTGGATCTTTCCATTATCCTCCACCATCTTGCGCACGATCGGCTTGGCGGCGAAAAACTTCCTGACATTGGGAAGTTTGTTGAGAGAAGGCTCGATGTCTTCGAATTCCGAAGAATACTTGGAGATATCGGTCTTGTCATAAAGAGCCAGGCCGATATCGGGGAAATCGCCGGCGGCCATCTTGGCGGCTTTCTGCTGGCCCCAGGCGTTATCGGTGATCTCCGTCCATTGGATATGGCATTTGCAACGGGTTTCCAGCTGCTTCGCCCATGCCGTATCCGCGAGCTTCTGAGTGGTCGTATTCCGACGAACGGTGATGCGGACGATAGGCTTGCCGTCCGCATCAGTGGCCGAAGCTCCGGATCCGCCACATGCGGCGAGGCCGATGGTCATGGCGCCCGCGCAAGCGATCGCGATGAGTCTGCCGATACCACTCTTTCTATGCGTTTGAACCATTTTCTTCCTTTCGTATGACTCCCCGGTCATCACTGACCGGCTCCGTCATCGATTGACTATTCCGGGCTATTGAACCGCCCGATTGACATTATCGTGTGTTAAACGTTTAACGTCAAACGTTTAACACACGGCGTGTCGTGAAAATGGCGCAAACGGATGATCAACGTGCTCAGGCGCTTGGAAAGGAATCAGCGAAGCTCATCTTCGTTTCCCGGTCGCCTCCGTTTGCCGGCGGGAAAGCCCTTGGAAAACCCTTGCGCGGAAAAACCTTCCCAACGAAGCGTCGGGCGATTTCCTCATAAGTTTCCGTACTAGGATGAAGGCCATCAACCAGGGCGAGTCTCTCCACGTCTTCCGGCCCGAAGAGTTCCAGACCGTTTAAATAGGCAATATTCTCACCGCGAATGCGCCGTCTCCGGACGACCCTTTCGACTAAGAAGCGTGATTGCCCCAATGTCATGGCTCCTTTGGCTATGTCAGCTTTGTCCCCATAGCAGTAGCAGGTCATGGTTCCGTCCTCATGAAAACGGATGTCAGCGGGCCCTGGGACATCGTCGCTTCCCGGCCAGTAGATGGATGACACCAGCAGGATCGGAGTATCGGGATGACCCTGCCGTATGATGTCCAGGAAGCCATGAAGCGCAGGTTCGAAAACCCGCCGGTCCATGGCTCTCTCCCCGACGATGTTGACCCCGCAGGAGATGGAGATGAAATCGGCGTCAGTCTGGGCTATCGCTCGCGCCACAAATGGATCCAGCATGCATTGACCGGAGAAGCCCAGGTTGGTAACTTCGATGTCCACCTGGCAGGCTGCCGCGACCGGCCAGACGGACAAAGGCGTTTCCGCCTGGTAGCAGTCGCTGATGGAACTCCCATGATGGATCCATGCAGGGCGACCTGATTCAGGTGCAGGGGAAATGGGAGCATCGACCTGCAGATAAAGAAGTTCAGTGGAAAAAGACTGGGGCAGCCAAATCGTGACCGTTTTATCCCCCTGTGGTAAATCAGAAAAAACCACACGGGATTCCTCGCTGATCCGCGTCAGAGAAACCAGATTCCCCTCTTCATTGATAACCCGGATGATGTTGACCGGGGCAGGCACATCAGCGAACTTTCGGCCATCTACTGTGCAGGAAAATCGTTTTTCCTCCGGAGGCCCGCCTTCGAAATCGGTTCTGGTACAACGGACCCCCAGACTGACCCTTCGCGCTGTTATGCGGAAGGCAAGGCGAATCCCAGATCCGCCGCAGACCACAGATTTGACGGACTCATACATGAATTCAGCGAATTGGCCGAAAGCCTGTCGAGGAAGGCGGATTGGCATAAGACCAGGCTTGCCGCCATTCTCCCCTTGAGTCGGGATGACATCCAAGGCGCCAATCAGACGAACCGGGGTTCCATCAGGAAGAGCGATGATTTTGCTTGTTTCCCGCATCTTTCCCATCGATTTCCTCCTATGCCAACTGTTTTCCGAGAAAATCAGCCGCGTGTTCGGTAACAAACTCCCTGTCAGGGACGGAAGCCCAGCCATGATCGGCGTCTTCACGCACCAGCAAAACAGCCTGCTCGCCCCACATGTCTTTATACCTCCGAGCATATGAAAGCGGGACGAAATCCCTGGTCCCATGCATGAGCAGAACTTTCCCCTTAAACGGCTGCGCACGCCGATAAACATCAATCGAGGATGCGTCATCCACCATGGCAGGGCCCATCTTCATCCCCATGAAATCAAAAGACTCCCCAGCCTTGAAATTCGGCAATGGTTTACCTTGGATAAAGCCGGAAGCGATTTCATCGACGAAGAAGGCGGCGGTTGAACACATGACCATGGCCTTGACGGGAATCTCACTTTCGGCAGCCACGATGCTGCAGATGACCGCGCCGAGGCTAAGCCCACCGAGGGCGATTCGATCCTTATCCACATAAGGCAAATCCGCAACAGCTCGTAAAACCTGGCAACCTTGGCGAACATCCTTGGAAACACTTGTATCAAAGAATTCACCATCGCTCTCCCCATGACCCGCGCGATCGTAGGTCACAACTACCAATTCGCGAGCAGCGAGTGCCTTAGCCATTTGCACAATGAAACAGGAAACATCCACACGGTTTCCGCCGAATCCATGAAAAAGCACTGCTGCGGGATAAGACTGGCCTTCGTCAATGCCTCCTTCTGGCTCATAAACGGCTCCTCGAAGGGTCTCGCCTTCCACTTCACAAGAGAACGGACGCAGCTTCATTTTTCATCCTCCTTTCTGGAAATCAGAATATCTTGATCCGCTTCCTTCGCGTTGTCCTTGCGCTCTTCATCGAAAGTGTTGATCGCATCCTTGTGGAATCCGAGCCAGCCGATGAAGAAGCCGACTGCCGCGAGAACGGTGACGCAGATGTAAAGAGCGTTGATGTTCAGGGCGAGGAGGGCAGGGGTGACAGCGCTCAGAATGGCTGCTATCAGCCGAGAGACTGCATAGATGGCTCCCTGAGCGCTACCTCGGAGCATGGTTGGGAAGGATTCCTGCGTCCACACCTTCATGATGGTCTCGTAACAGAAAGCGCCGGCAAAGGTTGCGATATAAGTCAAAGCCGCGAGGGAGTAGATATTGAATCCAAAAATCACGGGAATCGCGATGGAGAAGGTGACCAAGACAGATCCAATGACATAATAGGGCATGCGCCATTGAGTATCGGTCACGGCCATGAACCAGGCGGCGCCGACGATGGCGAGAGGCATATCGACCAGGGTGACGGCAGAATAGGTGGACACAGAGATATGGGCGATATTGTAAGCCACGTAGGTACCAAAGCTGGAAGCGAGAGTGATGGAAATGCCGACTAGGGCGTAATAGATGACTAAAGTCAGGAAAGGTTTACGATAAGGCTTCTTGAAAAGATCGGACAAAGCGGCGTTGTCCGCTCGCTCAGTGTGAACGCCAGCGGCCTTCTCCGCATGGGCCCGGAGCCAGGAATCGGTTTCTGGAATAGTCAGACGAAGCAGAAGGGTGATGACTGCGACTGCGCCGAAGGCGGCGAAAATGATTTTGCCGCCGAATACTCCAGCGTTGCCAAAGAAGATTCCCAGCAGGACTGACATCAGAATGCCAAAGCCGCCAAGCAGGTTGGAGAACACCAGGATCTTTCCACGGTTTTTATCTTCAGCGGTCTCCGAAATAGTCGCCAAGGCCACAGGTAGGTCAGCGCCGACACCAATGCCCAGCAACAAAATTGCCGGGAGTAAAAACCCGAAACCGGTGTTGAACAAAGGAAGGAAAGATCCAATGACGATAATGCCCATAGTGATGGTGAAGATATGACGACGACCAAAGCGATCCCCTAGACGACCTCCGAGGAGCGAACCGATGGCGACGCCGATAGTCAAAGAAGCGGTCAGGAATCCGACCTGATTACCGGTCAGACCGCCCTTCTGGAAAAGAACAAGAGCAGTGGCCACACCAGTGATGGCTGCTTGATCGACGAAAGTAGCCATGCCACAAACGAAACCGACCCACCATGGGTTTGGTTTGCGCTGGATTTGCGCGTTTGGACTAGTAGAAGACATCTTTATCCTCCAGATATGTTTTCCCATTCCCCGCATCCATGCGAAGGGAATGACTTGATTCTTGAAATTGAGATTTTGCCTGAATACTTGTTGAATCGCGCCAACCGTTCATCGTCGATTTTCTGTTTACGGCTACTGCGATTCCCACGTTGATATTTGTAAAAAAGCTATCCTTGGGTTGAGGTTGTGGCCGCCTCCTTCCGTTTGAGCAAGCTCTCCTTGATCCCTTGACACAGGAAATCCAAGGCGTGCAAAGATTCCGGCAGTTCAGGGGTTGGATACCAATTGAAGAAACCGTGCAGCATTCCGGCCGCCTGGTACGAGTGCGTTGGAATTCCTTCTGCTTTCAAAGCCCTGTCGAAAGCGAAAGTCATACCCGCAAGGTCATCCCATTGGCAAGCTATGAGCCAAGCGGGCGGGAAATTCGACAAATCCCCTTGACCAGGGATAACCAAGCCCCGATCCTTTTCCAAAACCACGGAATCCAACCCACAGTAGTCCCGATACATGGTGAGGCAATCCTGGTCCGTGAAGCGCAAAGGGTCTGGAAGCAAAGCAGCCAGTCGGTTTTCATAATCGCCTTCCAGACTGGCCAATCTGCAGAAGAGCCCATAGACGCTGAAAAAACCCTGCGGACTTTTCAGCCTGGTCTGGCCAGCTAGTCTGTCCTGATTGATTTTCAGACATGCGGCCGCTGCCAAATTCGCTCCCGCACTTGCCCCTCCAAGAAAGAATGACACCTCTTGGCTCAAGTTGCCAAGCTCATTTTTGCTTAAAGAATCACCAGCCCACAGCCATGCGGAAACCACTTGCTCCAACGCTTGCGGGAAGAGTCCTTCCTCTGCGTCCAACCGGGACAAGGCGTAGTCAAGATTGAGGCAGCTGATTCCGGTGCGATCACAAATTTCCGCGCAAACAGCATGAGCTTCCGGCCAGAGTGGCGAGCCTTGGCTGAAGCCACCTCCATGGAGCCATAGCAAAAGGGCGTCTCTCGACCCCTTGCGTCGCTCATGTACTGGACGGTAAAGTTTCGCAGATACGGATGACAAACCCCTCTCCCCCGGAATACGGATGTCGGATATCTCCACCGACTCAGGACTGTTCCACTTACCTGCCGACCGCATAAAATCATCAGGAAGACTTCTTCCAGTGGGATCATTCTTATAGATTTCTACCATTTTCCTGGCAAAGAAAGGCGCGAGACCAAGAGAAATCCAGTCTTGTTCCCTGGAGGTATCCATCACGTCATTCACTGCCATAGTCCTGACTTTCGTGTCTACAGCTTTGCTAAATGCTTTTAGCAAAGCTAAGAACCATTATAGCATACATAATTGGAATTGTCAAAAAGAGTCACATACGAGGGACCGCGACGGAATTCCCTTCGATCAAAGGCATGGAAATCAGAATGCGCCTTCCCGACGAAGATGTCAGCCTTGTCTTGTCTTTCCCCAACAAAGCCCTGACGGCCTCGGTACCGAGCAATTGATGCGGTAGCTGAAAAGAGGAAATCTGAGGTACCGCGGCCTGGGCCAGCTCACTGCCATCAAAAGAGACAAGTGAGATATCCTCAGGGACGCGAATCCCTTGGGACCATAAGGCCTGGAAAACACCCACAGCCAGTTCATCATTCGCGCAAATAATCGCTGTCGGCAGCTGTCTCCACCCGCAAACCTCCCGGCCAATCGTACGCCCGCTTTTAATATCCCATTCATCACTAGTTATAAGCTTCCACAAAACATGACCAGCTTGCGCCATGCTTTCCTCAATCCCAGCGAGACGTTCCTGTAACGCCAGGGAATCCATGCCTTTCCAAATCCTCCCCTGGTAAACGCCTCGAGAGAAATTTCCAGCGAAAGCGATGCGATCCGTATGCCCATGGTCAAGTAACAGTCGCGCAGCATCCCGGCCCGCCTGCTCCTCATCCGGAAGAATCGAGACCAGGCTAGGATGACTATCATCGACACAATTCAGGAGCACCAGAGGAACCGTGGAAAGAATGTCGGGAACTTTGACTCGCCTTGTGAACATGGTGGCGAAAACAATCCCATCGACCTGCCGATCCAAGAAGGACTGAGCCAGCTGAGTCTCAAGTTTTTCGTCACCTTTGTAATCCGCAGCCATCAAGAGCTTACGGAATTCCCTTGACTCGTCAATCGCGCCGGAAATCATGGCGTTAGCGTGGGAAGTGGAAACTAGGTAATCAGAAAGGAGACCGATGACTTCGGATTTCCCCGTGCGCAACGTCCGAGCAAGAGGATTTGGACGGTAGCCCATTTCCCTTGCGATCTTTTTCACCCTGGTCGCTGTTTCTCGCGAAATCCGTTGGTCATCGCGCCCGGACATGATGAAAGACGCTGTAGTCAGGGATACGCCTGCGGCTTGAGCCAGCTGGGATAGCGTCACTTTGCCATGCGAAGGCCGCTTATGATGCGTCCCCTTCCCCTTATCCTCCACCATCTAGCTCCTGGGCGCGATGACGTTGGCGAAGTGGTTGGCCCCCATCGTCGAGGATTCGGGCAGGAAGGCAGGGTCATCCGGGTCCATCTGGGGATCAGGAACCGTATGGACCTCCACCGGGGTGTCGGGGAAGATCTCCTTCCCTTTGCCGGCGTTGTCGCGGATCAAGGCTGCGAAGGAAGCGTCGTCATGGAAGACGACCATATTGGAGTCATCCAGGAAGGCGGCGATTTCGCCGAAAGTCGGATAGTCCAGATTCTCTTTCGCGGCGGTGACGGCGGACGAAAGGGCGGATGAAACCGTGGGAGCATCTCCCCCCATCGTCTTGGCAGAAGGGCCTCCGGCAGCCAGGACCGGTGCGGCTGGCATAGTGCTCGACCCGCCCAAGTCGCGGGCCAGAGCCTCCCACCCCCGATAGGCCACGAAAGCATCCTTGCGGCTGTTCGACCGCCCGAAGACCCGGCTGACATACCAGGCCCGGGGATCGCAAGTGACGTCTTTGAAAGCCTGGTTTTTCTTCCAATTGGAAGCCTTACGAACTTTGACGATGGGGGTCGCCTGCGGGGTGACGATGCGGTCCAAGACCAGTTTGCGCAGCCTGGTCCACAAATCCCGGGCGTCCTTGAAGCGACGGGCGTTCCCAGAACCATCGGCGGACCGGCGGGAAGCGTACTGGCACAAAGCGGACAGGTGAACGACGGTCATCTCCCCCGACAGGGAAGCCTTCTGCGAATCCTGTGGTTCCCGAGAATCCCCCGAATCCGCGGAATCCTGCCAATCCTGCGGAAAATCAGCGAAATCCTCGACCGTTAACCGGTTCCCTTCCAATAAGTCGGCCACATCAAGGAAGACATTGGGCCGGTCCTTCAGGAAACGGTCGGCGCCCAGGGGGTACTGCTCCTGCGGAGGATAGGTGTGCAAAAGGGCGGCCGGGGAATCAGAGCCGACAGTGGAGTCATATACATAAAGCGAGATGGGTTTGCTTCCCTGGCTGGGGGATGTGGGAACGCGCAAGAGATAATGCGTCATAGGGCACCTTTCACAACATCGTGGCTTGAATCACCGTCGCCAGCGCAGCCACTTCCAGTGTAGCATGAAGACGCCGCCGGGCCCGGCGGCCTTTGGCGCTTCGGTGGTTCGGCGCTTCGGCCGTCAGCGGTCCCTCCCCTCCTGAGCGGCCACGGGCGGCTGATAGGAACGAAGGGGATCCTTACCCTTCTGAGACGGATTCTCCGGCCCATCCTCAGGGGGACGCTGGCACCAATGCTCGCCGATGATGCCGAAGACCACATCCAGCAGGCAGACCACCACGGCCGAGGCGCACTGGATGACGGCCGTCCGGTAATAGTCCAGCTGGATCCGGGGTAAGGCCATGACCAGCTGTCCCGCGTACCAACCAGCCAGGCCGGAGCACGACAGGCTCAAGGCTTTGCTCATGATCAAGGCGTTGACGGCGACGTTGGGGTTGATCTCCTTGCGGTCCCCCCGGGTGTAGCGCCGGACCTGGTAGGCGAAGAGAAGGATGACCAGGCCGGTGACGAAAAGGATGACCAGGATGTACCAGGGCACTCCCAGCAAAGAGACCCCTGACCGTTCGGTGATGAATTCCAGGACCCCTCCCGCCAGAAGACCGATCAGGAAGATGATGACGAAATACCACCATGGGGTGAAACGCGCTTTCATGCTGTACCTCCCAGAATCCACACGTCGGAGACCCTCGTGACCGCATCCCGGTCCGGGGCCCGCCGAAGCAAATCGATGATCGGCCCTCCATGCTCCCCCGGCAAGACGGCCTCGGGAGCGATGTCCGCCCAGGGGGCCAGGACGAAAGCCCGCTGCCAGGCGCGGGGGTGGGGCAAGGTCAGGTGAGGGTCCTGTCTGACCTGGCCATCGTAATCGATGATGTCCAAATCCAAAGGCCGCGATCCCCAATGCACTTCGTGACTGCGCCCATGAGCGGATTCGATCAGCTGGAGGGAAGACAGGAGCGAGTCGGGAGTATGGACGGTCTGCAGCAGGACGATGGCGTTGGCGAAATCGGGCGTGCCGTCGGGCATCCCCCAGGGCCGGGTGCCATACAGGGGCGAGATGCCGGTCACCTGATTGCCCGGGATGGCGTCCAGGGCGACCACGGCTGAGCGCAAAGTCTGTTCTTTGTCCCCCAGATTGGATCCCAGGGAGATGACGGCCTGATGGATTGTCTCCTCTTGATGGCCTTTTCCCCGGTCTTCCTGCCGGTCCGCCTGGCCATTCCCGCTTGTTGCGCCGCTGGATTCCTCGCCGCCCGCCGCACTGGCCTGACCTCCAGCCTCGCTGGCCGCCGCCTCGCCGGCTTCGGAGATCCCGGTCCTCTGGTTGCGCTCGATGGTCACGCTGACGTCATCGAAATCCACGGCTATGGGGGCATGCGGCTTATGGACGGTCACGCGGACTCGGTTCACCCGGTAGGAAAGGAGGACGGAATCGGCTATTTTCTGGGCCAGACGCTCGATCAGATCCACATGCTCCCCTTGGACCACGGACACGATCCGGTTGGCGATCTGGTCATAGCTGACGGTATCGGCCAAGTCATCGCTGCGGGTGGCGTCGGACAGGTCCAGGTACAGGGTCACGTCGATGATGAATTCCTGGGGCTCCTCATGCTCGGCTGCCAGAACCCCATGCCGACCCTGAACATGCAATCCGGTGATGGTGATCTTATCCATGTTCCTCCCCGCCTCTTTCATTTGACTTCGTTCCGGGTCTTCCGCCGGTCGTATTCCCGCAAACGGGCCCCGGCGATAAGGGCTCCCCGGTTGCCGCTTATTTCATGGACCCGCACGGCCCACGCCCCCCCTTCGGCGATCAAAGCGGTCAGGCCAGCCGTGACCGCGTCCCTGCCGGCCAGGGTCAGCCCGGTTTCGGGCATGGCTGCGGACCCCCCGAAACGATCAGCCATATCGACGATGAAACGTTTACGGGAAGCGCCGACCAGCACCGGATATCCGCTGGCTTGAAAGAGATCCAGAGCGGCGATCAGAGGCAGGTTGGTCCCCTCTCCGGGTTTGGAGAAGCCCAAACCAGGGTCGATGATGATCTGGTCCTGACGGACGCCTGCGGCGAGGACGGCCTCGACTTCCCGCCTGAGTTCCTCGCGGACCTGCTGGACCAGGTCGGGCTCGTGGTCAATCCGGACCGGATCCTGGCCGTTCTGGTTCTGGCTCTGGCTCATCCGCCCCTGGACAACCTCCCGCCTGGCCGAAGACGCGCCGGCACCCGTCGTCAGCCAGCCCCTCCAATCCTGGACGATGTATGGGCACCCGACCTGGGCGACCAAGGCAGGCAGGTCCGGGTCCAATTGGCCGCCGGACACATCATTGATCACATCTGCCCCGGCCTCTAAAGCGGCCCTGGCCACCGAAGCCCGGGTGGTGTCGATGGACAAAGGCAGCTCGAATCCTTCGGAGCGTAAGGAGGAGACCACAGTCCTGATCCGCTTCTCTTCCAGGTCGGCGGGGACGCGACGGGAGCCAGGACGGGTGGACTCGGCCCCGATATCGATGAGGTCCGCCCCCTGCCGCGCCATGTCGAAGGCGTGCTTCACGGCCGCTTGCGGATCCAGCCATAAGCCCCCGTCGGAGAAGGAGTCTTCGGTGACGTTGAGCACCCCCATCAGCAGGGTGCGGTCCAGGTCTTCGCCGGCCTTCCCCTTCAGGCCCAAACGGGCGTTCATCGCGGCATTTGCTGACATCCCGTCGGCCGCCATCTGTGCTGTCTTGACCATCGTTCCTCGAAATCCTTCCTTCGCGTTCCCTATACCGGCTAACGCAGCTGCGGAGCGTCCAGGATAAGCCGCAGGGCCTCGGCCCGGGTGTCGGATTGACGCAGATAACCGCGCACGGCCGAGGTGACGGTCCGGGCTTGGGATTCTTTGACCCCCCGCATCGACATGCACATATGCTCGCAATCGGTGATGACGATGGCCCCTTTGGCCCCGAGCTCATCCATGAGGGCGTCGGCGATCTGCTGGGTCATGCGTTCCTGGATCTGGGGGCGATGGGCGAAGACCTGGACCAGGCGGGCCAGTTTGCTCAGGCCCACCACCCGGTTCTTATCCGGAATGTAGCCGATGTGGGCGAGGCCATGGAAAGGCAGAAGATGATGTTCGCAGACCGAATAGAATTCGATGTCCCTCACCACGACCAGGTCCTCGGTGGCCACATTGAAACGGGCGCCCAAAACGTCCCGAGGGTTCTGGCTCATGCCGGAGAAAATCTCCTGACTGGCCCGGGCGATGCGGTCCGGGGTGTCTTTGAGCCCTTCCCGGTCGGGGTCTTCCCCAATGGACTGCAGATACAGGCGGACAGCCCGCTTGACCCCGTCCGCGTCAAACGGACGGGATGGACAGGATGGATAGGGAGGACGGGGCGAACGGGATGATTCGATTCCTTCAGTCGTTTCGCTCATCGTCATCATCCTGTGGAGTCGAAGTCGAATTCGGATCCGTTGGCGAGCCTGTCACCGGATTCATCGGTGGATTTGCCGGCTGATCCGTTGGCGGATTGGGGATCATCGGCTGAGCCGGAATCGTCGGCTGACCTGGTGTCCCTTGCGGATTCGGAGCCACCAGCGAATCCGGAGTCCCTTGCGGATTCGAGGTCCCTTGTGGGCCGGGAGCAGGCTGGGGAGCGGACGCCGTCTTCGCGGACGTGGCGTCCACGGCCACGGACGAGCGCAGATTCTCGGGAATCGGCACCGGAGGCAGATCCGAATCCGGCCTGTTTTGGTCGGACAGCCACAGCTGGCGTTCCGGAGCCTTCTTCAGATGGGAGAAGATCTCATCCAGCTCTTTCCGGTTGAGGGTCTCCTTGACCAGAAGCTGGCGGACCAGCTCATCCAGGACGTCCCGATTATCGGAGATGATCTTCCAGGCCTCGGTGTGAGCGGTCTCCAGAAGGGTCCGCACTTCCTCGTCGATCACCCGGGCGGTCGCCTCGGAAATCCGGCGGCCTTTCAAATCGTCCAAACCGCCTTCCTGCTGGGAATCTTCCCACTTGACCGAACCCAGGCGGGAGGAGAAGCCGTATTCGATGACCATGGCCCGGGCGATCTGCGTGGCCTTCTCGATGTCGTTGGAAGCGCCGGTGGAAGGATCATGGAAGACCACCTCTTCCGCGGCCCGGCCACCCATGGCGTAAGTCATCTGGTCCAAAAGCTCGTTACGGGTCTGGGAATAGCGGTCTTCGGTAGGCATGACGGCCGTGTAGCCCAAAGCGCGTCCACGGGGCAGGATGGTCACCTTGGTGACCGGGTCCGTGTAATGCAAGGCCGCCGCGACCATGGCATGGCCTCCTTCATGGTAGGCGGTGTTGCGCAGCTCCTTCAGGGCCATGCCGTTGGACCGGCGACGGGGGCCGGACATCACGCGGTCGATGGCCTCGTCGATGGCCCGGTTGTCGATCAGGTCCGCGTTGGACCGGGCGGTCAGCAAGGCGGCCTCGTTCAAGACGTTGGCCAGGTCGGCCCCAGTGAAACCGGGGGTTCGGACGGCCACGGTATGCAGGTCCACATCAGGCACGAAAGGCTTGCCTTTGGCGTGGACTTTCAAAATCGCCTCGCGGCCAGCCAGGTCCGGGGCTTCCACGGCCACCTGGCGGTCGAACCGGCCCGGGCGCATCAGGGCCGGGTCCAAGACGTCAGGCCGGTTGGTGGCGGCGATGACGATCAGGTCGGTGTCATTGCTGAAACCATCCATCTCCACCAGGAGCTGGTTCAAAGTCTGTTCGCGTTCGTCCACGCCCCCAGAAGCGGAAGAGCCACGACGACGGCCGACGGCGTCGATCTCGTCGATGAAGATGATGGCGGGCGCGGTCTTCTTGGCCTCGTCGAAAAGGTCACGCACACGGGAAGCGCCCAAGCCGACGAACATCTCCACGAAGTCGGAGCCGGCCATGGCGTAGAAGGGGACGCCGGCCTCGCCGGCGATGGCCCTGGCCAGGAGGGTCTTACCGGTACCGGGCTGGCCGTATAGAAGGACGCCGCGAGGAATGCGGGCGCCGAGCTTCCGGTACTTCTGCGGGTCTTTGAGGAAGTCCCGGATCTCCTCCACCTCTTGGACGGCCGCCTCTTCCCCTGCCACGTCGGCGAACTTGGTCTTCGGCACTTCGCCTTGGAGGAGCTTCTTGTTCTTGGGGCTGCCCAGGCCCAGCATCTCGCCGGCCCCGTCCCCCATCCGGCGGAAGAGCCACCACATGGCCAGGAAGAAGAGCACCAGAGGCAGGAGGGAGGAGACCAGGAGGGCCACCAGGTTGTTATCGGTGACGGTGGTGGAATCGAAGCCGTTGACCGACTGGGACTTCTGCACGGCCTGGAGGACCTGCTCCACTTGTCCGGCGACGTAGTAGAACTTGACGTCCTTCCCATAATTCCTGTTGACGGTGATCCTGTCGGACTTGGGGTTGTACTCCTGGGCGATAAAATCGCGGTCCAGCCAGATCTCCACCGAGGGTGACGTGCTGTTGGTCACCTTGACGTAACGGATTTTGTAAGGGGTCTTGACGATGGTCTTCTTGCCGTCTATGGTGGTGCCGACCTTGCGGGCGCTCTTGCCTTGCAGGATGCTCAGGCCCTGTTCGGTGGTGATGGTGCCCGCGCTGTTGTTGCTTCTGTTCATGAAATAGAAGCTGGCGATGACCAGGACGACCAGCAGGACGATCCAGACCACGCTGTTGGTCCACCAAGGGCCGGACCCCTGGGGGTTGCCCTGGTCGTTCTTGTTCCCCTGGTCATTCCCGCGGTTGCCGGGGTTTCGAGGATTCTGGAAGGGGTTCCCCTTCGGGTCTTGACCATAGGCCATTGGCACACTCCTTGACTAGCCGAAAGTCTTCTGACGCGAGGCTCTCGGAAAAACGAATCTTTAATCTACCGTGAAAGGCTGAAATCCATCTGAGTTTCAGCCGAAAGCTGTCCTCTCCCTGATGGGTCCGACGGTTTTCTTCCGCGCTTTTCCTGTTTCCTCATTGTTCTGCCTGCTATCGTTCTCTTTGTTCCTGTTTCGCTTATTCAGCCTGGTTCGTCTGGCTCCCGGTCGCCCGCTTCTCCACTTCCTGGTAGACGGAAGGCTTGAGGACGGCGATGGAGTCCAGGTTCCGATACCGCTCGTCATAATCCAACCCATACCCGACCACGAACTTATCGGGTATTTCGAATCCCTTGTATTTCACCGGGACATCGAACTTCCTACGGGCCGGCTTCCCCAGCATGGCGAAAATCTCCACCGAGGCCGCTCCCCTGCTTTTGAGCTCGTTCACCAGCCAATCCAAGGTGAAACCTGAATCGATGATGTCCTCGACGATGAGCACATGACGGCCAGCCACGTCGGTGGACAGGTCCTGACGCACGGTCACCTTGCCGGCAGACCGGGTGCCTGATCCGTATGTGGACAAGCTCATGTAGTCGATTTCCACCGGGATGGTCATGGCTTGGGAAAAGGTGGTCATCACGTTGGCCGCCCCTTTGAGCACGGCGATCAGCAGAGGATCCTTCCCCTCGTAGTCCTCGCTGACCTTGACGGCCATCCGCCTGATCTTCCCTTCAAGAGCTTCATGCGAAATGAGCTCTTCCGCGATATCGTCCTGAACGTCTTTGATTTGCATGCGTTCATTGTCTCATGACTGACTGACCTTGGAAAGGTAGGCGTAAATGTCGCTCGGGGCCTTCTGCCTGCGCGCTTTGACCAGGGTCAGGCGCCGCCCTTCGCCTCCCGGCCCAGGCAAGAGGCCCGACCGGCGCGGACCGACCAGAAAGGCGTCAGCCTGAAGGATGAAATTCTCCTTGATAGGGGATCCCGATCTCTCCAAGAGGCGGTAAAGGATCCGGGTCCGCAAGGCACGGTGGTAGGAGGGGTAATCCACCAGCCTGGCCACGGCACCGGCGCCAGCCCCGGGCAGTTCAGCAAGTTCGGGCAACTTCGCCTGCTCCGACAGTTCAGTCTGCCCAGTCAGCTCCTCCAATTCAGGCAGATCCGCCAATTTCGCCAGCTCAGCTTGCTTGACCGGCTGGCAACAGGCCTGGAAGGCGGTATCCGCCTGCGATTCCAGGTAATCGAAGTCCTCCTGATTCCTTTGCGTAGCCCCCGCCCAGACCTTGACCATATCCGAACCGGCGAAAGCGTTCAAAGCGGGGAAGAAATCCTGCCGGATCCGCGAGCGCAGGGGATAGTCACCAGGAAGCGGCCCCAGTGAGGCTTCCCCGTTGGCGGGGTCGTCCCACCAGGCCAGACCGGCCGCCCGACAGATGGCCTCTGTATCCTGGCGGGAGATCGCTTTCAGGAAAGGTCGGAGGATGAGGACCGAGTCTTTCTCGGTCCTCGCGGGGATGCCGGCCAAGGCCCGCAGGTCGGGATGCCGCAAGAGGCCCAAAGCCACCGTTTCCGCCTGGTCCGTAAAGGTGTGGGCCAGCAGGAGGCAGCGGCTCCCCTCGTGGCGGGCCAAGTCGGTCAAGGCCTGGTATCTCGTTTGGCGGGCTGCGGCCTCCATCCCCTGTCCATGGGGGTCCTTGACCTGCACCTTCCTCACGACGACGGGGGCCAATCCGAGCTTCCGGCATTGTTCGGCCGTCTGATCAGCCACCTGGCCGGAATCAGCCTGGAGCTGGTGGTCGATGATCGCGGCCCCGCAGCGGATCCCCCAGGAAGCGCAGACGATCCGGGCCACATAGGCCAAGGCCAAGGAATCCCTGCCGCCGGAGCAGGCGACCAGGACCAGAGGGGCGTCCGGGGCGGGATTATGCCGCCCATGGGAGGCGAAAAGCCGGGATTGCAGGCCCAATCCGGCGTGAGCCAAGGAATCCTTCACCGCCCCGATCGCCTTTTTCAACTGTGGGGAATAGACCATCGTCAGGCCTCCATCTTGGCCGCTTGGGAGGTCGGCACCCCCTTATGGGCGATGGGCTTCCATTGGGATTTGGCGAAGATGGCCACGAAGGCGATGGGCACGTAAGACAGCATGAAGAAGGGGAAGCTGAGGCAGTAGGCCACCAATTCCTTGTTGCTGGCCTGGATCCTCTTCCTCTCCAGGATGCAGACGAAGGCGGCCAGGAGGATGAAGCCCACGATGGTCATCAGCAGGGTCAAGCCGTAGGCGGACAAGCTGGCCACCTGGCTCTGCCAGGAGACGTAGCCCAAGGCCGAGTAGACGGCGGACAGGCCGTAGCGGATCAGGGAGATGATCATGAAGGGGCAGATGGTCAGGCTGAAGTCCACGGCCGACAGGTCCCTTTCCCTGACCGTCCAGCGGATCAGGCTGAGGCCGTAGTAGCGGAAGACCTGCAGGAAGCCCTTGCTCCAGCGGACCCGCTGGTCCCAGCTTTGTTTGAAGGAGACCGGCTGTTCGTCATAGAAGACGGCGGTATGGCAGTAGCCGATGTGGTCCCCGTTGAGGATGCAGTCCATGGTGAATTCCACGTCCTCGGTGATCAGATGGAATTTCCAGCCGGCGTTGCGCTCCATGACCTTCCTGGAGAACATGAAGCCGGTGCCGCCGATCCACCCGTTGTTGCCCAAGACGGAACGGCCGGAGTTGAGCAGGCGGGATTGGAAGATGAACCAGAGGGCCGACCCGGCGGACACCCAGTTCTCGGAGGTATTGGTGGAATTGCGGTAGGAGGTGACGGCGTCGAAGCCTTGGTTGAAAGCCTTGTTCATCTCGCTGACGTAGTTTTTGTCCACGATGTTGTCCGCGTCGAAGATGAAATAGGCGTCGTAGACCTGGTCGAGGCCCTCGCCCCGGATATGGTTGAGCATGTATTTAAGGGCGTAGCCTTTGCCCACCTGTTCCTTGTTGAAGCGTTCCAACACATGGCATCCCAGGTCCCGGCAGACTTGGGCGGTCTGGTCGGTACAGTTGTCGGCCACCACCCAGATGTCCACCAATCGCGAGGGATAAGTCTGGTTCTTCAAGGATTTCACTAGGTTGCCGATGACGGCCTGCTCGTTGCGGGCGGAGATGAGGACGGCGTAATGTTTGTCTTCCGGGGCGTCGGGATAAGTGACCGGCTTGGCCAGGAACCCCACGACGAAATAGAGGGCCTGGTAGCCAAAACTCAGGATTCCGAGGATGAGGATGATGACGTCAAGAAATTGCAGAAGAATCATGAGGTCCACTTCCCCCTCGGCCCGCGGCCGGCCGAGCCCGACGCCTTGTTTTTCCTGGCTTTTGAATCGGCCGGGGCGGATGCCTCTTCCTCGGACGGCTTTCCCCTGGACGGTTCTGCCTTAGATGGTTCTTCCCCAAGCGACTTTCCCTCGGAAGATTCCGTCGCGGAAGGCTCTTCCTCGACGCCGACGATCTTCTTGCCGGTCCTTTGAGGCCGGTTCTGCGGGATGGCCACCGTCTGCGACTGGTCTTCCTCGGCCATGGTCTTATAAACCGGATAAGACCCTTCTTCGAAAGACTCCTTCGAAGAAGCCTCCTCATCCTTGACCTCCACCTTCCGGCGCAGGTCCATGACCCGCTGGGCCATGACATGGGAGGAGGAACCCCGCGAAGTCCGGGGCAGCTTCTCGGACAAGGGGTTGATCACGTTCTTCTCCAAGGCCTCCGCCCCGGTGACCAGGCCGGACTTCTTGACCGGCTTGGGGTCATCCATGAGGTCGGAATCGATGAGGTCATAAGAACGCATGTAAGCCTGAAGCAGAGCCTGGATGCTGGCGGTGATGGGCAGGGCCAGGAAGGCTCCCAAAGCCCCGAACAGGCCGCCGAAGAAGAAGACGGACAGGAAGGCGACCGCGGGGTTGAGGTCCATCGTGTCTTTGGAGACCCGAGGCTGGAAAAGCATGTTCTCGATCTGCTGGTAGACCGTGATGTAAATCAGCAGGTAGACCGCATACTGCCAGCCGTTGGTCCCCCACGCGGAGATGATGGGGATGACCCCGCCCAGGTAGGTCCCGATGGTGGGGATGAACTGGGAGACCAGGCCGCACCAGATGGCCAGAGGAAGCCAGTAAGGGATTTTGAGCAGGATCATGAAAAGGGCCAGGAAGGTCCCGTTGAGGATGGCCAGGATGAAGCGGCTGTAAAGGTAATTGGAGATTTGGCCCTGCACCGTGGTCCAGATCACGATGAACTTGCGCTGGGACCTGCGAGGGATCCATTTGCAGACGCTGCGCCGGAGCTTGGGCCCAGCCGCGGAAATGTAATAGGCGACCAGGAGAATGGTCAGGATGGCCATCAGGCCCGAGACCACGGACGAAACGGTCGAATAGAGCTGGCCCAGATAGCCTTGGCCGTGGCGGGAGAGCTCCCGCAAGGCGCTGGTGCTCAAGTCGTTCATCTTCGGCAGCTCATACCCGGTCCAGGAAGAGATGGAATTGCGGATGTCGTTGTAGGTATTGGGGATGGTGGCGATGAGTTTGGTCGCCTGCTGGACCAGCATGATGCCAAAAACCGAGAAGAAGGCGATGACCACGACCACGAAGCCGATGATGGTCACCCCGGCCGCGGCCCCCCGCTTCCAACCATGCTTGACCAGGCGGATGATGAGCGGTTCCAAGGCCAGGGAGATGAAGAGGGCGACGATCACGTAGAAGACCACTCCGGAGATCTTCGGCCAGGAGTTCCAGACGAAGATACCCAGGAAAATGGCGATGACGGTATAGAACAAACCCCGCCCCAGCCATTCCGGCGGGCGGCGGGAGTCCCCTTTGGCGGGGAAAATCGTGGCCAGGTCAATCCGTCGGATGGCGCTGGTCTCAGAAATGTTGACGGTGTCCTCGTCTTTATCGGCATCCATCTGAATCGCCCCCAATGCTTTTTAGTAGGTCCATTATCGCATAGCCATCGAAGAAAGCGGCGGCCAAGAGCCAAGCGGGGAAACGGCCGACCGAGGGGCGGGGGCCGATGGCGAGGCCCTGCCTATAATGGGACGCATGGCATCTGTTTCGATTATCATCCCCGCTTGGAACGAAGCGGATCGCATTGGCCAGTGCCTGCTCAATGCGACCACCCAGACGGTTCCGGCGCATGAGATTCTGGTGGTCGACAACAAATCCACCGACCAGACCGGTGCCATCGTCGAAGACTTCATCTCCCGCAACCCGGACAGCCGCGTCCGTCTGCTTCACCAAGACCAGGTCCAAGGCCTCATCCCCACCCGCAATTTCGGCTTCAATCATGCCACCGGGGACGTTTTGGGCCGTTTCGACGCCGACTGCATGCTCAAGCCGGATTGGGTGGAGGTGGTCGGCCAGCTGTTCGACCAAGATCCGGAAGTGATGGGGGCCACCGGCCCCTGCACCTACTATGACATGCCCGGCAAAAGCATCAGCCTGGCCGGGGACAACAAGATCCGCAAGCATATCTACGTGGCCGACGGCAAAAGGCAGCTCCTGTACGGGTCCAACATGGCCATCCGCCGCAGCGCCTGGGAAGTGATCAAGGACGAGGTCTGCCTGGATCCCCAGGACGTGATGCATGAGGACATCGACATCTCCCTCCACCTGTTCGACCACGATTTCGAGACCGTCTACAGCCCCCAGATGATCACCGCCTGCTCGGCCCGCCGCATGGACACCTCCCTGCCTTCCTTCCTCAATTACATGAAGCGCTTCAAGAACACCTTCGAAGCCCATCCCGGGCATTGGCGCACCAGTAAACCCGAATACACCCTGACCGCCCTTTACCCGGCCATCCACCTCTTCTACCCCACTTATCAGAAGCATCTGGAAAAGCATGACATCGACGCGGCCGAAGAGATGTGGATCAAGGAATGGATCGAGCTGGCCGAGCAAGACAAGATGGACCTGCCCGACCAGGTCTTCCCCGACGACCAAGAGGAAGGCTGACCCCGCGATCAAGAGGAAGGCTGATACCATCCGGCGGAATACTCGCCCCGACCGACGGAATCCAGCGATGGAATCATCCGTATGTCTTCCATCTGTGGATTACCGGGCGAATCAAAAAAAGCCGGTCATATGACCGGCTGTATTTGTACCCCCGAAGAGAGTCGAACTCTTGTTGTCAGATTGAAAGTCTGGTGTCCTAACCGTTAGACGACGGGGGCGCACTTGATTAGAGTATACGAACGGCTGGATTTGCGCAAACGTCGGGACTCCCCGCGTGTTGTGCCGCCCTGTTTGCCATCTATTCGCAAGCCACCCGCCCTTACTTCCGTAAAGTTGCCCCTATTTGCCACTTACTTGCGGATCCGATAGGTGAAGTCGTGGATGACCCGCCCAGCCTTGATCCCCTTCTTCTCGAAATTGGTCAGGATCCGCCCTTCGAACCGGTGCGATTCCTGGAAATCGGCATGGGGCAAAGCATAGGCCTGGTCCGCCGTCCCCTTGCTCACGTGCTCGATGGGCAGGCTGACGGTCAGGGTGCCGATGTTGGAAAAATCATCCCGCCCATCCATCATCTCATGTACGTGGAGGGCGTAATCGCCGATGTCGGTGGCGATCCGCCAGACCCCGCCGGACGCCAGGGCCTCGCCCACATGGGAGATGAGGGGCTCCTGGACGATCCTTCTTTTGTGGTGCTTGGTCTTGGGCCAGGGGTCGGGGAAGAAGGTCCAGACTTCGCTGATGGATCCGGCCTCGGTCCGCGCGAAAAGCTCGGGGGCGTTGACTCGCGCGATGCGCAGGTTGGACAGGCCGTTCTTGCCGGCGAGGAGGAGGGTATGGGCGACACCGGGCTTGTAAACTTCCAGGGCCAGGTAGTTGACGCCGGGATGGGCAAGGGCGGCGGCGGCCGCGTTCTCCCCCTGCCCGCTCCCGATCTCCACAATCAGGGGATGGTCGTTCCCCCAGGTCTGACGGATGAGGTCCGCAGAAAAGACGAAATCCTCGGGGACCCCCAGCTCGTGGTCCGCCTGGCCGAAATCGAGCAGATGGTCAGGGGCGTAATCCTTCCAGGCATGTTCCAAACGCTTATCCAGCCGGGACGACCTGCGCACGAAGGAAACGATCCCCCGGCCAACGAAACGGCGGGGAGGTCCTTGCCGGTCATGGTCGTCGGCGCCTCGGCTTTGATCACGGTCTTGGCTTCGACCTTGGTCCTGTTTGTGGCCTTGGCCTTGGACTCGGCCTTGGCCTTTTCCTTCATCCGAGATCGAGACGGAAGAAGGAGATTCGTCTGTAGTCATAGGGGGTATTCTAGGGGATGGAGAGGAAGAGGAAGGCATTTCTTACATTTTCGAACACGTAACGAACATTTTCTAACATTTTTTCGTCAAGGGAGAGTATGATGCGAAGTGTCACTTCAAGTTCAACGATTGGAAGAATTATGACAGTTCTCGTCACGGGTGGCTGCGGTTACATCGGAGCCCACGTCGTTCACGCTCTCCATCGGGCCGGTCAGGAGGTCGTCGTCGTCGACGACCTCTCCTACGGTAAGCCCTCCCGCATCGAAGGGGCCCGTCTCTACGGCATGGACATCGCCGCACCCGGCGCAGACAAGCGCATGGCCGAAATCATGAAAGAACACGGGGTCGATTCCGTCATCCACTTCGCCGCCCGCAAGCAGGTGGGCGAATCCGTGGAGAAGCCCCTCTGGTACTACCAGCAGAATCTCAACGGCATGCTGAACGTCCTGTCGGCCATGAAGGAATCCGGGGCCAGCAAGCTGGTCTTCTCCTCCTCCGCCGCCACTTACGGCGTGCCACCGGTGGATGTGGTGCCCGAAGACGTGGTCCCCATGCTCCCCATCAACCCTTATGGCCAGACCAAGCTCTTCGGCGAGTGGATGGCCCGGGCCTGCGAGAAGTCCTTCGGCCTGCGCTTCTGCGCCTTGCGTTACTTCAACGTGGCCGGCTGCGGCCCCGTCGAATTGGAAGACCCGGCCACCCTCAACCTGATCCCCATGGTCTTCGACCGCCTCAGGCAGGGCAAGGCCCCCGCCATCTTCGGCGCGGACTACCCCACTCCCGACGGCACCTGCGTGCGCGACTACATCCACGTATCCGACCTGGCCGACGCCCACCTCGCCGCACTGTCCTACCTGGATCGCGATGAGCGCAAGTACGACGCCTTCAACGTTGGCACCGGCGAAGGCACCTCCGTCCGCCAGATTGTGGATGAGATCAAGTCCGTGACCGGTCTACCTTTCACCGAGTCCATCGAAAAGCGCCGGGCCGGTGACCCGCCGCACCTGATCGGCTCCCCCAAGCGCATCAACGAAGAGATGGATTGGCACGCCAAGTACGACGTGCATGACATCGTCGAATCCGCCTGGGCCGCCTGGCAGGCCAATCCCGACCACCATATTGATGTGGCCACTTGGAAGCAGGTCGACTAAGCCGCCAAGACAGGCTGAAAGGCTGGACCGCCCAGCCGGGCTTCCCGAGCTGTTCCGCTAAGGAAGACGGCCAGGCAAGGCAGCCAAGCCATCAAAGCGAATCAAAGGGGCTGGAATGTATTTTCCAGCCCCTTTCCCTTACTATTCCTTGACTTTTCAAGGTCTCTCCAAATTCATCGCAAATGCGACATGCCGATACTTGCGCCTGGGCTGGGCCTCCTGTATAGTTTCTTTCTGGTTGCTGATGCGACTGTGGCTCCGTAGCTCAGCTGGTTAGAGCGCCGCCCTGTCACGGCGGAGGTCACCGGTTCAAGTCCGGCCGGAGTCGCTTGGAGTGAAAACCCGGTTCATCCGGGTTTTTTTAAAGCTCCTTGGCTCTGTAGCTCAGTTGGTAGAGCGTACGACTGAAAATCGTGAGGTCAGCGGATCGATGCCGCTCGGAGCCACCAGAAAATGACTTTTAAGCCCCGCTAAGGGGCTTTTATTTTGTGGATTAAGTGGCACAAATCGCAAGTACGAAATGCGATATGGCGGAATTAAGCCACTCTTAATTTTTTTACTTGCGTTTTGTGTCACTTTCTTCACTAGACTCAGCCCAACTGCCGGCGCACCCAACCCACGATGTAAGGGGCCACCTGCTCGATCTGGTCCATGGCGATCTCGAAATCCTCCGGTCCCCCATACCAGGGGTCCACCAGGTCGATCTTATATTCCTGCCCAGGCTGGGGAGTCGGCAGGCTGGGGTCGAACGAGCGGTACATATGAACCTGGCCCGCCTTGGACGCCGGGACCTGACGCAGGAGGGAGCGCATGTGCGAGGCGGTCATGGGGAGGAAAAGATCCGTCCGTTTGATTTCGTCAGGCGTGATCCGGTGTGCGAAATGGCCGCGGGGCAAGGAGTAGCCCCGGGCCGTCAGAACCCGGCGGGCTCGGGGATCAATGGGATTGCCGTATTCCTCCGAACTGATCCCGCTGGACTCCACCTGCACCCGACCGGACAGGCCGGCGTCGTCGAAGAAGGCGCGTAGGACGATCTCCCCCATGGGCGACCGGCAGATGTTCCCCGTGCAGATAGTGGAAACCGTGTATTTACCGGCTGTGGTCATGGGTTATTCGCCTTTCAGGCGGTCCGCCCGCGCAGCCTGGTCGTGGTCGCGGTCGCGGTCATGATCCCGGTCCCTATCGATCCGGGTCAACGTACGGAAACGGTAACGGGATATCCCTTGGTCCTTCTCGGGCTTCTGCCAACCTCCATCCCAGCTGCATTCGAAAACGCCTTGGGCCAGGAGGCCATCCACGTCGGGGGCGAAGGCGTCCGCGTCCACGATGGCGTCCACATCGGTCAGATAGATATTCTGGGCGTAAGGAAGCATGGCCTGGTAGATCCGGGCCCCGCCAATCACCCAAATCTCCCCCCGGCGGATGCCGTCATCCGGGATGGCCGGCTGGGAGGCGATCCTCAGGGCTTCATCCACGCTGTCGGCCACGGTAGCGCCCGGAGCCTGGTAATCAACCTGGGACGATATGACGATGTTGTCCCTCTGGGCTAGGGGCCGACGTTGGGAGTTCAGGGACTCCCAAGTCCTGCGGCCCATGATGACCGGGTGGGAGATGGTCAGCTCGCGGAAACGCTTCATGTCTTCGGCCAGATGCCAAGGCATCCCCCCATCGATTCCGATGGCCCCAGGCCGGCCGTCAGGCGTATGGGCCTGGGCCCAAATCAGATTGATACAGGGAGAGGAGAAATTGTCGGCATCGTCATCGATGGCTTCTTCCTCCCATGCCTCCTCGGCGAATTGGAATCCTGCTTCATTGTCAAGAGATTGGTGGTAACCACTGCGACTACTGTCATGCTCCATATCGAACTAACTCCTTGTAAAACGAATAGTCCCCATCATACACGATGGGGACTGATAAGCCGAGGGGAAAGTCAAGCCGGGGGAAGACCGGCCGACCAGTCTAGTAGCCGAATCCAATTGCCGAATCGGGCGCCTCAATCAAACGGACAAATCAGACGCCAGAATCAGACGGCCGAATCCAACTGCCAGATCAGACGGCCACGGGAGCGGCGATCTTGGCCCCATGCTGGTAATTCAGCACATGGAAGTCCTCGTACTGGTAGTCGAAGAGGGAATCGGCCTTGTCCATGACCAGCTGGGGGTAAGGATAAGGCTGACGGGACAGCTGTTCCAGGAACTGGTCCACATGGTTGTCGTAGATGTGGCAGTCTCCCCCGGTCCAGACGAACTCGCCCGGCTCCAGACCCGTCTGCTGGGCCATCATGCAGGTCAGCAGGGAGTAGGAGGCGATGTTGAAAGGCACGCCCAGGAACATGTCGGCGGAACGCTGGTAGAGCTGACAGGAAAGCCTGCCATCGGCCACATAGAACTGGAAGAGGGCGTGGCAGGGAGGCAGGGCCATCCTCTCGACTTCGGCGGGATTCCAGGCGGAGACGATCATACGACGGGAGTCGGGGTTATCTTTGATCATCTGAAGCACATTGGCGATCTGGTCAATGGTGCGATGGGAGTCGTCCTTGGTCGGCGCCGGCCAAGACCTCCATTGGACCCCGTAGACCGGGCCGAGCTCGCCGGTCTCCGGGTCGGCCCATTCATCCCAGATGTGCACCTTGTTCTCCTGCAGCCAGCGCACGTTGCTGGAGCCTTTGAGGAACCAGAGGAGCTCATAGGACACCCCTTTGAACCAGACGGATTTCGTGGTGATCAGGGGGAAGGAGCGGGAGAGGTCGAAACGCATTTGTTTACCGAAGAGGGAGATGGTCCCGGTGCCGGTCCTGTCCGATTTGAGACTGCCGGTCATGAGGATCTCCCGGGCCAAGTCTTCGTAAGGGGTGGGGACGTCCGACTGGGGACGGGCGGGGACGCAGGCGCGGATCGCTTCCAGTTCTTCTTGTGTCAAAGCCATGGCTCCATCATATGGTCAGTCTGGGATAGAGGACTCGGCCGCCGCCGACTATTGAGACCGTTCCGCTCTTAGCGACAGGGGCAAATGAATGAGCCTGTTGTAGAGTTGTAGCTGAAAGCCGGCGGAGCCGATGGCTCCGGCCAAGGCGGCGGTTTCGGTTGCTCCGGCAGATCCGTTGCTCCGGTTGCTCCGAGAACCCCGGTTGCTCCGACGAAGAATATAAGAATATACGGAAAACACGAAAGATTCGGAAAACAAAACACGGAAAAGAGGTAACGATGGCACGTTTATGGGTGGACCGCAAGGCTGATGGAACCTGGGTCGGACACAAGGAAGGCGGGGCCGAAGTGGTCTTCGGGCACGGGGACGACGTCTTCTCCCCCGGCGATCTGATGAAGATCGCCCTGGCCGCCTGCGCTGGGCTGTCCAGCCAATTCGCGGTCGAATCCACTTTGGGAGAGGGAAAGGGGGCCATCATCGTGGTGGATGGCACCTACGATGACGCCACCGACTCCTACCTCAACTTCAGCGAGCAGGTCGTGGTGGACGCGACCGACGCCAAGATGGACCAGGCCGCCGCCGATAAGCTCAAGGAGCGGGTCATCCGTCACATCAACAAGGGGTGCACCGTCAAGCACACCTATCAGCAGGAGACCCCTGTGCGTATGGATGTGGCCATCCGCCACTGATCACGATGCGGATGCCGCGGCAGGTTCCATTGCGGATGCCACGACCGCTCTGACTAGGAAAAACGAAAAGCCGGGGGGCTGACCCCGGCCTTTTCCGTATTCCTTTTTTGAGAAGAGGGATCCCAAGAGGTCCTGAAAGATCCCGAGAGTCCCGAAAAGTCCAAATCCTACAGGGACTGGGCGCTTTGCGGGTCGATGGTGGACGCGACGTCGGCCGCCACTCCCTCATCCGGGCTTTCCAGCGACACCTGCCGCACGCCTTCCACGGTCTCCAAGGGGACGGGGGGCACGTCGGCGGCGGAGCGCGGGTTCTCGTTCATCTCGGTCTCAGCGGCCTCCACATACTTGCGTGGAACCACGTAAACCGGGCCCACCGCATGCTGAATCAGCCCTTGACTGACCGACCCGAAGATCAGGCCGGTGAATCCTCCTCTGCCGCGGGATCCGACCACGACCACGTCGCTGGTCTTGCTGGCCTTAGTCAAAGCGTCCACGGCGGACCCTTCCAAGACCTGTTCCTCGATCTGCAAATCCGGATATTTCTCCCGCAGAGGCTGGGTCCTCACCTTGAGGTCATCCAGGTAAGAGGCCATGATGTTCTTCTGCTCGTCCTCATCCAGTCCATTGGCCCCCACCGGGGTGATGCCGGTCATGGCCGGGACGGCGGAAAGCACGGTCAGCTTCGCCCCCCATTGGTTGGCGAATTCGGCCGCGATCTGGATGGCCCGGACCCCCCACTTGGATTCGTCTGCCCCCACCACCACGTTCTTGATGGTGTTGCTCAGGTGCATGACATTGCCTTCGTCGTCGGTGTAAGGGATGACCACGACCGGGCAATAGGCCGCCGCCGGCAGGCTGGAACTGGTGGTCCCCAGCATGCGCTCGGCCAAGCCGCCTTTGCCTCGGTTACCGATGACAATGAGGTTGTAGTTGTGGGAGAGCTCGATGAAGACGCTGGCCGTGTCCCCGGTGACGATCAAGGTGGTCGCCTTGACCCCCTGGGCTTCGGCTATGGCCTTGGCCTTCATGAGGATGGTTTGCGCGTCGTTATGCGCAGCTTTGTCATCCCCCATGGAGGTATAAGTCACATCGAAGGAGACGGCCGCGTAAGACGGCAGGGAATATGCGCAGACGATATGCAGGGTCAGACCGGCGTGATGGGCGTAATTCGCAGCCCACCACACGGCTTTATAGCTGGCGTCGGAGCCATCGACCCCGACCAGGATGGCTTTGTCGTACTTTGCCACGATTCCTCCTTTGGAACGCACGTCCACTTTCCTTCAATTTTACGCAATTTTCATCGACTTGCATAAATGACAATCAGGAAAGGCGTGTCCCAAGAGGACAACCTGCAAGAAATCCCCGTGGAAATCCCTATAAAGAAACCCTCTATGGGAATCAGCGGAAAATCAGCTATGGATGAACTGGAAGTTACTCGGATTGCTGATGGTACGGATGTGAATCACGCCCTGCCACACGGCCCCGCATTCGGAGATGGTGACGGTCCCATCAGGATTGACGGATTCGACGATGGCCACGTGCCCGTAAGAGGGGTCGGAGCCTTCCTGGCCAGGGGCGAAGACCATGACATCGCCCACCTGGGGCTTGTTGTCCACGGCGTAACCCATGCCACGGGCAGAAGCGGCCCACTGACCGCCGTTGCCGAAGTGGGACCCCACCGGCAGACCCAGCTGGTGGCGGCGCAAGTAGGCCCACCAGGTGCACTGGGAGAATTCGTAGGCATTGCCGGAGTCCCCGGTCGCATGGTTGACCTTCATGGTCTCGGCGGCGGGGGCGGTGTAAGAGAAGAGGGTGGTCGGCTTGGAAGTGGAGTCAGCCTGGGAAGCGACGAGGGCGGAAGTGGACGGCTTGACGACGGATTCCACTTTGGCCTTCTGGGTGGAAACGCTCAACTTAGCCGTGTCCACATTGGAGGAGTTCGTATCCAGGTTCCAGCGGGCGGAAGAATCCTCGGTGACGGAAGCGGTCTCAGTGGCGGAAGGCTGGGATTGGCGGTCTTCATGACGGCTGACGGAGGAGGAGCCCAAGGACTGGCTCTCCACCACTTGGGAGGAGGAAGAGCCGTGGGCGGCCAAAGTCTGATTGGCGGCCGAGGCGTAAACGGTCCCGATGGTCCCCATGAGCATGGTGGCTGCTGAGGCGACCATGAATTGCCCGCGACGGGCCGATTTCTGTTCCATCAGGCGCAGGTCTTTGCGGGTGACGGGGGCGGAATTCAGCTTCTCCAGCAGGGCGAGGTCCAGGTCATGCCGGACGGCGAAACTGGGGGCATGGGCGGGGGTGGTGTCTATGGGGACGGCTGGCGCCAGATGCCGGCCGGGCTTGGGTCTGTGGGAGGTCACGGAAAGGGAGGATCCACCAGTCGCGAGGTCGACGTGTTTCCCAGCGCCGGAAGCCTTTCGGCCTGCCTGCGAGTGCATGGTATGGCGCGACGAGGGGCTGACGTGTGCTCCATGTGACATAAAAGGTCCTCCTTGATAGACCTCCACCACCATAACAAGGCCGATAGAGAAATTCAATTTATTTGTGAAGATTTCTCCCGAATCGTGGAATCGGACGGAAGAAACACGTCCAAAATTGTCCACCAGTCGCCTGGGAATCGCCTGACGAATCCCCCTGTCAGCGAAAAGCCCGTCATGGCTCCCGTCGGAACCATCCCTCGCGACCGGCCAGGCAAGGCCATCACAAAGCGCACGAGGCCAGGATGTAGGATCCGGGTGCGGGACTCCCTCCGCTGACGGTCACCGATTTTTCGCTGGCGGGGATGAAGGCGGCCTCCCCCTGTTTCAGGTCGAGCACCTGGCTGTTGGTCCGGCAGCGGACGATCCCCTCCAGACAGACGATCACGCGGGGGCCGCCTTGCGAAGCCAGGACATGCTGGGGGCCCACCGCTTGGGCGAAGCGGGCCTGGGCCTGGCGCAGGCGGTCGCTGACCGCCCACCAGTGGTCCGGCTCCTGGCAGCGGGGGTCCACATGCCCGTACGCCAACATGAATTCCTGCAAAGTAGGCCGGTAAGTCACCACATCGGCCTGGAGGATCATCTTGATCAGGCCGGAGGAAGGGTCCAGAGGAGGGGCCGGCCGGCAGTCCATGTTTTCCAGGAAACGCGGCAGGTCTTTGTACTTCCCGGTCAGACCGGCCCGCAGAACGTTGTCGGAATTGGTCATGATCTCGGCCCCCGTCCCTGACAGGTAGGCGTGCACGATCCCGGTGGGGATGAAAACGGATCCGCCCTGTTGCAGTTCCACCGGGTTCATCATGGCGATCGCCAAGGCGCTGCGGTCAGCAGGAAAAGCTTCGGCCGCCCGGGCCGCATGGGCCAGGGGACTCCCCGGGTCGCATCCGAAGGAAGCCCGGATGATGGCCTGGCTGACGGAAGGGTCCCCTTCCCGGCAGGTCCCGTCCTCTTCCCAGCCCAAGGCTATGCGAAAGGCCTGATTGACGGCGTTCCGGGCCCCGGTCTTGCCTTTATCGGCCCCGGCCAAAACCTCCACCATCCTGTGGGCCAGAGGATGCTCGACCATGCTCAAGGCCGCGATCTGCTTCCTGAGGGGCAGAAAACCGACCGAAGCGCTGAAATCCTCCAAGGCCACCACCATCTCATGCTTGGCCACAGGGTCTTTGAAAGTCCGGCAGGGGTCCGACAGGTCCAGGCCCGACTCGCTCTCCCTGGCGAAGCCTTCCCTCGCCCGGTCCAGCGAAGGATGCACCTGCAAAGACAAGGGCACTTGGGCGGAGATGATTTTGAAAAGGAAAGGCAGGGAGTCCCCCCACCTCTGGACCACCTCGTGCCCCAACATGAATTCAGGAGCCCGGTCGATGGCCTCCGCCAAATTGATCCGGTCCCCGTCCACATCCAAGACCGAGGGGGATTCGGGATGGCCGCTGAACCATAATTCGGCCAAAGGGCCCGGTTCGTCAAGATGGAAGAGGCTCTGCAGGCGCTGGGTGGACCCCCAGGCGTAGTTTTTGCGAACCGGCTCAATCCGATACATATGGCCTCCTTAAAGCCCCATCAACATCATAGCAAGTCCCGTGCGGTTGGCGACCTCATGAGTACAATGGGGGACGTGAAACTCGCGCCTATTTACGATCCTGAAGTCCGCAAGCCAGCCCCCCATGCGGCGCAGGTGGATTTGCGCGTTCTTTTTTGGGTGGGGACCATCCTCTGGGTCATCGCGGCGGTCGTCTACGGCATCCTCATGCTGCTGGGCCATCAGATGCGCAGGGAACTCCATATCTGCCTTTTCGGCGTCCTCATCGGGGCCCTTCTGCTGGTTTGGGAATTCCTCAACCGCAAACAGTACCGCCTTTTCGCCCTTTTCCCGCAGAGTTGAGGGGAGCATCAGGCCAAAGGCAGGGCCACGGTGAAGGTCGATCCTTGGCGAGGGGCCGACCACACACCCACCGACCCGTGATGGGTCAAAGCCACATGCTTGACGATGGCCAACCCCAGGCCAACCCCGTCAGCCGTCCTCTCGTTCTGGTTCTTGCCCCGATAGAAGCGCTCGAAGATCCTCTTCTGATCCTCCTTGTCCATCCCCTGACCGTGGTCGATCACGCGAATGAGGGCGGAACGGCCGTCAGGCGACCGGCTGGAAGTGAGGACCACATCGGAATGGAAGGGCGAATACCGGATGGCGTTGTCGACCAGCTTTTCCAAGGCGGCCACCATCTCCTCCTTGTCCGCATGGATGAAAAGGCCTCCCTGGCAGCGGACGTCGATCCTGATGTTCTTGGTGGCGGCCGACGCTTTCAAATCGGCCGCGGCTTCCTGCAGCAGAGGAGCGACTTCCATCCGGTTTTCAGGCGATGGGACCAGGTCTTCCTGGGCCTTGAGCAGAATGAGCAGGTCGGCCACCAGATGGTTGAGATGCTGGCTTTCCTGGGTGACGGTCCGCGCGTCTTTCTGGAGGATGGCCTTGTCCATCTTGCCCTCTTCGATGTCGCGGTTCAGGTCGGCCCCCAATTTTTCCAAGGCTTGAGCGGGAACTAGGAGCTGCTGGCTGATGTTGGTGACGAAATCATCGCGGATCCGGGCGAAACGGCGTTCCTGGCTTTTGTCCTGGACCAAGACCAGGACCAGGTGGGCGGAGATCTGGCGCACGGTCACGGTCAGCCAATTGCGCCTAGCCACAAGCTGCAGCTGCCTGTCTTCCTCGGATAAGTCGGATGGGGCGAGGGCGGCTGGCGAGGCCTCCGCACTGATTGAGGCCGGACCCTTTTCCCCGCCTATGGCAGGCAATGCAGGCAAGGTGGCTCCCACCCGGGCCGGCAGGGCCATATCGTCCGGCGTATGCGTGACCAGGTCGAAGATCTTCCTCTCCCCGCTGCCCCTTACCTGATGGATGGCCTCCAGCAGCTCCTCGTTGCAGACAGAGTCATTGCGGGCCAGCCCCAATTGATACACCTGCGGGGAGGAACGGACGATGTCGTCGTCTTCATCCACCACCATGGTGGCCGCGTCGATGGTGCTCAAAATGGTGATGGCGGACGGGGCCAGATCGTCTTCCTGCTTTCCTCCCGGCCTCTCGTCATCATCGGAATCATCGTCGAAGTCATCGGAATCGTCATCAGGGCCATCGCCCCGGCCACTGCCTCCCCCTCCCCTACGGCGATGCTTCCGGTTGTGCTTCCACCACCAGACGGCGTCGGACAAGCTATGTCGGTTGGTTGGCCGACCGCGGCCTTCCGTCTGCGCCTCCGCCTCCGCCGAGCCCTGTCTCGCCCTGCCCCGGGCCGAAGCGGCCAAGGAGCGGATCCACCGGATCAGGAAGTAGGCCACCGTCCCCAGGCCGATGGCGAGCATGACCAAGAGGATGGACAAGGCGGAAAAGGCGAAGGCGTCGAAATGCATACTCCCATTGTGACACAGATATGGCAAGTCCGCCGGCCCGGGCCCGGAATTTATGGCCGATGCTTTACCATAGAGACCATAAGGAACGACAAGGCAGCCGGACAAAGGATGGGACAGCGATGCGAGTTATCTTCACCAAGGAATTGAAAATGGTCGCCGATGACCTGGACCGTCTGAGCAAGGGCGTGCATCTGGCGATCGACCAAGCCGGCAAGGCCTTGTTGGACAGCGACATAGATACGGCCCAGGCGGTGATTGACGGCGACGCGGCTTTGGACAAGCTGGAGAACGACATCCTCAACCACTGCGTGACCCTTCTGGCCCAACAAAGCCCGGTGGCCACGGACCTGCGCATGGTCGTCTCCACCCTGCGTCTGGCGGCCACCTTCGAACGCATGGGCGACCTGGCCCGGCATATCGCGGAAACGGCCCGCCGCGCCTACCCCCAATGCGCCATCGACGATTCCGCCCGCGAGGTCTTCGAGCAGATGCAGCAGTTCGTCTCCCACGCTTCGGCCCAGCTGACCACTATCCTGGATACCCGGGACGTTCGCATGGCGGAAAGGCTCATCATCAATGATGACAAGCTGGATGCCTTGCACGAGAAGACCTTCGAGCTGGCGACCAGCGACGCCTGGCCGGCCAGCCGGCAACAGATCATCGATCTGGTCCTCCTGGGCCGCTACTATGAACGCTTCGGGGACCACGCCGTTTCCGTGGCCCGGATGCTGGTCTATATGGTCTCAGGATTCGACCCCACCAAAGAGCCTCAGCTGGAGAGGGACCAGGAAGTCTCCTAGCCTCTTTTCCCCTCTCCCTCACTCCTTCCCCCTATAAATAATATCTATTCCTCGTTCAGAATCCCCCGAATCCTCTCTTGCAAGAGGGGGATCACTTCCTCCTGGTACCAAGGGTTCTTCTTCAACCAGAGCTGATTGTGCCAAGACGGATGAGCCAAAGGCATGAATTCCGGCAGGTAGCGGTCATAGTCCCGGATGATGTCCGTCAGCTTGACCGAATTCTTCTGATGCAGATAGGCGTGGACCGCGTACGTTCCAACCAGAAGGCTCAGCTCGATTTTCGGCATGAGCTTCAGAAGCCGCGGATGCCATTTTTCGGCGAAACCCGGCCTGGGCGGCAGGTCGCCGGATTTTCCGGCTCCGGGGAAATAGAAATCCATGGGCATGATGGCTATGCACGGGGAGGTGTAGAAGGTCTCCCGATCCACCCCCATCCATTCCCGCAGTTTGTCTCCGCTGTGGTCGTTCCATGTCTGCCGGGTCTCTTGGGCTATGCGTCCCGGGGCCTGGCCGATGATGACCAGCCGGGCTTGCTGATTGACTATATATAAGGGATCGATTCCCTGTCTGGTGTAGTCGGCGTTCTGTTCATCGGCCTTGATGTCTTCGAAGATCTTGGGGAAGGAATCAGTCATGCTCGTTCACCGCCTTGTTCTCGTCTGTCCTCATGGGTCCTGATTGGCCTGGATTGGCTCTAACCGGCTCTAACCGGAGTTAATCGACACTCTGGCAGGAATCCGGGTACGAAAAGGTCCTCTGACCTATCGGACTAGAGGACCCTGCTGAAAAATCAGCTGCTTTTCGCTTGGCGGCTTTGCTCCGCCGAGCCTTAAGCCTTATTCGGCCTGCTTTAGCCTACTTCTGGCCTTGGGCGGCGACGGCGGCTGCGCCTGCCGCGGCGGCTTCGGGATCCAGGTATTCGCCACGGGGCTTGATGGGCTTGAAGTTCTCATCCAGCTCATACAACAGCGGAATGGCAGTGGGGATGTTGACCTTGGAGATCTCTTCCTCGCTCAGGTTATCCAGCATCTTGACGATGGCGCGCAAGGAATTGCCATGAGCGGCGATCAGGACGGTCTTGCCGGACTTAAGTTCGGGGACGATGTCGCTCTCCCAGTAAGGGGTGACGCGCTCGACCACGTTGGCCAAGGCCTCGGCTTCGGGAACCTCGGAAGCGGTGTAACGAGGGTCGTGAGCCTGGGAGTATTCATCGTCAGGGTTGATGTCAGGCGGCGGTGTGCCATAGGAACGGCGCCAGATCATGAACTTCTCGTCGCCGTACTTTTCGCGGATCTCGGTCTTGTTCTTGCCCTGCAGAGCGCCATAGTGACGCTCGTTCAGACGCCAGCTGCGCTTGACGGGGATCCACAGGCGGTCTGCCTCATCCAAGGCGTAATTGGCGGTGTTGATGGCACGACGCAGCAAAGAGGTGAAGACGATGTCAGGCAGGACGTTCTTCTCCTTGAGAAGCTGACCGCCACGCTTGGCTTCTTCCACGCCCTGCTCAGTCAGAGGGACGTCAACCCAGCCGGTGAACTGGTTTGTCTTATTCCATGCGCTCTGACCATGTCGGAGCAGTACTAATTTGTAAGTCATGGTCCCGATTTTACCCACCGGCTCAGACGAGGACGGGCGCGCATCAGGCCTCAAATCAGAGGCAGGAAGGCGAAAGGAAGGAAGGAAATGGCGGAAAAGCTGATGGCCGCGGAGACCAAAGTCAAGGCTCGCCGGAAATCCCGTCGATGCAGACGAAGCCAGAGCGAAACGTCCATGACCGATTGGATCGATAAGCCGGTCAAGCAACAAACTATCATGGTCGCGAGTGAAGAACGGGGCGGAAGGGGGTGGGTCCCGGATGCGATCAGAGGAATGAAGGGAGAGGATACAAGCAGGAAAAAGGCTCCGGCCTGGGCAAGGAGAAGGGCCCCGAGGCAGATGGCAAAGACGGCCTCCCCCCTCTTCCTGCCCCAACGAACCATGAGCGTCCTTTTGCCATGGAATTCGTCATCATCGATATCGCGCAGATTGTTGACCATCATCAGACAGGCGGAAAAAAGCCCGGGAATCAGGCAGGCGAGAAAGGTGAAGACGTAGGCGAATATACAGGTACAGGTGAAGACAGGCTGAGCCGATCCGGATCGGACGAATCCGGCCGGAGGGCAAAAGGGCCAAGGGGAGCCAAGCACGCAGTCCGTCCCCAACACGGCGACAGGGCCGAAGAAAAGAAAGGCGGCGACTTCCCCCCAGCCTGCCATCCCGTAGGGATGCCGGCCACTGGAATAGGCCCAGGCCGCGGCCAAGCATACGACGCCCACCGCCATCAGCGCCCACAGGCCGGTAAGGGTCACAACCACCAACCCGGAAAGGCAGGCCAAAGCCAAAAAGCCCACAGCGACGGCCAGAGCCGCCTTAGGCCTCACTCCGGAAGCGACCAGCCGGACAGGGCCGGAAACGGGGCCATCCTCGCGGTTCGCCCTTCTGGCCTCATCGCGACCCCTGGTCCCATCGGAGTAATCATTGAGGAAATTCACCCCGATCTGCAGGTTCAGGCTGACCAAAAGACAGAAGGCGGCCAGCAGCCAGAACCGCGGCCATCCATCGGCAGATCTGGGAAACCCCTGCAGACGGGCCAGGACGGTGGCGGTCACGACGGGGAGGAAGGCCATGGGCAGGGTCCGCCAGCGAAAGCCGGCCATCCACAAGGCCAGCCTCCGCCGTCGCTCTTTTCGCCCGTCCATGGGAATCCTTCCCGCCCGGTCCCGACCATCGAATCGGCCAGGAACCCTGATTTTAAGCCTGAAGAGGTTTGACCAAGGGGAAGGTGATGGTTTCGCGGATGGTGGCGCCGGTCAAGGCGATGAGCAGACGGTCGATTCCCATGCCCATGCCGCCGGCCGGGGGCATGCCCACGCCCAAAGCTTCCAGGAAGTCCTCATCGATATCCATGGCTTCGGAGTCTCCGGCCAAAGCCATCTTGGCCTGGTCCACGAAGCGCTGCCTCTGGACGACCGGATCGTTCAGTTCGGAATAGGCGGTGGCGAGCTCAAAGCCGCGCACATACAGATCCCACTTCTCCACCTGTCCGGGAATAGACCGGTGGGACTTGGTCAAAGGCGAAGTCTCCACGGGGAAATCGCGCACGAAAGTCGGCTCCCACAACTGGCGGGAATCCTCCGTATAGAAGTGTTCCCACAGGTGTTCCACCAGTTTGCCGTGGTTCTCCACCTCCTCCCGTTCCACGCCCAGCTTGTCGGCCAAAGCGGCAAGGTGTTCCACGGAAGTCTCCGGAGTGATCTCCTCCCCCAGCTTCTCGGACAAGGAACCATACATGGTGATGGACTTCCACTCCCCGCCCACGCTGTAAGGAGTACCGTCAACCAGAGTCAACTCGGTGGTGCCGAAAGCGTCGATGGCCGCCTGCTGGACCAAGGACTGGGTCAGTTTGGCCATGGTGTCATAAGTGCCGTATGCCTCGTAGGCTTCGACCATGGTGAATTCAGGCGCATGGGTGCCGTCCGCCCCTTCGTTGCGGAAGTCGCGGTTGATCTCGAAGACCTTATCGATGCCGCCGACCAGCATGCGCTTGAGGAAAAGCTCAGGAGCGATGCGCATGAAAAGATTGATGTCGAAGGCGTTCATATGCGTTTCAAAAGGACGGGCGGTGGCCCCGCCATGATTGGTCTGCAGCATGGGGGTCTCGGCTTCCAGGAAGCCACGCTGATCGAAGTTCCGACGCAGGGAGGCCACCACTTTGGCCCGGTTACGGACCATGTCGCGGGACTTCTGGTCCACGATCATGCCCAGATAAGGCTTGCGGGTGCGCTGCTCTTCGTTCAGCTCCTTGTGCAGGGCCGGAAGCGGGCGCAAAGACTTGGAGGCGATCCGCCACTGGTCGACCATGATGGACAGCTCGCCGGTCTTGGAAGCGATCACCCGGCCATGAAGGAAGAGGTGGTCGCCCAAATCCACCAGCTGCTTGTAAAGCTTGAGGGAGTCAGCTCCGACTTCCCGCTTGGAGACCATACCTTGGATATGGGTGCCATCCCCGGCGGCCAACTGGACGAAGCAGAGACCACCGCCGTTGCGCAGGAAAAGCACGCGGCCGGCCAAGCCGACGAAGTCGTCGGTTTCGGCCCCGGCCTCTAGAGTGGATTTGCCTTCCTCATCCGTATATTTGGTTACCACTTCCTCGATGGTGGAGGTGATATCCAGCTTGACAGGATAGGGGTTGATGCCTTCTTGCAGCATGAGGGCGCGCTTGGCCACGCGCATCTGCACCTGTTCGGGATGGGCGCTGGGGCCGAATTCCTTGTTGGAGACGTCGATGGCATCATCCAGGCTGGAGCCGGCATCGATCCTGGCTTGGATGGCCGCGTCCTGGTCCTGGAGCATCTCCGCATGCTTGATGGTTTCCAGCCCCCGCTCGGCTTGGTCTTGATCGGCCTGCAACTGGGCCTGATCATTGGCGATGGCGGCGTTGAAAGCCACATCCTCGCTCACGTCTGTCATTTCCCCTGCCTATCTGCTAACTAAAACTTACTCCGCCTTAGTTTACGCAAAGCCCACTACCGCTTTCCGCCTGACGAATCGGACTGATGACCCCGCCGTTTGACCTTGTCCACAAGCTTGCGCACCACGTGTACAGGCAACCAAATGAAAACGCATATCGCCAGCGCGGGAAGCACGATCATATAAAAGGGGATGGTGGGGTCGCGCAGGACAGAGCTCGCCACGGCGATGGACAAGCAGTAGACGGAGGCCAGTTTCAGGCCATACCTTTTTACTAGGTGACGCATGCCTGCGGCAAAACCGCCGGAGAACAAGGGCTCCTCCTCATTCCCTTCATCACCATCATCATCCTCTCCTCCGCCCTCACCCGCATAATCATACCTGAATTTCCGGCCCCTGAGCCGCATAGTCGCTTCGTAAGAGAACTTCACGAACATCTGTCCAAGCAGATACGAGGACACGGCCACCAAGATAATGCCTAATACGCTATAAGTCACTAACCCCATGAGGGCGGTCGCCACGATGCCGATCACGAAGGCGATGTCCTGCTCTTTCATCTGGTCTTGAAAAGACTTTTGGGCGGGAGGGTCCAACTCCTCATCAGACAGCGTCTTCTTACGTCTGCTCTTACGCTTGAGCCGATGATGCAAAGCGAAAGCGTTCCACCCCATGCCAATCACGAAGGCGATGATGGTAAAGACCAGCACCACACGCCACCTATAGGAGGAAAAATAGACTGATAGGTCCGGCTGCGACCGCATGGCTTCGACAACGCTCAGGCACATCCCTAAAACCACGGAATCAAGATCGATCAGGAAAGTGTAAAAGGCCACCAGGACCCCGGAAAACCGAGGACGCTTGATCAACAGGGCCATGATGGGGGTCATCTCAGCGCAGGCCCAGCATAGGGCGAAGAAAACCGTGACCGCGCCGGCGAAATCCCCGAGGAACTTCCACTTCGGCATAGCGTCGGTCATATCCATCGCAGCCCAATTATCCAGGGCCCCGATAATAAGGCAGAATGGCGAGAGGGATAAGAAGTTGGGAGAGTCGTCCAAATCGATATAGGAGCGAAAATACCAGGGAAGATTCGCGTCCCGAGGATTCGCGCCTCTTGTCTTCTTTTTCCTTGACATACGCTCGCTTGGTTCCTTTTGCTCAGACTGGAAGGTTGGACAGGTACCATTCTAAGCCCTCTTTCGATACCGTTGGATAGCATGAGAACAGTAATCGGATAATCACCTCCAAGCAGCCACGATAGGATAGCAATGGCACGACCACTGACAAAAACGCAATTGAAGACTCTGAAAACCATGGCTATGCCTCTGAAGCCCTTGCTCATCATCGGCAAGAACAACGTGACCGACGCCGTGGTCAAGCAGGCGTTCGGCCTCTTGGCCCAGAAAGAACTGATCAAGATCCAGGTTCTGGCCGATACCTCGGAGGTTACGGTCAAGGAGGCGGCGGAAGACCTGGCTGGTCAGCTGGGGGCGACCGTGGTGTCCGCCATGGGCAACCGGGCCGTGCTTTTCAAGCGTTCCAGCCGCAAAGACATTGAGCATATCAAGCTGGGAGCTTGACACACGGCTCACCCTGGCCGATTTGATTTCCGAGCCTTGGGCTAGTATCTTCTGTGTTGGTAACGGGCTGTAGCGCAGCTTGGTAGCGCGCTTCGTTCGGGACGAAGAGGCCGTGGGTTCAAATCCCATCAGCCCGACCAAAAAGGAGACCCCGCTTCATGCGGGGTTTTTCTATATTCCGATTATATTCCCCTGCTCTGCGGCCGTATCTGGCGGCGAACCCAACGGCTTCCTTCAGCTACGTTCATCAGTCATGCTTTTCACCAGCCATGCTCAATCGGCTGGTTTGGCCTCGGGATGGAAATAATGATGCCGGCAGACGGAGATGTAGGTCTCGTTGCCGCCGATCTGGATCTGCTCCCCCTCATAGACCGGCCGGCCGTCCTCGGTCCGCAAGACCATGGTCGCCTTTTTGCTGCAGAATTGGCAGATGGTTTTGATCTCCTCAATCTTATCAGCCAATAAAAGCAGATGGTAGGACCCTTCGAAAAGCTTGTTCTGGAAATCGTTTTTGAGTCCGAAGCACATGACCGGCACTTTAAGGTCATCCACCACCCGGGCCAGGTCATAGACATTCTTCTTCGACAGGAACTGGCATTCATCCACCAGAACGCAGTAAGGCTTCGTCTCCAAACCTTGGAGGAAGGCGACGATGTCGGTATCGGGATGGATGGGGACGGCCTGCCGGGTGAGACCGATGCGGGAGGAGATGTTGCCGTAGCCGGAGCGGGTATCGACGGCCGAAGTCATGAGGACCACCGATTTGCCTTGCTCTTCGTAGTTATGCGCGACCTTGAGGATCTCGATGCTTTTGCCTGAGTTCATGGTGCCATAACGGTAATAAAGCTGGGCCATTGTTCTCCTCCTTAGGACGACGATCGGAAGGGCGAGCCGTCATCAATTCTTACCACGAGATGATTACCGGCTTGGGAGGGGCCCGACACACATCGCCGTCGGCCCGTCTCATATAGAGAACGGGCTTCTCCCTTGATTTTCCTTGTCATTCCACGCCGACGGGCGGTCAAATGGCATCTTTGTGTTTTATCTCACTTTCTCAGGGCTTGCCCTCCATCAGACCCGGCCGATACCATGAAGAAGTTGTCTCAAAATGAAGGAGAACTGTTCAATGAGCCCTCTCTACCTAACGCTCAACATAGTGGGAATCCTGGTCTTCGGCTTCGTCGGCTGGCTTTTCTCCCATGACCGCAAACACATCGCCTGGGGATCGATCGGCATCATGGTCGTCCTCAACATCTTCATCGCCTGGTTCCTCACCTCGTTCTCGTGGGGGCGGGCGGTCGTCAGCGCGACCGCGGCCGGCTTCACCCAGATGGTCAACGCCGCTTTCAAAGGCATCAACTTCGCCTTCGCGAACTGGGTCGGCCCCAATGGCATCAACCCTAAGCCGGTGAATTTCGTCGCCTCCTCCCTCCTGCCCATCCTCCTGGTCGTCCCCATGTTCGACATCCTCACCTACATCGGCTTCCTGCCGTGGATCATCAAGTGGGTCGGCCGCGCCTTGAGCTTCATCACCAGGCAGCCGAAATTCGAGACCTTCTTCTCCGTGGAGATGATGTTCCTGGGCAACACCGAAGCCCTGGCCGTATCCAAGCTGCAGCTGCAGAAGATGAAGCCGGCACGGAACCTGACTCTGGCCATGATGTCCATGAGCTGCGTGACCGCCTCCATCCTGGCCTCCTATATTCAGATGGTCCCCGGCGAATTCGTCCTGACCGCCGTCCCCCTGAACTGCATCAACGCTTTGATCGTGGCCAACCTCCTCTACCCCGTTGAGGTTTCCAAGGAAGAGGACACCATCGCCACCCTGGCCGATGAGGCCGAATCGCAGGCAGCGGCCGCAGCCTCCGCCGACGCCACCAGCGCCGAGGCCGCCGCCCCTGCTTCCGCACAGGTCGTGGAGACCGCCGCCGAAACCGAGACCGTGGCCGAAGCGGTCGAGCCCGCCGAAGGCGATCAGACCGAAAAGTCCGTCTCCTCCTGGTTCTCCAAGGTCTTCAAGCGCGATAAGAAAGACGGCGAGCAGAAGGCCGTCAAGCCCCAGCGTGAGCCCTTCTTCTCCTTCCTGGGCGATTCCATCCTGGGCGCCGGAAAACTGATCCTCATCATCACCGCCAACGTGATCGCCTTCGTGGCCTTGGCCGCCCTGATCAACATGCTGCTGGGCCTGATCAACCCCAACCTGACCTTGGAGCGCATCCTGGGCGTCTTCCTCTATATCCCCTCCCTCCTGTTGGGTCTGGACCCCGGCACCGCCTGGAACATGGCCGGCTATATGGGTATGAAGCTGGTGACCAACGAATTCGTGGTCATGAGCGAAATCACCAAGACCATCGGCACCTTCGCCCCTCATTACAAGGCCGTGCTGACCGTCTTCCTCACCTCCTTCGCCAACTTCAGCACCATCGGCATGGTGACCGGCTGCTTCAAGGGTCTGGTGGGCAAGGAAAAGAACGACCTGATCGCCAAGAACGTGGGTCGTTTGCTCTTGTCCGGTATCCTGGTTTCCCTCTTGTCCGCCGGTATGGTCGGCCTCTTCGTCTGGTAAACCATCAATAAACCAGCCAATCACAAGTGAATATCAAAAGGCCCGGCGAATGACCGGGCCTTTTCCTTACTTTTCCTTATCAATCAAAGGCAAAAGCTAAGCGAGCGAAGTGCGGCGGCTGGCTAGAAAGCCTGGACCCCTTCGTAGCGCTTGCTGCGCAGTCGGTCGAAATCGGACTGGCTGAGGGTGCCCACTTCCACCATGGCGGATTCGATCTTGTCCAAGACCTGGTTGCGATGGTCCTTGTTCTCGGCGAAGTCGAAATGGTTGCCGTCTATGGTCACCAAAGCGGAAGACTTGTAGTTGTCCTTCCAATCGGCGTAATAGTCGATCAAAGTGCTGTAGTACTCCTTGAGAGAGGGATCCTCATCCACCTGTTCAAAAGGACGGCCCCTCTTCTTGACCCGGTAGAGCATGGTTTCCAGGTTCACGTCCACGAAAATCATGAGGTCGGGGGACTTCTTTTTGGCCGCGTAAGGCAGCTCTTCCAGCATGTTGTCCAGCAGGGACTTGTAGATGTTCCACTCTTCCTCGGTGGCGTGGCCCTGATCGGTGTTCATCTTCATGAAGATGGAATCCTCGTAGATGGACCGGTCCAGGATGTTGTTGTCTTCCTGCATGGCCTTCTTGATCATGGCGAAGCGACGGTTGAGGAAGTAGACCTGGAGCAGGAAGGCGTAAGGATTGGTTTCCGCCTTGCCTTCTTCCACCAGCTTGTTGCCGTGGTAGAAGAGAGGAAGAACGGGATTGTCTTCTACAGGCTCGAAGAAGGCCTTGGTCCCCAGTTCATCGGACAGGATTTGCGTCAGCGTACTTTTTCCAGCGGAGATGACTCCAGCACAAGTCAACAAAATTCGACTCACCCCTTTGCATGCGGTCTGCATGGTCTTTGAAATTATCGCGTTTTACGGTCAAGGTTTGCCGGTCTTCCCGGTTCCGACCGGTGGCGAATGACACCGGTGAAACTTGCTCGCTAGGCAAGCCTAGCAGTCGGGCCCCCTCTCGTCCAGCCCTCCGAAGTCGTGGATCCGGAAGGTTATTTAGGGGGAAGAGGTGGGGTGGAATGACCTTCGTTTCCCTATGACGATGGTCGTGAAAGACCGGTTTCCATCCCGCGAATCGGCTTGGGGATGGAGGATGGACTTGCCCTTTTCCGGTTTGGAAGAGGAGGATGCCCCTTTCTGGGATATCCCTATATTTAGGGGGAAGGTCAAGGCAAGCGTGTCATATCTACCGCTTTTTCTAGAGGAAATGTGGCCTATCTCTCATTTCGACCCATAGCATGTTTCCTCTTTCGCCTTCTCCCCTTTCGCCATCGCCCCCTCCCCTGAACAGGGATTCCTCAGAGCTGAGATTTCGCTTCTTCCCCATAAGATGGAAGCATGACCGACATCACCGATGATGATTCCCCCATAAACACCGAAACCTTCCTGACCGATCTGGACGCCATCTACAGTCGCCATACCGGGGCGAGCGAGGCCGAGCCTTACATGCTCGACGCCCTGGAGACCGCCGCGGAAGCCGGGGATGACGCCGCCCAGCTGACCATCGTCAACGAGCTCATGGGCTTCTACCGGTCCCAAGGCAGGCATGAGGACAACACCCGGCTGGCCCAGGCTTCCCTGGAGTTGGCCCTGCGGATGGGGCTGGAAGGCAGCGAGGAATGGATGACCGTGCTCATCAACGCGGCCACCGCCATGCGGGCGGCCGGCTATTACGACCAGGCCCTGGCCTTGTATCAGCAAGCCCTGCGCGCCAGTCAGGACCTGCCGAACGCCTCTCCAAGGGACAAGGCGGCCTTGCATAACAATCTTTCCATGCTCTACTCCGAAACCGGAGACCTGAAAACCGCCTTGAGCGAGCTGAAAACGGCCTTGGACCTGATGACCCAGGCCAGCACGGACCCCGAGAACGACATCGACCTCGCCACCACCCATACCAACATCGCCCTCCTCCTTCTGCAAACGCCCGCGGAAGAAGACCCCGCCGCCCTGCCGCAGGCCTTGGAAGAAGCCAAAAAAGCCTTGGATATCTACCACCATGACCCTTCGCTGGACCTGACCAACTCCGCCCATTACGCCTCGGCCCTGGCCGGATACGCCCAAGCCCTCTTGCTCAACGGACGTCCGACTGAGGCGGTCTCCTATTACGATCAGGCCCTGGCCTCGATTTCCGAGACCTATGGGACCGACACCGATTATTACCGCACAACGGCGGCGAACGCCCAGGTGGCCCGCCAGGCAGCGGCAGGCGGGAAGGCAAGCGGGACAAAAGACAAAGCATCGGGCAGGACGATGAACGGGACAAGGAACGAATCGGCGGACGAATCGGCCGCAGCCTCCCCGGCTAAAACCCGAATGGATCCGCCGTCCGCATCCCCAGCCACGACTTCGGACACTCCCCAGACCCGGATCAAAGGACTGGCCTTGGCCCGCAAATACTGGGAAGCCTATGGGAAACCCCTGATCGCCGAAAAATACCCGGCTTACACCGGCCGGATTGCGGCGGGATTGGTCGGCCACGGGTCCGAATGCTACGGCTTCGACGACCGTTTCTCCCAGGACCACGACTTCGGCCCCCGCTTCTGCCTCTGGCTGACCGAGGAGGACTACCAAAGCATCGGCGACGCCCTGCAGGCCGACTACGATTCCTTGCCCTCGGAATTCCTGGGCTACCACATGAAGGCCAAAACCGTCCGCTCCCAAGGGGAGAGGAAAAGGGCCGGGGTCTTTTCCATCGACTCCTTCTTCGAATCCCTGACCGGCCTGGCCGCTCCCCCAAGCGAAGACGAACTCATCCTCTGGCTCAACCTGCGTGAAGACACTCTGGCGGCCGCGACGAACGGACGGGTGTTCGCCGACCCTCTCGGCGCCTTCTCCTCCCGCCGGCAGGCTTTCAAAGACATGCCGGATGACATCCGCTTCTGTCTGATCTCCCGCAGGCTGGGGATGATCAGCCAGGCGGGTCAGTACAACTTCCCCCGCATGCTGGCTCGGAAAGACCGGTCTGCCGCCACCCTCTGCCTGGCCGAATTCGCCGACGCCGTCTCCTCCTTGGTCTTCCTGATCAATAATCCTCTGATCGTGGGTTACGCGCCATACTATAAGTGGCGCTTCGCCGCCCTGCGCCAACTTTCCGCCCGGCCGGCCACCCGCCTGAGCCAAGTCTGCCCTTTGGTGGAGGAGATCCTGGCCAACGGGCCGCAGGCGGAGACGACGGAGCTCATTGACCAAGTCTGCCACTTGATCGTCGCGGAGCTGAAAAACCAAAGCCTGACGACCAGCCCGGAGGAATTCCTGGAATGGCAGCGGCCTTTCATCGAAAGGCATATCTCCCCCCGGCATTCCTTCCTGCGCAGCATATGAACATCTGAAACAAGGCGAAACGGCCAAGAACCGTTGAACGGGACAAAAGACAAAGCAAAAATCAGGCGAAGTCGAAGCGGCCGGAAAACGGAAACCGAAAGGAAAGATGATGACCGGGCACAACAGCGACGGGGAACCGGAATTGACGGACAGGGAGTTCCTGGACCTGGCGGGAAAAGTGGTCAGGCATGAATGGGACCAATTCCAGAAGGTGGATAACGAAGGGGGCCGGGCCTTATGCCAAGGGGATTGGCCTACCTTCCACCAGATGCGGCTGAGCCAATTCCTCACCTGGACCGCTCCCCTTCTCCTGAGCTATTCCCGGGACCTGGATCAGGCCGACCGCGAAGGCCGCAATCTTTTGACCGAGAAATACGCCCGGATGATGGAGTCGACCGACCGGGATTACTATCTGGCTCACCTGCGGGCCTTCCTGCCGGTCCTTAGCCAACGGCGGCTGGACCAGCAAGAGGGAATCATCCGGACCCAAGTCGAGTGGGCCCGCGCTTTCACGCAGGACCATCCCCGACTGGGGTCCCGGATGCGAAGATTGACCAGCGCGGAAGACCGGCCGGACAGCACCAGTTTCGAGACTTATCTGCGTGGGGAGCTGGGAACCTATTCCCAGCGCACCCTGGACCTTTACCAGGCCTTCGTCTCCCATGCGAAAGAGGAGGGGATCAATCTCACCCAGCAAACGGTCGGCTGGACCGTCCGCATGTCCGGATTCTCCAACCTGGCCGAAGCGGAAGCCAGCCCGGCAGAGTAGGAAACCAGTCCGTCAGAATCAAAGACTATTCACAGAAATTTAAAATGTGAGACAAATCGTCTTAGTATTCAGACATTGGGATAGACTGGAAGCCGGTTTCGCCTTTCGCTTACGCCGACCGAAGCGGCCGTCCGCAGGCGGACGAACCGAGGAAAATCAAATCAAGAGCAGAATCATAGAAAATGACAGCGAGTAAAGGAAACGATATGGCTTTTTCCAACGCCTACGTCCAGCGCGTTTACGATCAGGTCGTCCAGCGCGACGGCGACCAGAAGGAATTCCTCCAGGCCGTCCGCGAAGTCTTCGAGACCCTGGAACCAGTGGTCGAAGCCCATCCCGAATACGAGGCCAACGGCGTCCTGGAACGCATGGTCGAGCCGGAAAGGGCCATCAAGTTCCGCGTGGCCTGGGTGGATGACCAGGGCAAGGTCCAGGTCAACCGCGGCTACCGTATCCAGTTCAACTCCGCCATCGGCCCTTACAAGGGCGGCCTGCGCTTCCACCCCACCGTGACTGAATCCGTGGTCAAATTCCTGGGCTTCGAACAGATCCTCAAGAACTCCCTGACCGGCCTGCCCATGGGCGGGGCCAAGGGCGGTTCCGACTTCGACCCCAAGGGCAAGTCCGACGCCGAAGTCATGCGCTTCTGCCAGGCCTTCATGACCGAACTCAACCGTCACATCGGCCAGTTCACCGATGTGCCCGCCGGTGATATCAACGTGGGCGGCCGCGAAATCGGCTACCTCTTCGGCCAGTACAAGCGTCTGCGCAATGAACATTCGGGCGTCCTGACCGGTAAGGGCCTGGAATTCGGCGGCTCCCTCATCCGGACCGAAGCCACCGGTTACGGTCTGTGCTACTACGTGCAGAACGCCCTCCAGTCCTTGCGCCAGGATTCCTTCCAAGGCAAGACCGTGGCCATCTCCGGTTCCGGCAACGTGGCCATCTTCGCCATCGAAAAGGCTCAGCAGCTGGGCGCGACCGTGGTCACCGCCTCCGATTCCAACGGTTACATATATGATCCCAACGGCATCCAGCTGGACGTGGTCAAGGACATCAAGCTCGCCCATCGCGGCCGCATCAAGGAATACGCCGACCGCGTCCCTGGCTCCGAATACCACGAAGGCTGCTCCGGCGTCTGGACCGTCAAATGCGATATCGCCCTGCCTTGCGCCACTCAGAACGAAATCGACGAAGAATCCGCCAAGACCCTGGTTGTCAACGGCTGCACTGTAGTCTGCGAAGGCGCCAACATGCCTTCCACTCCGGAAGCCATTGAAGTCTACAAGGCCAACCACGTCCTCTACGGCCCGGCCAAGGCCGCGAACGCCGGCGGCGTGGCCGTCTCCGGCCTGGAGATGAGCCAGAACTCCCTGCGTCTGTCCTGGACCCGGGAGGAAGTGGATGACCGGCTCAAGGGCATCATGAAGACCATCGTCGATAATTCCCTGGCCGCCGCCAAGGAATACGGCCATGAAGGCGACCTGATGATGGGGGCCAACATCGCCGGCTTCACCAAGGTGGCCGACGCCATGGTCGCTCAGGGAATCCTCTAAACCCTCAGGATTTCCTGGAAACATCAGAAATCCCGGAAAACATCACAAGGCCCGGCCAGGAGCGATTAACTCCCAACCGGGCCTTTTCATATGTCCCTATGCTCAACTGCCCGGCGAATCACCAGCGGGGAGAATCCCCCAACCGCCGGTAAATCCGCTCCTGACCTTCCACCCGGTCCAAGATGAAGGGATTGGTCTTGTCAAGTAGCTGCCGGGTCGTGGTGAAATCCTCCGGCCCATAAGGGACCACGTCTTGGAAGACCCGCTCGTAGGAATCGATGGCGAGCTTGAACCGCTTGTCCAGCATGGCCCGGGTATGGTCGCTATGGAGAACCTGACGGAAACCCGGGCGCAAGATCCCGGAGAAGAATTCGCCGACAGCACCGGACCCGTAAGAAAAGAGGCCGATCCGATCCCCCTCCTGCAGACTGGGGTCGTTATCCAGAAGAGAGAGCAGGCCCAGATACAAGGATCCGGAGTAGATGTTGCCCACCCGCCGGGAATACACGGTACTCAGCCGGTAGCGATCCCGCAGCCGGTCAGTCGGCTCCTTGCGCAAAGAGCCAGAAGAGCCTTCATCCAGAAGCTCCCAGGCATCCAAAACCGGCTTGAAGGCCTTCATCCCCATCTTGGTGTAAGGCAGATGGAAGCAGAGGGCGGCGAAATCGGCCAAAGTCCTGCCGGTCTCCTGCCCATAACGCTTCCAGACCTTGCCGAAGAAATCCACGTATTGCTCGGTCGAATACTTGCCCCGGGCCAGGGCCATGTCTGTGTAAACCGGTCGCCAGAAGTCGCCGATGCTGGCCGAGTAGGCCGTGCTATGCGGTTCCAGAACCATCAGTCGCGGGTCCCGGGAGACCACCATGGCCATGGCCCCCGCCCCCTGGGTCACCTCACCGGGTGTATCAAGCCCATATCGGGCTATATCGGCGGCGATGACCAGGGCCTTCTTATCCGGATGGGCTTTCACATAATCGTAAGCGGTCAGGAGGGCGGCGGTCCCACCAAAGCAGGCCTCTTTGATCTCCAGGCAGCGGCACCAGGGCGTCAGGCCAATCAGGTCATGGACGAAAAGGGCCGAGGCCTTGCTGGCGTCCACCCCGGATTCCGTCCCCACGATGAGCAGGCCCACGTCATGGAAACCCGCGGCTTCGGTCTCTCCGGAAAAATAAAGGGCTTTGAGGGCGGCGGCGGCCCCCATGGTGACTATATCCTGGTTGGAAGGAGCCACAGCCTGCTGGTCTTGCCCGATACCGTTGGTGAACTTATCCGGGTCCACTCCCCTCTTCCGGGCCAGCTCCACCAGGTCTATGTAAAAAGCGGGGGTGTAGAGGGCCAGGGAATCGATGCCGACTTCGGCGTTGGCCGCGATGGGATTTTCGGTCACATTCTTAGTCATGTCAGTCATGCTTGCTCCTTGTCCTCTCTCTGATCCTTATACTCGTTCTGGTTCTTACGCTCCCCACGCTCTCTCTGATCCCTCTGGTCCCTGATTCCGGCCAGCAAAACCTTGGCTCGAGCCAGGGATTTATCATCCTTCTGCAAAAGGTCGGACACTTGTTCGATCTCTTCCCCTTGGGCTCCGGCGGCCATGGCCAAAGACCGGGCCTGCAAGGCCATATGCCCTTCCTGGATTCCCGGTCCGGCCAGAGCCCGCAAGGCGGCCAGATTCTGCACCAGGCCCAAGGCGGCCAGAAGGCACTGGAATTCATCGGTCGACTGGCAAGCCAGCATTTTCTTAGCCAGGCCGGCCAGGGGCAGAGAGCTGGTCGCCCCGCCCACCAGACCTACTTGCAGGGGAAGGGTCAGTTGCCCGCACAGTTTCCCTTGGCCGTTCAGACTCCACTGGCTCAGGGGCAGATAAGTCCCGGTCCTGGCGGCGAAGGCGTGGGCTCCGGCTTCCACCGCTCGGGTGTCGTTGCCGGTGGCCAGGACGGCGGCGGAGATCCCGTTCATGATGCCCTTGTTATGGGTGACCGCCCGATCCGGGTCGGATTGGGCCAAATCGGATAAGAGGGCTATACGACCGGCGATCTTCTGGCCAGCCATGGTTTTCGTGGCGAACGTTTCCGGAGCCAACTCCACGTGAGCCGTCACCGCGGCGGCCAGGGGGGAATTGTTGGTCAAAATCGCCACCAGCCGGGGCCGGCCCGTCCAGGCTTCAGCGGCGTTCGCCACCGCTTCGGAAATGGTATTGACGATGTTGGCCCCCATGGCGTCGCAAGGGTTGACCAGCAAAGACAGTTTGACGAAATAGCCGGAGAAGCCGCTTAATCTCGAAGGCCCCAAAGGCTTCAAAGGCGCCGAAGACCCCAAAGGCCCCTGAGCGGGAATCAGGTCCACCCACAGGTCGGTCAGGCCTCCCCCATAAGAGACGATGGAAGGATGGGCGGCGGCGGCCAGAGAAAAGACATCCTCCCGATGCGATTCCAGGATGGTCTTGACTTCCTCGGCCTGCGGGCCGGAGTCAGCGCAGAAAACGACCTCGCCGGTGACCAGTCGCTGGGCCGGACTGGCGGCGACCCCTCCGTTGAGGTTGGCGATGCGGGCCCCGTTGGAAGCGGCGGCCACCACGGACGGCTCCTCAGTGACCATAGGCACCTGGTAGGTCTTGCTATTGACGGTCAGGTTCCGGGCCACCCCCAGGGGCAGGGAATACTGGCCGATCACGTTCTCAATCAGGTTCCGGGCCACATCCGGGTCCAGGCCACCAGTCCGGCCCAGCTCTTCCGCTTGCTCAGGCGTCAAGACCCCTTCCGAGACCAAGGTCTCCCGCCGCCGCTCAGGATCCATCTGATGGAACTTCATGCGAAAACGCCTTCATCCATGGCCACTTGCATGGCCACCCCGATCCCTCCGCCTACGCACAGGGCGGCCACCCCGGACCTCTTCCCGCGAGCGCGCATGGCGTAAAGCAAAGTCACCAGGATCCGGGCTCCGGAAGCGCCAAGCGGATGGCCGAGGGCGATGGCCCCGCCGTTTACGTTGAGCTTGCCTTCGGGGATCCCCAGCTGTCGGGAGACGGCGATGCTCTGCGAAGCGAAGGCTTCATTGATTTCGAAGAGGTCGATCTGGTCGAGCTGGGTGCCGGTGCGGTCCAAGAGCTTTTCGATGACCCGCTTGGGGGCGTATCCCATGAAATCGGGGTTGATGCCGCCTTCGGCGTAGCCGGAGATCTCGGCCAGGTAATCGATCCCCCGCTCCTGGGCCAGGTCTTTGCACATGAGGATCAGGGCCGCGGCCCCGTCGTTGATGCCGGAGGCGTTCCCCGCGGTCACCGTTCCCAAAATCTGGGTGGTGTCTCCGACCGACTCCCCTATATGGCCGCCGAAAGGATCGTCGGGATCGACACGGTCGACCCCCATGACCTTCCCCCGGTTATCGGGGATGCTGGAAGAAGCGATGTCGGCCGCATCCACCCCGTCGGGCACGAAGACGGTCCGCAGGCGACGCAGCTTGTCCAGATTGGTGTCGGCCCGGGGTCCGTCATCCTCGTCGATCAGGATGTCCCCCTTGCGGGTGCGGATGGTGACGGGGGCTATTTCGTCGTCGAAATTCCCTGATTTCTGGGCCGCCACGGCCTTGACATGGGAGTTGAGGGCGAATTCGTCCTGCTGATGCCGGGTGATGCCGAACGTGCGGGCCACGTTCTCGGCCGTCATCCCCATGGGCTGGCCGGTGAAGGCGTCGGACAGGCCGTCCCGGAAGATGCCGTCCACGAATTCCACGCTCCCGTACTTATGGCCGAACCGCATGCGGGGGGCGTAGTAAGGGGCTCCGGACATGCTTTCGGTCCCTCCGACCAGGACGATGTCGGCGTCCCCCAAGATGATGGCGGCCTGCCCCAAGCGGACGGCCTTGAGACCCGAGCCGCAGACCTCGTTGACGGTCATGGCCGTGCTGGAGGTGACAAGCCCGGATCGCAAGGCGATTTGCCGGGCCACGTTCTGCCCGTTGTTGGCTTGGAGGACATTGCCGATAATGGCCTGGTCGATCTCGGCCGCGTCCAGACCCGACCGGGCGATGGCGGCCTTGGCGGCGACGGTCCCCAGTTCCACCGCCGTCACGTCTTTCAGCGAGCCCCCCAAGGCCCCGATAGGCGTGCGGGCGGCGCTTACGATTACAACGTCAGTCATCATTTCCCCTCGAAAGAGTCAGAGTACGGCACGAAAATACCATAAATCCCACGGGATTCCCCACTTTATCCCTTTTCCCGCCGATCATTTGGGCCAAGGGCGCATTGGGCACAATAGTTTTACGGCTGGAAGAGGGCCTGGGCCGCCTCGATCCTCACGCCTGAATCCTCGCCTCAAGCCCGAATCCTCACGTCTAAAGCATGGGGAAAAGATCCGCGGCCGAATCGGCCTCCACCTGCCCGGCCCAGCCGTCCACCGTGGATCTGGCCGTTTCCAAGGCGGCTTCGTCTTGATCCCTGAAGGGGTCAAGCAGGTCGACCGTCAGATCGGGGCAGGAAGACAAAGGGGACAGGATGGTGCAATGGGTCCAATCGCAGGACCAGGTCAGGTTATGGTCCTGGGCCAGGCGGATGAGGGCCGCCCTCATCCGCGCCCGGGTGGACTGGGGGGCATGGTCGCGGAAGAAGGCGACCTGGTCGTCCTGGGCCTGTCTGCGGACCACTCCCCGGTCCAGCAAAGACCGGTAGACCAGGTCCTGGGCCAGGTCATGATAGGCCTGGTCCATCTGGATCAGGCGGAGGAGGCCGGGACGGGACCCTTGCGGGAAATCTTGGACCGGCCGACCGGCGACCTTCTCCAACAGCAGCCTTTTGGCGGCCCAATCGACCCAGGGAACCAGTTTGAGCCAGGCTTGGGAACCGGGATCCTCCTCCATGCTCAGGAAACGGTCGATGGTCTCTTTCCACAGGTCCAGCAGACGGCGATAGGCGGGCTCCACCCTTTCGATCTCCTCCTGATGCCTGTCCGCCATCGAGCAGATCCGGTCCCAGTAAAGGCCTTGGATCCGCGCGGCTGTCAGACGCCGCCCATCCTCCAGAAGAATCGGGGTCTGGCCAAGGCTGTGACTGATCTCCCTCATGGCCGCGGCAGGGTCCGCCAAGGCGAAGGACCGGCGGAGGTCGTCCAATCGACGGTCGCCTTTCCCCTCCCCCTCTTCGTCCTCTTCCCAAGCCTCCTCGATCAGGCATAGGACCAGGTGGGTGATGGCCGCCTTCATCCAGGTGGCGGTCTGGGAACGGTTGGATTCGCCGGCGATCACATGCAGACGCCGGTAGAGGCGGGAATCGGCGTGGGTCTCGTCCCTGGTGTTGATCATGGGCCGGGAATGGGTGGTGGCCGAGGAAACCGCCTCATCCAGGAAATCGGCCCGGGCGGAAAGCTGGAAACCGTTCTGATCCATGTGACCGGTGCCGGTGAAGATCTGCCGGGTGACCAGGAAAGGGATCAGGGTTTCCTTCAAAAGCAGCAGGCCCAGGCCCCGATGGATCAGGTAGTTTTCATGACAGCCGAAGGCGTTGCCTTGGCTGTCCACATTGTTTTTGAAAAGATGGAAGATGGATTGAGGGCCGTAGGACCTTTCCACTTCGGCCTGCGCCTGATGGCAGAGATCTTTCATGAGGGATTCCCCGGCCAGGTCCGCCACGAGCAGGTCACGGGGGCGGATGGCCTCGGCCGTGGCGTATTCGGGATGGGCCCCCACGTCCAGGTAGATCCGCGACCCATTGGGCAGGAAGGTGTTCGCCGCCCGGTACCGCCTTTGGACCGGCCGGAAGAGCAAGGCCGCCAGACTCTCCGCGCTGGGGTCCGGCCTTTCGCAAGCCGCATCCGCCACCTGCCCGGTCAGACCGGCCAGACCGGTCAAGCTAAGCCCGTACTCGGTCTCCAGACCCATGATCCGACGGAAGAGGGGCATGGCTCACTGGCCGCCCTTCTGAACGAAACGGTTGACGTATTCCTCCGCGTTCTCTTCGAGGACGGACTGGATGTCATCCAAAACGGCACCCATGGCCTGGTCCAACTGGTCCACCTCTTCCTTGGCCGCGCTATCCACCGGCTTGAGGTCTTCATCCTGGTCCTTCTTCGCGCTGGCTGAGGCCTCGGCTTGCGAAGCCTGCGAGACGATCCTTCGATGTTCGTTCATCGTAACCTCCTATTCACGGCCCACCTGGCCGGCTACTCGTCAGACCAACCAGCCGTCAGGCCGACCAATCACCCGTCGGACCTAGCCGCCGAATCTGGCCGTCGCTTCGGTCACAAGGCCAGATAAGCCTGCAATTCATCGGTCAGCAGCCCGTTCGTAGCCAAAATGTTGTTCTTCTGATACCAATCGATTTCGGACCCATCCCACTGCCTCAGGCTGGCCCCGGACTCCCAGACCACGATGCTGCCGGCGGAGACGGCCGGGATGTCCCAATTGTGCAAAGAAGGCTCGAAATAGGCGTCATAGGTACCATCGGCCACCTTGCACAGGTCCAGGGAGGTGGGCCCCATTCGCTTGATATCGGCCGGCAGCCCGGCCATGGAAGCGACGGTGGCGATGGCCTGTTTGGACTCCTCCGGGAAGTAGGACATGCCGAAGGAGACCACGGAACCGCGCAGGTGCTGGGTCATGGAAGGGACGACCGGCTCCCGCTTGAGGCCGACTTTGGAAGGGCGGATCCGGATGGCCCCCTGTTTGCGGGCGGCCAAATACGTGGTCTGCAAAGCCGGGGCGTGCACGATGCCCAGGATGGGGTAAGCCTGACCCGTTTCGTTGAGCTCGAACAAGGAAACGGTCAAAGTCCACTCAGCCAGGTTCCGGGTGAAATTGACGGCCCCATCCACCTTGCCCACGGACCAGTAGCGGCCTCCGGGATGGCGATCGGAACCGACCTCCTCCCAATAGCCGTCGAAGGGGGCGATGGACTCGATCTGGGCATGCAGGAACCTGAGGACGTTGTCGTCGACGGCGGATGTGACCAAGGCGCTGTCGACCCCGCGGGAATCCACGTCCAAAGACTCCTTGGAATTCCAAGTACGAGGCGAAATCTGCACCTGCAAGGCATGCTCGCCCGCCTCCACGACCGCTTCATAGAGATTCTTGGCGATCTCACGCAGCTCCATGGCCGCTCCTTTTGATACGTCGTCCGTACGAATGGCCCCTAGCGATGGTCCATACGAAAATGCTGATTGGAAGTCCACCTATATCCCACCGACAATGCAGGGAATGGACTATGGTCCCGTTTTCAGGTATCTTACCTATGCTCGGAGACGATTCAGGGGTGAGAAACGCTGGGATGACCGCTGGGTGAACTCAGCCGATCAAGGACCTGATCTTCTCCTCCAGGTCATGCCCGGTTCCGCCCTCAGGAAGGAGGGGGTCGGGGAGGCGCAGATGATGAGCCCGTCCTTGAGAATCGACCAAAGTGGCCGACTCCCACGAGAGGGAGGCCAGGTTATGCGGATGGTTTTTGATCAGGATGGCGCGCAGGACCGCCCGGGTCCCGGCCGGGGGCTGATTGGAGGCTTGGATGACCTGCTCCGGCGTGGTCCAGGACCAGGCTTGCGGCATGGCCCGGAAACGCAAGGACTCCGGCCCCAACTGGGCCCACTGCAGGTCCGCGGCCCGCAGACGGCGATCCGACCAAGAGGCCTTCCACCGTCTGCGCAAGGATTCCAACAAGCGCCATTTGGCGAACCATTCCAAGCGCCCGGCCGGTCCGTCCAAGGCGGAAGAGAGCCGCTGGCCGTCATCGGCCGTCCGTGCGACCAAGGCCAGGTCCCGCAAGACCTGCCCCCACAAATCCACCACCTGCCTGGTCTCCTGATCCGGCCACAGGGGCAAGCCGGTCGAATCCGCCCCATACAGGCGGGCGCCGCAACGACAGACCGCCGACCGCAACCTCACCTGCATCTGCCAAGCGGTCAAGTCCTCCCCCGATTTCAGGCGGATCGGCCGGCGTAGGGTGAGGTCCCGGGAGACCTGCCGCAAGGCGGCCACAGGGTCGGGCGGAATCAGGGAGTCAAGAAGGAGGCGGACCTGGTCCGGCTCTTCTTCCTCAAGGAGCCAAAACAGGAGGCTGCTGGTCCCCAATTTGAGGACTTCCGGGCATTCCATGCAATTGGCGTCGCCGACGATGACATGGAAACGCCGGAAATCATCCCGGTCATGGGACTCATCCCTGCTGTTGACGATGGGCCTGTCGAAAGTCGTCTGCAGGCCGACTTCCTCCTGACAGTAATCGGCCCGTTGGCTGATCTGGAAACCGGCTGGGGAGCCGGGACCGACCTCCTGGCCGAGACCCCAGCGGCCGGAACCGGTGAAGATCTGCCTGCTGACGGCATGGATGAGGAAGATCCGGGCCAGGTCTTCGAAGGGGACCGCCCTTTTGATCCGATAATTCTCATGCGCTCCCCAGGCCGCTCCCCTCCCGTCGCAATTATTGCGGTAAAGGATCAGGCCCGCCTCCTGGGCGGCCTCCTGCATGAGCCGGTCGCCCGCCTTGTCGTAAAGCAGGGCCTGAAAGGGATTGGTCGTCTCCGGGGCCGAATATTCGGGATGGGCGTGGTCCAAGTAGATGCGGCCTCCGTTGGGGGCCATGACGTTGGTGATGTTCAGCCGGGGGTCGTCGGTCAACAGGCCGGGATGGGCCCGGCTCCGGGGGACGTGAAAACCGCGGGCGTCCTGGGTCGGATGCTCCGTGGCGTAATCCCAGGTGATGGGAAGGGAACCGGAACCACAACGGCCGGCGGCCTCCACCAGCCGTCGGGAGAGGAGGACTGGGTCCGGGACCGAATCCGGGGCTAAGGCCGCGGCCGGAGCCGAAGAGGAGGTTGAAGCGGAAGACATGGCAGGGACGATCCCGTACTCCGTCTCCGTCCCCATCACCCGGCGCACGGTCACCAGAGTTCCTCCTCCAGGTCGGCCACGCGGGCCCGGCGGTCAGACCCGGTGCGACGCCCATGGGGCGAAGGCTCGATCCGGCGGATATCGCCCACGGCGATCCCGTTGACCCGGGCCCACTGCTCCACTGTGGTCTGCGAGACGGAATCCACCGTCTCCACGTATTCCTCTTCCACCGCGTCCATGATCATCTCCCGGGAGATGGCCACGGTCGCCCGCTTGTCTTCCGAGGCCAGGGAAGCCTTGACCGCCTTGGTCTTCACCCGGTCCACGATGTTGCGCAGGATGGCCCCGGAAATCAGGTCGCTGAAATAGACGGGGGAAGCGATGCCCTGGGTGTTGATGATGTCGCAGACATGCTTGGAATCGCTGCGGGCGTAGGCTTCGTCGGCCAGGAGGGCGATCATGTTCTCCGCCTTGTACCCCTTCTCCAGGGGCAGGTCGGCCGTCAGATAGCGGGAGAGGATGGATTTGGCTTGGGGCAATTCAGGCCGGGGCACTTTGATCTTCACATCCAAGCGGCCGGGGCGTAGGACGGCCGGGTCGATGATGTCGATCCGGTTGGAGGTCCCGATGACGATGACGTTGTTCAGCTCGTCTATCCCGTCCAGCTCGGTCAGGAACTGGGGGACGATGGTGGTCTCCATATCGGAGGAGACCCCGGACCCGCGCGTGCGCAAGAGGGAATCCATCTCGTCGATGAAGACGATGACCGGCACGCCGGACGCCGCCCGTTCCCGGGCCCTATCGAAGACCTCCCGGATGATCCTTTCGGCCTCGCCCACGTATTTGCTCAGGAGCTCCGGTCCTTTGACCGAAAGGAAGACCCCTCGGGCCCCGGGAATGCCGGGGGCGCTCGGGTCCGTCTGCTCGTGCTCGTCGGCGAAGCCCTGGGCCAGGGAATGGGCGATGGCCTTGGCGATCATGGTCTTGCCGTTGCCGGGAGGTCCATAAAGGAGCACCCCCTGGGGCGGCTTCAACCCATACCGCTCGTAAAGCGCCCGGTGGAGGAAGGGAAGCTCGACCGCGTCTTTGATCTCCTCCACCTGCCTTTCCAGGCCGCCGATGTCCGCGAAGGAGACCCGGGGGACCTCTTCCAAGACCAGTTCCTGTCCATCGGTCGGCTCGACCGCTTCCAAGGCGAAACGTGATGTTGGATCCACCAAAACCGTGTCTTCGGCGTCCAGCTGGGTGTCCAATAAAGTATGGGCCCTCCTGACCACCATCTTGTTGCCGGCGTTGTCGGCCACGACCAGGCGGGACCCGGGCAGGGACTGCCTTACGGTGTAGATCTGCCCTTCTGTGGCCACCCCGGTCGCTTTGACCAAAAGATTCCTGTCATTGAGGTAGACCCTCTGCCCCGGCTCCAGACGGGCCGCATCCAAGTCGGCGGACACGGGGACGACCAGGCGGCGGGAACCGACGGAAACCAGGACCCGGGCCTCTTGCCTGCGGCTGCGGGCGTCGAAAAGGGAGGACTCGATCTTCACGAAGACGGCCTCGGTCAACTCCCCTTCCTTCATGCCGGCCAAGGAGGCCTTCATCTTGGTGAGCTCGTCGCTGGCCCTCATCAGGGCCTGGCTGAGAAGCTCGTTCTTTTTCTCCAGATCGTCCCGGGACTTCTCGGGGCTCGTTCCCCTGCGCCTTTCCTGGTCCGCTTCCCGCCCCACTGTTTGATTCATCCCCTGGCTGCCTGCCCGGGCTTCCTCGTAATCCATGGAACCTCCCTGCTACGGTGTCAACCGGACCAGCCGATCTGATTCAGCACTTCCATCTTAGCCAAAGCGCTTATACAGCCGTCCGCAGGCGTTTTGGACCGGCCGCTGCAGGCCCCCTCCCCTTTTTGGGTCCAAAGGTAAGCTTGCCGGGAAACTCCCCCCAACGAGGCCTTCCTTATCCCTTCGGCTTCGCTATGCTGGGGGAAGCTACAGAAAGGGGCATCATGACCGATCAGACCAAGGACCAGACAAGCCGGCAGACCGTCTACATAGCTGGAGGCTGTTTCTGGGGGATGCAGGAATACCTGAGACGGATCGACGGGGTCCTGGCCACCGAGGTCGGTTACGCCCAGTCCCAGATGGCCGACCCTTCCTATGAGGAGGTCTGTTCCGGGGCCACCGACGCGGTGGAAACGGTTAAAGTGGTTTTCGACCCGGCCCGTGTGGCCTTGACCACCGTGACCCGGCTCTATTTCGATGTCATCGACCCCTTCTCCCTCAATCGACAAGGAAACGACCAAGGTCGCCAATACCGCACCGGCCTTTATTTCGACCCGGCGAGCCCTTGGGCCGGCCAACAGGAAGAGGCTTTCCGCAAGGTCATGGGAGAGGTGGCGAAATATCTTGGATGCACGTCCGTCGTCGAAGTGGAAGCGCTGAAGAATTTCTACCCCGCCGAGGACTATCACCAGGATTATCTGGAAAAGAATCTGGGCGGCTATTGCCATATCAGCCCGGCCAAAATCGCGAACGTCGCCACCCGGCAGAAATTCATCGACCGCGTCTATACCCTCAGCCCCCTGCAATTCTCCGTCACCCAGGAAGCGGATACTGAGCAGCCCTTCGCCAACGAATACGACCAGACATTCGACCCTGGGATTTACGTGGACATAGTCAGCGGCAAGCCTTTGTTCGCCTCCACAAGCAAGTATGACTCCGGCTGCGGCTGGCCGGCCTTCGGCAAGCCAATCAATCCCGACGACCTGGTGGAGATTCCCGATCACCAAATCCCCGGGCGACCGCGCACCGAAGTGCGGGTCAAGGATTCAGGCATCCACCTGGGGCATGTCTTCACGGATGGACCGGCTGAATTCCACGGAGTCCGCTATTGCATGAACTCCGCTTCCCTCCGTTTCATCCCCCTCGCCCGCATGGAGGCCGAAGGCTACGCTGACTACATCAGCCTGGTCACCGGAGCGGAGGGATAGGCGCGGGACCGCGGAAAATGGTATTCAGAGGTTCACGCTTTTGTTGCAGCAGAAATTTCTCTAAGAAAAATTTCTGCTGCAACTTGCCCTCCAACTCGACTTTTACCACCGATAAATTCCACTAAATCACACCCAATTATCTTTCGATTATCACTGATGATATTAAGAAGACACTTCAATTGTCGAAGACTAATCCCATCAGGCAAGGGGGTTCCTGTATCTGGCATCACTGATGGATCAAGAACATCTATATCAATGGATAGATACCACGGTATATCTTTCCTTAATTCTTTCAGACTATCTAGCGTCTGGCTCTCTTCAATATCTAAAGGGGAATAACTGATGATTTTTCTACAATTCACCCTTGGCATCATAATCAGTTGTCGGACACCGATTTGGACTATACTCTCGACCTGATCCAGACCTGCAATGAGGCCCATTACATTCCCGTGGTGAAGCTTCCTTTGCCAATCATTCTTAGATAATGGTTCAAGAAAATCACTATGTGCATCAAAATCAATTATACCAATTTGCTTAATACCAGACTCTAAAATTCCCAATATCGCAGGATAAGTGATTGAATGATCACCACCCATTATTGCCGGAATGATACTCTTTTGAGATAACTGATGGGTCATTTCAGATAGCCCTATCAAAACATCGCCATTTCGAGTCTGCACCTCACTGCCAAGGTCACCTAAATCCACCGCTTTTACTCCGCCTAGGACAATCTCCTTTGTAGCGGGATCCCACATTCCTTGATTTTTCTTATCATACTGAAAGATGCTACGAGATTCATGTCTTATGGATTCCGGAGCAAAGCGACTTCCACCCTGATACGAGACCCCTGCATCATAGGCGACTCCCAACGCCGCAACGCTGATTTCCTCATCATATAGAGTGTCCGCGAGTGTCTGGAAAGGAAAATTAAACACACCTCGGTTGTATTTTCCCCAATCTCTATTATGCGGCTCCCACAGGTGTATCAGATTCTTTGAGAGGAAAAAGCCAATCAGCCTCTGCGCTCCTTGTCCGTCCAAAGAATATTCCCGAATGACCGACTGCACATCTCTAGGAAAAGCAAAAGCATCAAGAATATGAAAGACACTCATCGGTAGATGGATATCTTCTCCTGTTTCGAAGTCACGCATAACGGCATATTCTGGACTGCCAGATTCTCCTGCGTAATACATTTGTCGGTTAACTACGTATAAGGCCATTCCATCATCAACTTTCACTATCATTCCTGGATGTCAGGAAAAATTGAATCCAACCGTAACACTTCATCGGCAGCATCAATCGTGTACTGTCTATGCGCAATGGAGAGAATAGTCCTCCCCGGAAGCTCTTCCTCCACAAGTTTCTGCAAATCGGCACCTTCCTTTTTCGGAAAGATAGCAAACGCCTCATCCATGATATACAGTCGTGCTTTTTGCAGAAGAAGCCGAGCAAGAGCCAGCTTTTGAACCGTTGCCGGGGAGATTTCGCAGCAATCCATAGGATTGTCGATTCCTCCGATCAGACTTTGCAAACCGAGCAGATTCAGGGCTCTGTCGATTTCGTCATCTGACCTCTTGGGGCACCCGAGCGTGAGATAAAACCGATAGCTGTCATGAAAAGGCGCATTGACCTGTTCCAAGTAGGTGATCTCTTGAGGCTTTGGCGCAGTAAGATGTCCGCTGAGCCAAACATTTCCCGCCATTTCATCTTCTTCATTTATAAGCCCGCTGATTATCAGGGCAAGGCTCGTCTTGCCCGATCCGGAAAGGCCTACGAGGGCGGTATGACTGTTTCTCTTCACCTGCGCCGATAGTCCATCAATCACGTTTTTCCCGAACCTATAGCGAAACTTCAGTCTCTCCAAACAAATTGAATGAAGGTCCATCGGGTTGCTTTCGCTCCGCTGATATTTTCCCGTTCGTTCATTCCGGTCCTTCCTAGAGCTTGGAGAATTCCCATTCCCTTGTATACCGAAGATCCGACGCAAGGCGGCCCAAGAAAGTTGGAATTGATCCATCCAATACACCAGATCATCCATAGGATTAATGATCAGTTGAGCGTTCATCGCGATCGCTACGACCGTACCGATCCTTATCTGCCCGTTGATAGCCATCAACCCGCCAAAAAACGTCACAAGTACGATAGGCATATAGTATCCCACTTGCACCAAAGGAAACCAGAGATTCTGCAATTGAAGCGTGCGCTCTTCTGTTTTCGCGACATTTTTTGCCGCGCTTCCCAATCTCTGGAGGATGGCTCCCTCCTCATGGAAAATCTGGATTGATTCACGGGAATCGACTGCATCCGCTATCAAATCGTCAAACTCCCCATGCGCTTCGAGCTCTCCTATATACGCTTTTTCAGAATGAAATACATACCAATTCGTCCCGAAAAAGATAATTGGCCAGCAGGATAAAAGAATCAGCCCTAGTCGCCAATCAAGAACAATCGAGCTCGCCGATATGAAAATCAGATAGAAGATTGCGACCAATACCTCAGGAATACCTATTCTTACGATATCCGCAACAGCGTCCACATCATTGGTAATGAGGGATAGAACATCGCCACGCTTTATCCGCTCCAAAACGGTAAGCGGAACGTTGAAAGTCTGCTCCACGACATGAGCCCTCAAATCGGAGAAGACATTCTCCCCAAAAATCCATGACTCACGTTGAGCCACCCATGTCGTGAGGAAACGGAAGAAGAGCGCGCCTATAATCATGCCCACTACAACGCCGATCCGTTGGAGAGAACCGGATGAATTCAAAAGGTCAATAAGCCATCCGAAAAGAATTGAAATGCTGACGGCAAATAACGATGCGATCAAATACGAACAGAGCAGACCCCAAAAATATCTACGGTATTTGTGCGCAATCCGGAAGAATTCTCTTCGCGTTAGCCTCGGAGACGCGACAAATGCTTGTCTCATCTCATTCATTTTCACGCATTCCCTTCATATCGGATAGGGGAGGATTTTCGGGCAAAATTTCCTTCAACTCAAACACACCATCTTTCAGCACAACTTGACTTGTATCCCAAGTATCGGATAAATCCCAGCCCTCTTCCACGATAATCGTGGTGGCAAGATTAGCCCGGAACAAGATGATCCTTTCGACCATCTCTCTGGCAGTAGCGATATCCAAGGCTTGCGTCGGGTCAAGGAGTACAAGGGATTGGGGCCGATTTATCAATGCCTTCGCGATAACGAGACGTTGGCGCTGCCCTTCGGAAAGGCTATTCCCATTCCGAGTGATTTTAAGATTCACATCACCTGTTTCGCCGAATAATTCGTCAAGGCAGGCGGCTTTCAGAGCATGAAGCTGCTCTTGCTCCGTATGATTCCGTCCACAAAGTATCTGAGAGACCGAGCCAGCAACAAAGCTCATCCGAGGATCGATGATAAGTGGATCAACTTCGTCTTTTAGAACCTTGAGGGAGGAAGCAAGTGATTCCCTCTCAGACGTCCCTTGGACGCTCACAGAATGAAATCCGGATTTTTTCAACAAGTTCCTCAAACCGGGGCCGACCTGGGCTTCAGCCCGTTCTTCATTATCTGTCTGCCGATGAAGGGGATGCTCTTCCTGACCTTCCGACCCATTCTCAGAAGCGGAATGGAGTATTCGACTTTCTCTGCGTAAACCCACAACCATCGGGATGATGACCTGGATTCCACCGATAATTCCGGAAACCGGTTCAAAAAGATAGGAGCTTAGTCCATAAAATGTAATGATCTGTGGAATGGTCACCATGCCTCGCCGCCATAGGGCTATGCCGATTATCAATGATGCTGCCAAAGCCAAGGAGGGAATGGAGTTTTGAATACTATCAAGCAATGACCGCATCGCAGCCACTCGCAACGCCTGATTCCGTAAGCTTTTCGAACGTTGGCTATAGCGTTTTATAAAATCATCCCTCCCATGTACGCCTCGTATCGCGCGCTGTTCGGTAACGGCATCCGAGGCGAAAGAAGTCAACCTGCCTGATTCTTCCCTGTACCCCTGCAAAAAGCGTTCCATTTGCCTCAAAAGGGGAATCGTAGATAAGGCGCATAAAGGAATCAACATGATGACCACGAAACCGATGCTGATGACCTGGGAAAGAAGATAAATCCCGGCAATCAGAAAAATCGCAAGATTCGCAATGATATTCGCTACTGCTTCAAAACCTTTGGAGATTCCATCGATATCATTTTCCACGAACTCTTCCAAATCGCCAACGGATGCACTGATTTTTTCTCCAGACACAAGGAGCCCCATGACTCTTTTCTTCGAACGTAAAGAAAGATCGATTTGAGAATGTATGCTGACATTATGGGAGATGACGGAAAAAGTTATGCGGCCTACTACTGCCATGAAGAACAGCGAGCCATAAATCATGATGGCTTCCCCGTCTTTCTTTATTGCGGAATCAATAATGAAACCTGACCATAGGGGGAAGGAGACCTCGCACAGGGAGCGTAAAAGCAATATGCCAGTCAGCGCCGCCAACCGCCCCCTCTTACCGCGATAGGTCTCATTCATAAAACGAATCAATTGAGCCATCCGCCCCATGACATACTCGCCTTTCGTCTGCCTTGGCTTAAGTTTCATCCGCATTGATTTAAATTGATCTAAATTGTCAACTTGGCCAACGGTATGCCGGAATATCGTTTCCGCAAATCGTCGATTGTTCGGAATGCCGACAACTCTTGGAATATTTCCATAATCCGATCCCCTGATTCACCCCAACAAGACCCCATCGAAACTTTAATAAACCCGCTATTAACACGTTTATCCGAAATGATGATATCGAAGCGCGGAAAAATGAAACCGAAACTCCCGCCGTATGTTAACGAGGTATGTCGGCGCTTAGCCTCCCACGAAATTACACTGGCTACTAATGATAAGTCATCAATTGTAGCAGACTCGTCCATCTCGATGATGGAAAATGGGCAAATTCCCATTTTACCCATTTCAATTCCTGGAAAATGTAATTTCTTGAAAATACCACTATTCATTTTTGGATACAGATTCGTAGCGAACCTTGCGTTATTTGCAGCTATTAGGGCTTCATGCTCATACAGATACTTTGGGTTGAGAATGAAATGATAGTCTAGGCAAGCCAAAGAGAATAGATTCAAGCTCCGACCTGTAATACCTCTTCGCTCACGAAGTCGTTCTTCGAAACGGTAAAACAGCGTCGATTCCTGAAGATGATATATCTCTGCAACACCAAGATTGATAAGCTCTAGTCCTGCTTGATCCAATTTAACAGCAGAACGTAAATCAATCACGGTGTCAACTCCGATGATTTTTGCTTTTCGCAAGAACTCATTAATACCCCATGCCTCGGGGGTCAATGTAGAATCTATGATGACGATTTTGGGCGGACTGTGGAAATTTGATAAAAATCTCGGATTAGCAAACTCTGTCGATAATGACAGGTCATAAATTACAGATTCTAGGAATAGAATATCCAGCTCACCTATCTCATCTAAGTCAAAAGTTGAAGCCGATGAATTCACTATTCGAATTCCGTTATTCTTCCCTAATCTATCAAGAAGTAGCCGACTCTCAAAATAACTGGATAAAGCCAACATCCGCACTTCTCGTTGCTTTGTGCTTCCAAGGATTGAAAAGACTTCTTCAAGAACAACAGAAATTGCTGCCATTCCACAGTTAAAGAGGACGACGGGGCAAGTCCTCCCGGTTTGCTTTTGTATTCGATGCGAGTAACGATTCTCAAATTCAGCCGCATCAATATTTCTTTCATAAGAATATGATAATCGGTTATGCGAAGGTAGTTCAAAACATTTACCGTTTTGGGGAGATAGATCCGTCTCGCAAAGCCGCTCAGCAACGGTACGTCGTAAAGCTGTTTTTACTTGTCCAGCATATCTTCTAACCGACTCTTCATTCTTTGGCTGCTCCTCTATCAAAACTTCCTTCCTGCTACACTTGTACCAGTCTGGAATACACTGAGAAGCTATTCGATTCAATCTATTAATTTCGAAAATGAGCGATTCCTGAGGAGACATTAGTCACTATCCTTCATCCCAAATACTCGTTGAATATCTTTGCCCTCTTCACTATCATAGCCATACTTTTCAGGTCTTCCAAGAAGATTAAAATTCCTGAAATTTGTGTACGTATACGCACCAACGTTGGTAATAATTATCTTATCCCCTACTCGTAAATCGTCCGGTACAAGCAATCTTGGAACTCGATTCTCTTGACTTTTACCAAAAAAATCATTCTCATATAAGGAATTCCCGCAAACTATCGCTTGATGATATTCAGTGTCCCGTCGAGCCTCTTGATAGTGATAAACCTTAGGAATAACCCACGGACATATATTCCAAGCCGAGCAATCAAGCCCTATCAGGTCATCTCCGAAGTAACGATTACCATGTTCAAGACTGACAACAGTCGTGACTAGATAGCCGAACGGTCCAATCAATCCTGCTCCCGGCTCAAATCGAAATTGCAGATTATTCGCATACTTGATCTCGTTTATAGTCCTAATATAGGAGAACACCTTCTCTGCCCTATCGCGATGTGCGAAAAAAGTATAAAATCCACCTCCAAAGTCTATCGTCGTAATAGTTGGATATTCAGCAATTATTCTTTTACAGTATTCAAATTCATATAGAAGCCGCTCGGGAGAAAGTTGACCCGTGTGAAAATGCAGGCGTTTAACAATTAATTTTTGCGATTTCAAATATTCTCGAAGCTGTTCATTAAATGGGTCAATACCAAAGCGGCTATTTTTACCGAATGTTCCTTCATCTTCAATCTCATGCGGAAACGTCACCCGAACACGAAGACCAATAACCTTACTTTTATTCGCGTGAGTACCCGACGTAAGCCTTATCAACTGATCATAAGATGAAAAATCAAGTATAGAGTGCGCTTGTGCCAGATATCAACCTGGTCCGGGTGAGTAAAGCTAGGGCCAGTCGCCGAAATCTCATCAAAACCAATTTTCTGAGCCAGCTTAAATTCGTTAGAGGATGCAACATCTACGCCCAGCTTTTCCTCGCGCAGAAGCCGAAGAATGTCCGGCTCATAGCAGGCTTTTAAAGCAAAATTCAACTTTGCATTTCCTAAGAGACATATCGAATGTTGATACTCCTGTACTGCGTGACGAATCCCAGTAAAATCAAAAATTATATAAGGAGTTTCAAAACTTCTTGTAATAGAAAACACCTCATTAGGTATTGGTTGGTTCAACTTATGACGAGGAATGAACGTTGTACTCATGCGCGTAAATTTAAATTTGATACCGCGGTCGACTACCACCCATTACATCAAATTCCATTGAAAGAACAGGGCGCGTTTTCTCTACGACTATCCCACTATCCATAGTATCTTCGGCGCTCCCTAGCCCAAGCATATCAACAAGAGAAAAGAATTCGGAGTCCAAGACATCGTGCGTAGAATTCTTTTTGACACTATGTGCGCTAACTGCCATTTTCAGTATCTCCTAAAAAACAATACATAAAATATATCACATCATTTGCAATATATCAAATTTCTTCGAATAAACCCTGAAAACTCGATTTTATTTTTCATCTTTCCTTATTAAAAAGAATCTTTATCCCCTTGGCTGCGTCTGGAATTCAACCTCATGGAATAGTGAAAAGGCATAGGGCTTATCCGAGGCAAAGGAAGAGCAAAAGACAAGAATGGGGAAGCAAAAAGCCGTTGTTGCCCCCTCTCCGTTTACAATGGACCCTATGAATAATCAGGTCATCGTATCCACTGACGGCAGCGCCTTGGCGAACCCTAACGGAGCCATGGGATGGGGATGGGCGGAGCACGTCCCCGCGGGGAGGAAACCGATCGCGTCCACCGGACAGGATTGCGACTGCGGCGGGGCCAGCAACGGGACCAATCAGATCGGCGAGCTTTCCGCGGTCCTCCAAGCGCTGCGCACCCACCGGGGCTCTTATCCCCTGCTCATCGAAACCGATTCCCAATACGCCATCAACTGCTCCACCAAGTGGATCCATGGCTGGAAGAAGAACGGATGGAAGAATTCCAAGAAGGAGCCGGTCAAAAATTCGGACCTGATCAAGGCCATTGATGGTGAGATCCGCTCGCGGGCGGGAAAGGTATCCTTCACCTGGGTCAAAGGACACGCCGGGGATTTCTACAATGAAAAGGTCGACGATCTTGCTCGCGGTTTCGCGGAAAAGTGCCGGGCAGGCGAGATCAGCGGCTACATGCCTTATGAAGGATGGCTTTCTTTGATCAATTCCGACTATGGCCGCGAGATGACTATGCCAAGCGATCCAACACAGGCTCCGCGGAAAGACGACCCGATTTTCGACGCTCGGCAGACAGGATTCCTGGCCGCTGACCCGATCGCCGCATCCCCGGTTACTCCTGACCTGGCACCTGCCGCTCCGCAAGACGCCGCTCGTGCATCCGAACAGCCGGTCGGCAGACAGCAAGCCGCTATCCCACAAGCGGCACCCCCTGTCGGGCGGCCAAAATCTTTTGGATTCCAGGACCAGCCCCTCTACCCTGACAGTCCGCAAACGGTCACCACCGAGCTGGTGGCCAAGCTCAATGAAGCCACCGCCCAATTCAATCTGGCCGCCCAGCGACTGGAGGCCGCCAGCCAGCATATGGACCAGGCCGTGGCCAAGCTTGACGAGGCCATCCGCCGCTTTGACGATAGCAGTTGGGATAATAACCATCAGGAAACATTGTTCTGACGCCGCCTGTCGGACCCTGTTTCGATTTCATTGAAACTACAATCATCTTCACGATCGAAGGAGCAAATGATCATGGATAAAGCAACTCAGGACGCATTGAAGAAGGCAGCCGGCGTGCAAGCCGCCCAGCTGATCCAGGACGGGATGACCGCCGGTCTGGGCACCGGGTCCACCGTGCGTTTCCTGGTCGACGAGCTGGGCCGCCGCGTGCAGGAGGAGGGCCTGAAGTTCACCGGCGTCACCACTTCCCGCCGCACTCAGGAGCAGGCCGAAGGCTACGGCATCAAGATCGTGGCCGTGGACGATGTGGACCAGATCGACATCACCATCGACGGGGCCGACGAAGTGGACAAGAACTTCAACGGCATCAAAGGCGGCGGCGCCGCCCTCCTCTGGGAGAAGATCGTGGCAACCAATTCCAAGAAGATTATCTGGATCGTGGACGAGTCCAAGGTGGTGGACACCATCGGCAAGTTCCCCCTGCCCGTGGAGGTCATTCCTTTCGGAGCCGGCCACGTGGTCAAGCGTTTCGAGAAGCGCGGTTACAAGCCTGTTCTGCGTCTGGATGCCGAAGGCAAGGAAGTCCTGACCGATGAGAAGAACTTCGTGGTCGACCTCCACCTGGACCGCATCGAGCATCCTCAGGAGCTGGCCCAGGACCTGATCACCACCGTGGGCGTGGTGGAGCATGGTCTCTTCCTCAACATGGTGGACACCGTCATTGTCGGCGACCCCAATGGTCCCCGCGTCCTGACCAACCCCAATAAATAAGTCCAATCAGGAATCGGTGTATACGAAAGGCGGTTACAGAAAAGAGCCCTCTATTTGGAAGGGCTCTTTTCTGTAACCGCCTTTCGTATACACCTTTAAATTTTTACCTTAATTCTTACCTTTTTTGGGCCATACCCACCTTGGGAACCATGCCCCATAGGTCATACCCATGAAACCAGGCCCATACAAGCCCACTTCACTCCTGAGGAATCTCCAAGAGCTGGGCCCGCTTGTTGAAATAATTGCGGTGGGCCAGGTAACCAGCAATCACCGCCCCCAGGCCGGTGGCGGACAGCAGCATGAAGGTGACCATGATCTGGTACTTGATGGCGTAAACCGGATCCACCCCGGCGAAGATCAGGCCGGACATCATCCCCGGCAGACTCACCAGGCCCACGGTCTTGGCCGAATCGATGGTGGGCTGCATGGCGGTCTTGATGCTCCGCCTCAGGATGGACATGCTGGCCGCCTTGACGGGAGCTCCGAGGGAGAGCTTCTCCAAGACCTGCTGCCTTTGGTCGTGGAAGCTGGAATAAAGGGTCTTGTAGCACAGGCCAATGGCCACCATCTCGTTGCCGGCGATCATGCCGGTGATGGGGATGATCTGGCTGGGGGTCATCTTGACCGTGCGGGTAATCAGCAGGATTCCCAAAGTCACATAGGTGCCGATCAACATGGCCACGATAGCCTGCCAAAGCTGCCTGCGGCTGTTGGGATCGCGCTTGTTGGCATTCCAGGAGGCGTTGAAGATGATGAGGAGGGTGATGGCGATGGTGAAAAAGACGTTGTTGACGTGGAAGATGAACTTGAGCGCGTAGCCGACCACGGCCAGCTGGATGATGGCCCGGGCCACGCTGAAAAGCACGTCTTTGGCCAGGCCCAGCCGCTCTTTGGCCGAAATCCCCACTGAGACCAAGACCAGGGCGAAGGCCATGAACAGGGACCAATCACTGACTTGAAGGTTTTTCATTCCTCCACCCTCCCTTCGACGATATGGATGATCCGCCCGGCTTCCTCAAGCTCTTGGGCGTCATGGGTCACTTGGACGATCGTCACCCCGTCCTTTTTCACCGAGTCGATCAGCTGGTGGACGATGCCCTTGCTCGCTTCGTCCAGGCCGGTGGTCACTTCGTCCAGCAGCAGGACCTGGGGCGGGAAGAGGAGGTTGCGAATCAGGGCCACCCGTTGCTTTCCCCTCCGGACAGCTGGCTGATTTTCTTATCCATATAGGAGGCCGGCAGATCCACCCGCGAGAGGAAGCTTTCAGCCCGGACGGGGTCGAACTTCTCTTTGCGGATTTCGAAGGGGAAAGAGAGATTGTCTTTGACCGTCTCCCCGAAAAGGACCGGCTGCTGGAAACAGTAGGAGACCCGCCTGCGATAGAGGGCCGGATCCATAGTGGAGATGTCCGCGCCTTGGAAGAGGGTCGTCCCGGAAGTGGGGGAAATCAGGCCTGCCATGATCTTGAGGATGGTGCTTTTACCGCCCCCGGATGGGCCGGCCAGAGTCAGGAAGTCGTTCTTTTCCACGGAAAAGCTGACTTCGGTCAGGATGTTCGTTTCTTGGTCAGCCACTCGATAAGTGACCTGACTGACGTCCATATACGCCATGAAACCTCCTGGAGGGGTTGGCTGATAATGCCGGTTAAGGATGAAAGCCGATTAAGGGTGGAAGAAGGGGATGGGGGCTGAAGGGAAGGAAGGAAAAGGAAAGGAAGAAAAGGAAGAAAAGGAAGAAAGGAAGTAGGGGGACTGAGAATGAAAGGTCAAGGATAAAAATGGAAAGAGAAAGGAAGGATGAGGGAAGAGAAAAAGCCCGGCGCCTTCAATCCTTGGGACGAGGTGCCAGGCTTTTTTTCAGGGCCGAAGCCCTGTCACGATTGCGTGAGTCGCACTACTTGCGCTGATGACGAGTCTTGCGCAGCATCTTGCGGTGCTTCTTCTTACTCATCCGCTTGCGACGCTTCTTGATGACAGATCCCATCAGAGCCTCCGTTTCCTAATGAACACAACTTTCGACATCCTACTCCAGCGAGAGGACACAGCGCTTGGCTGATCCCCTTTGGCCTACTTGGCCGCGTAATACTTGGCGAAGAAGTCGGTCATCCGGTCTTTCGGCCCGGTCATCTGGAAGAGGGCGGTGGCGTTCTGCTCCACGGCGACGGCCCGAGAGGGATCCTTGGCGTCCTCATGGACGGTGTAGGATCCGGTCTGACTTCCGTTGACCACGACGTTGCCGGTCGCGATCTGTTTGCCCGTGAGCTGGCCGCTGATCGCCTGATATTGCTTCAAGGCGTAGTCGGACGTGGACCACTGGGCCACGGTCACGGTCATCTCCTGCCCTTTGACTCCATTGGAGTAGGTGGCCACATACTCTTCAATGGGTTGGGAGGATTCCCAGACCTGGGTGACGGTCACCGATTGGCGGCTATAAGTCCCGGAGGAATCCGGCAAGACCGCTTTGACCAAGGCGGAAGCGTTGGATGGCAAAGGCTGGGGCGGGATGGTCGGGGTGGCGTTCGCGCTGGTCGTAGCCACCTGGTTGGTGGGCATGCCGCCTTTCTTCTTCAGGGCCCAACCAGGCCAAAGGAAAGCGGTGACCACCGCGGCCACGATCAAAAGGATGGCGATCAAGGAGACGATCAGCCGATTGCGGTGGGACCGGCTACGGGCCGCGTCCTCTTCCTGCGGCTCCGGGCCTCGCTGACCTTCAGACTCCTGCTGGGAGGCCTGGCCATCATCCTCGGACTTCCCGTCTTGCCTCCCGCTGTGACTGCGGCCTTCCCCGTTGCGACCATGGTCCATGGAATCCGGCCCCGGGACTGTTTCCTCTTGATCCTCCCCTGCGGTCTCTGGGGGAACCAGGCTGGCATCTTCCCCGCCTCGCCGCACCCTGCCCTCATCCTTACCGACGCGGCCCCTCATGGGCATATCCGCGAAGGGGCTGGTCTCCTGTTCCTGTTCATCGGTCATACGCCTATCTTCGCATGCCTTGGGGACGCCTGCGGCGCTTGTCTTCAATCTTCGATAGCGTGCCAAGTATGGCGAAATCAAACGTTCAGTATGTATGCTCGGACTGCGGCTGGAACGGAGCCAAATGGTACGGCCGCTGCCCCAACTGCGGCCAATGGGGAACGATCGAGGAGTTCCACGAAGCCAAGATCTCCCCTGCCTCTTCGCGCGCATCCTCCGCCAAACCCCTCAGTAAGAAAGAGAAAGACCGGATTCTGCGCCCCGTCACCGATGAGGGGCTGGAGGACGTGGTCCGCATCCCCACCGGTTTCGGCGAATTCGACCGGGTTTTAGGCGGGGGCATCGTCCCCGGGGCCGTCATCCTCATGGCCGGCGAACCAGGAATCGGCAAATCCACCCTCCTGTTGGAGACCGCGGGAAACATAGCCCGGTCCCTGGTCTCCACCGGAAAGCGGGTCCTCTACATCTCCGGGGAGGAATCGCTGAGCCAGATCCGCATGCGGGCCCGGCGCATCGGAGCGGTGGTGGACAACCTGCTTCTGGCTTCCACCATGGACCTGGGAACCGTGGTCTCCCTGATTCAGGAGGAAAAACCCGCCCTGGCCATCGTGGATTCCGTCCAGACCATCTCCAGCCCGGACGTGGACGGCATCCAAGGAGGCAACGCCCAGATCAGGCAGGTGGCGGCGGAAGTCATCGACTGCGCCAAAAGCCTGGATATCCCCGTCATCTTGGTCGGTCATGTGACCAAGGATGGGTCTATCGCCGGCCCCCGTACTTTGGAACACTTGGTGGATGTGGTCTGCCAGTTCGAAGGGGACAGCCAGACCGCCTTGCGGCTTTTACGCAGTCTGAAGAACCGATTCGGGCCGACCGACGAGGTGGGATGCTTCGACATGAGCGGGGAAGGGATCGAGGAGATCACCGACCCCAGCGGGCTCTTCGTCAGCGCGGCGGACCAGGCGGCCGAAGGGACCTGCATCACTTTCATCGTGGACGGGCACCGCAGCCTGCCGATGGAGATCCAGGCCTTGACCACCTCTTCCGCCCTCCCCGCCCCGCGACGGACCACCAATGGGGTGGATTACAACCGCCTGGCCATGATCATCGCCGTCCTCTACCGCCATGGCCGCATCAACCTGCTCAGCAGCGACGTCTACGTGTCCACCGTGGCCGGGGGGTCGGCCCGCGAGCCGGGCTGCGATCTGGCCATCGCCGCAGCCTTGGCTTCGGCTTCCAAAGGCAAAGCCATCGCCCGGACCACCATAGCCATCGGGGAGATCTCCCTGACCGGGCAGATCCGCCCCGTTCCCCGGATGGCCAACCGCCTGAGGGAAGCCGCCCGGCTGGGCTTCACCACGGCCCTGGTCCCCGTCCATCGGAAGGGTTCCTCCTGGCAGCAGGTGGAAGGGATGAAACTGGTGGAAGTGGCCACGGTGAAAGAGGCTTTGGCCGCCTTAGGGATTTAGAATTTCAAAGCCGGGACGGCGGAGACGGTCACGATGACCGGAATGGCCGGGAAAGCCAAAGGGCCAGAAGGGCGGCGAAGGCCTAACGGTTGTTGCCGTTGGCCCCGCCGTTTCCATTAGCCTCGTTGTTACCATTGTTACCATTGTTACCATTGTTGCCGCCGTTGCCACCTTGGGAACCGTTATCCCCCTTGTTCCCGGTCGAATCCCCGGATTTATCGGACGAATCCTTGGCCGAAGGGCTGGGGGCCGGAGGCTGGGTGACGATGAAGGGGACGGTCGGCGACCTCAGGGCAGGGTCGTCCTTGATGTAGGTATAAGCGGTGTAATTGCCCGGCTGCACCGTTTTCAGGTCGTGGTCGGCCTTGCAGCCATCCGCGGAGGCTTTGGTGTTCCAGGCGATTTGTTGACTGTCTTGGTCCTTATCGGTCATCAGGAGCATGCGGGCTTGGCTGTCGCATACATCGGTCCGGTAAACGACGGTGTCCCCCGAACTGATGACCAGGATGCGCGAGCCGTCGCTGGCGTCGATCAGGCAGTCCTTGGACCCTTTATGTGTCAGGTTCGCCCTGAAAACAAGGGTCTTGCCCGCCTCCACCGTGGTCGGGTCCGCGGTCAGGCCCAGGTCAAGGTTCTCGCTGGTGCAGTCGGGGATGCCGGAAAGCTTGCTTTTCTCCGACCGGGAGCTGGATTCGGCTTGTTGCCCCTTCCCCGCTTGTCCCCCTTGGGCTTGATTGCCCTGTTGGGAGGCTTTCCCCGATGGAGAAGCCGAAGCGGACGTCGTGGAGCCGGCCCCGGCCCCCGGACGGGCCTTCCCTTGGGAGCGGCGGGCCAGGCCGATAGCCAGGCCGACGATGAGGGCGACGGCCAGCAGGAGGATCAGGAGGGCGATCAAACGGCGACGCAGGTAGACCTTGCGCATGGTCGCCTTACCGCTCTTTTCCCTCGAGACACCCCGAGCGGACCGGGGGCTTGCCTTCCCGCGCCGGTCAGCCGAATCGGAGTCGAACGAAGAGGGTCTGTCTTTCCACTGAGCCATGGGACCAGTCTAACCTTCCGAAAAGAAAATGACCACGACGGCGCGAACGGCATATAAAGAAACGGACGAAAGAAGCTCAGACAGGCAGGCTGAGGGACTGATCCTGACCAATGACGATGAGGCCATCCTGATCCAGACCGATGACGCACTCGTCCAACTGCCCCTGGTCCTTCCACAAAGACCTGACTTGATCCGGCCCCAGCCGGTGATCGGGCGCCCGCCGCAAAGCGTCGATGATGATTCCCCTCACTTGCCGGTTGGTCCCGACGAAGGACTGCTTCGGCCTGGTCCTTGTGGACCCGAGGCCGGGACGGCCGACGGCCAGGAAGAGGCACTTCTCCTTGAGTGGGCATTGGTCGCAAGCGGGCTGGGAAGCGGTGCAAATCAAGGCCCCCAGCTCCATCACGGCCTGATTCCATCTGACCGACTGAGCGCGGTCGGCAGGCAGGAGGCTTTGGGCCAGGTCCCTCTCCCCCTTGGTCGTGGACCCGCCCCGGGATTCCTGGCCGGTGAAGGCCCGCACCAGGACGCGGCGAATGTTGGTATCCAGGACGACGACCCTGTCCCCATAGGCGAAAGAGAGGATGGCGGAGGCGGTGTAATCGCCGATGCCCGGCAAGGCGACCAAAGACTGGTAATCGTCCGGCAAGCGACCACCGAACTCCTGGCTGACCACCTGAGCGCATTCCTTCAGACGCAAAGCCCGCCGGGGGTAGCCCAACCGTCCCCAAGCGGCGATCAGGTCCCCGGTCGAGGCCTGGGCCAGGTCTTGCGGGGTCGGCCATAGGCCCATCCATTGGCGCCAGTAAGGAAGGACCCGGCTCATAGGGGTCTGCTGGCTCATCACTTCCGACAGGAGCACCCCCCAAGGGCTGGTCCGGCCGAAGCGCCAGGGGAAGTCCCGGGCCGCACTCCGCCACCAGGAAGACAGGCGGGAGAAGGCCCAGGCGGCTTCGTCGCCAGCCCCATCCCCTTTCCCGGTAGCCCTGAATCCTTGGTTCATCCGCTTTGGCGCCCTGTCGTTCATGCTCTTTATTGTTGCAAATATGAGCGATAATTCCTCCCAGAGCATCCCCACCAAGGCCTCCCGGAACACCCCTGCCGCCCCTTCCCCGCAGGACCCGGCCTCCCGGGTGCAATCAATGTTCGAATACGGCTACCGGAAGTCCTCCTACGGGCCGGACGAACTGGTCACCGACGCTCACGGCAACCCCATCTCCGTGACCGAAGCCATGCTTCAGCCGCAGGAGGCCCGGCTCCAGCAGACCTCCACCCCTCACCTGTGCTTCTGCTCCCCCAGGATCCCGGGCAACACGGGCTCAGCCATACGCCTGTGCGCCATCACCGGGTCCGTTCTCCATCTGGTGGAACCTTTGGGCTTCAACCTCAAAGACACCAAGCTGCGCCGGGCCGGCTTGGATTACCATGACATGACCCACGTGGTCATCCACCCGGATTTCGACAACCTGATCGAATCCATGCCCGACTCCCGCATCATCTCCTTCACCGCCCAGGCCACCACCCTTTACACGGAAGTCGAATACAGACCGACGGACATCCTCCTTTTCGGCCCCGAGCCAGGGGACATCCCCGACCCCATGGATATCATGGCCGGGCCTCATATCTACCAGCAGGTCCGCTTCCCCATGCGCCCCAGCCTGCGCAGCCTGAACCTGGCCAATTGCGCCTCCATCGCCCTCTATGAGGCCTGGCGGCAGATGGGCTTCCAAGGCGGAGTCTGACCTTCGAAACGGGTGGCGGAACCCGTAGAAGCGCTTCGGTACAATGGGCCACAAACATCAATGCCTGTATCGGCTTAAGGCTACGCAGGAGTACCATGCGCAAGGCAGTCATCACCGTCGTCGGTAAAGACGCTACCGGCATCATCGCCCGGGTCTGCATGGCTTTGGCAGGCAAAAAGGTGAACATCCTGGAGATTTCCCAGACCATCATCGACGGCTTCTTCAACATGATCATGATCGTGGATTATGCGGCCATGGAGGACGATTTCAGCGACATGGTCAGCCTTCTGGACTCTTTGGGCGAGGAGATCGGCGTTTCCATCCGCTGCCAGCGGGAGGAGATCTTCACCTCCATGCACCGGATTTAAGGAAGGCCAGCCATGACCGACAGTTTGGAAATCGACGAGACCATCTCCATGATCACCCAGGAGAAACTGGATGTGCGGACCATCACCATGGGCATCAGCCTTTTGGACTGCGTCAGCGACAACCTGGGGACTTTGAGGGACAAGATCCTCCGGAAGATCACCACCAAGGCCAAAGACCTGGTGGCGGTGGGCCGCCAGCTGGAAGTGGAATTCGGCATCCCCATCGTCAACAAACGGATCTCGGTCACCCCCATCTCCTTGGTGGCGGCCGGGGCGGCCAAGTCAATCGACGATTACGCGGCCATCTGCCGGACTTTGGACCAGGCCGCCGAGGAAACCGAGGTCAACTTCTTAGGCGGCTACTCGGCCCTGGTCTCCAAGTCCATGACTCCTGCCGACGAACTGCTCATCCGCTCCCTCCCCCAAGCCCTCTCCTCCACGGAAAGGGTGTGCGCTTCAGTCAATGTGGGCTCCACCAAGACCGGGATCGACATGGATGCGGTGGAGCTTCTGGGCCATGTGATCAAAAAGGTTTCAGTGGCCACGGCCGATCATGACAGTTTCGGCGACGCCAAGCTGGTCGTCTTCTGCAACGCCCCGGACGACAATCCCTTCATGGCCGGGGCCTTCCACGGGGTGACCGAGGGGGACGCGGTCATCAACGTGGGGGTGTCCGGGCCGGGGGTGGTCTCCCATGCTTTGGACCAGGCCCAGGGCAAGGATTTCGAGTTCCTTTGCGAGAGCATCAAGAAGACGGCTTTCAAGGTCACCCGGGTCGGCCAGCTGGTGGCCCAGGAGGCTTCGGCCCGCTTGGGGGCCCCCTTCGGAATCATCGACCTGTCCCTGGCCCCCACCCCGGCCCCAGGCGATTCCGTGGGCGAGATCCTGGAGAAGATCGGCCTGGCCCAGATGGGCGGGCCTGGTACCACGGCCGCCCTGGCCCTGCTCAACGACCAGGTGAAGAAGGGCGGGATCATGGCCTCGTCCTACGTCGGCGGCCTGTCCGGAGCCTTCATCCCCGTCTCGGAGGACAAAAACATGATCGAGGCGGCCGAGAAAGGCAACCTGACCATCGAAAAGCTGGAAGCCATGACCTGCGTCTGTTCCGTCGGTCTTGACATGATCGCCATCCCCGGGGACACGGCCGATTCCACCATTTCCGGAATCATCGCCGACGAGGCCGCCATCGGCATGGTCAATCAGAAGACCACGGCCGTGCGCATCATCCCAGTCATCGGCAAAGAGGTCGGAGACCAAGCCGAATTCGGCGGCTTATTGGGGCGGGCCCCCATCATGCCGGTCAACCAGACCGATTGCTCCGCTTTCGTCTCCCGCGGCGGACGGATTCCAGCGCCTATACGCAGTTTTAAGAACTAGATATACATATTTTTGAGAACCTTCGTGAGAATATTCTTGCCTCGCTCTAAGATGGTCCCCCACAGGGTGATTCGCCTTGACGACGAGTCCCCCAAGGGTCAATCTGAAAGGAACATCATGACAGAAGAGAAAACACAAGACCAGCGGACGGAAGGATTCGTCCAGGATGAGATCGACCCCGACCTGGTGGCCCAACAAGGTCCTTTCGCCCTCAACCACGCCCGGATCGTCCGCGCTTTCGCCGGAGAAGGCGGCCTGGGGCAGCAGGAGGGAGCGGTGGACGAGGACCAGACGGTCCTGGTCGACCCCGAAGGAAAGATCGAAGCCGTTTTCCCCTCATCCGAACAGGACAGGGTCTCCCGCATCCCGGCCGACTACCGCCAGGTGGACGTCCGAGGGCGATGCCTCATGCCCGGCCTGATTAACGTCCATGTCCATCTTTTCAACACAGGAGAAAGCCTCCCCTCCAGTTCCATGACCAAAGAGGCCCAGGCCGAGCAGAAGGCCTTCATGGACTCCCCCGAAGGCCATCAGATGCTGCGGTCCATGACCCGCAAGATGGCCCGCGAGCTTCTGCTGTCCGGCGTGACCAGCTTCCGGTCCGTCGGCGACGTGGCCTTCGACACGGTCGACCTGCGCGAAGACGTGGAGGCCGGCAAGGCCCTGGGAGGCCACATCTTGGCTTCCGGCCCCATGATCGCCGCCCCCAACGGCCATGGAGCCCCCCTGCTTTCCATGGAATGCTTTGACGCAGACAGCACCCGGGCCAACATCAACAGGCTGGTGAACCAGGGGGTGAACGCGGTCAAGATCGCTTCCACCGGCGGCGTGACCGACGCCCAGAAGGTGGGCGACGCCGGCCACCCCCAGATGACCGAAGAGAACATGCGGATCATCTGCCAGATCGCCCATGAGAACGGGATCATCGTGGCCGCCCACGCCCAAAGCCTGGAAGGGGTCAAACGGGCCTTGCGGGCCGGAGTGGACACGATCGAACACGGCTGCGACTTCGACCAGGAATGCATCGACCTCTTCCACGACAATCCCCACAGCCTACGCGGCTGGTCGGCCGTGGTCCCTACCCTGTCGGCCGTCCTGCCCCTGGTCAAGCTGGACCAGGAAGTGACCGAGCTGAGCGACGTGGTCCGCGCGAACGCCACGATCATCGGAGACCGTCTGATCGCCGGGGCGAAGAAGGCCGTGGAAGCCAAGCTCCATCTGGGGGTCGGCACCGATACGGCCATGCCATACGTCACCCAATACAACACCTGGCGCGAGCTGGACTACCTGGTCCGCTACGCCGGTCTGACCCCGGCCCAAGCCATCTACGCGGCCACCCAGGAGAACGCCTTGATCTTGGGCCTGGACCAGGTGACCGGAGACATCCAGCCCGGCCTGGACGCCGACCTCCTCCTGCTGGATAACAACCCCTTGGATGACCTACGAGCCTTGAGCAAGCCCGTCATGGTGGCCGCCGGCGGGATCGTCATCGACAACCCCCAGCCGCACCGGTTCGAACAGGTCGACAAGGCTTTGGATACCTTCTGAATTTCTCACTAGCGATTCTCGCCGTCTGATCGCGGTCAGACGGCCGCGATCAAAAAGATTCCAGCCAAACAATTCCGGCCTGAAGGGGAAGAGAACAACGACAAACCAAAGGAGCCATATGGAGATCACCAACAAGTTGGCGGACCTGTCCGCCCGGATCAAGGTCACCGCACCCGCCAAGCTGAGCACCGAACACGTGCCTTTCGTCATCCACCATGCCAATCTGGTGCGCACCCTCAAAGGCATCGACGGCTTGGGGCTCAGGGAGGGATCCATCGCCGAGGACCACAGCCTGGCCATTGACGCCCAAGGCCTCATCGAAGACATCTTCCCTTCCAGCGATCAAGCCCGGGCCCAGGCCCTGAGCGACGGCCACAAATCGATCGACGCCCAAGGCCGCTACATCCTGCCCGGCCTGATCAACGCCCACGCCCACGTTTTCGGCAGCGGCAAAGGCATCCCCTTGGGCATCAACACCAAGGACTCCCAAGCCATGGCCAAATCCTTCCTGCAGACGGTTCCTGGGCAGGCCTTCCTGAGGAAGATCACGGAAAGCAACATCCGCCAGGCCCTGCTGTCCGGGGTCACCACCCTGAGGACCGTGGGCGACATCGCTTACGACACCGTGGCCTTGAGAAACCGAATCAACGATGGCGAGACCGTAGGCCCACGGATCCTGGCCTCCGGCCCCCTGCTGGCCATCCACGGCGGACACGGGGCTCCCCTGATCGCCTTGGAAGGAGACAGCGAGGAGGAGATAATATCCAACGTCCATCAGCTCCTGGACCACGGGGTGGATGTGATCAAGATCGCGGCGACCGGTGGCGTGACCGATTCCCAAGTCCTGGGAGAGGCGGGGCAACCTCAGATGACCGAGGAGAACATGCGGCTCATCTGCCAGGAAGCCCATAAGGCCGGGGTCATGGTGGCCGCCCACGCCCAGAGCCTGGAAGGGACCAAACGGGCCCTGAAGGCCGGAGTGGACACGATCGAACATGGATCCACCCTGGACCAGGAGGTCACCGCCCTCTATCGCAAGAACCCCAACAGTCTGCGCGGCTGGTCGGCCGTGATTCCCACCCTGTCGGCCATGCTGCCGACCGTCTCTCTGGACCAGGATGGACTGGGCATGTCCGACGTCGCCCGGTCGAACTCGGCCCAGGTAGGGGAAAACCTGCTCACCGGCCTGAGGGAGGCCGTGGCCAAGAACCTCCATGTGGGGGTGGGCACCGATTCAGCCATGCCATACGTCACCCAATACAACACCTGGCGAGAGCTCGATTACCTGGTCCGCTACGCCGGCATGGCCCCGGCCCAGGCCATCTACGCGGCCACCGGGGCAAACGCCGAAATCCTGGGCCTGGATCAGGTGACCGGGTCGTTGACGATTGGTTTGGCGGCCGACCTGCTGGTGGTGGAAGGCAATCCTTTGGATGACCTGCGGGCCTTGGACAAGCCGGCTCTGGTGGTGGCGGGCGGGATCCCGGTCTGGAGACCGCACGCCAAGCATTTCCCGGCCGTGGACCAGGCTTTGGACACCATCTGAGGAATATGAAACGGCAGCCGTTACCTCGTCGTAACGGTTGTCGTTTTTTCCGGGCCGATCAAGCCACCCGTTCAGCCGGCTTGGCGGCGACAGCGGCCAAAGCGCGGGGCTGGTTGAATCCCTTCCGAGCAAAGCGATCGGCGATTTTCTGAGCGATTTCCCGGGACCGGCCGGCATCCACCAAGGCGATGATGGACCCGCCGAAACCGCCACCGGTCATTCGGGCCCCGTAAGCCCCTTCCTCCCGGGCGGTGTCCACGGCCAAGTCGAGCTCGGGGACGGTCACCTGATAATCGTCCCGCAACGAATCGTGGGAGGCGTTGAAAAGCCGGCCTGATTCGGCCATGTCTCCGGCGGCGAAGGCCCGGACGAAGTCGGTCACCCGCCAGATCTCGGTGACCACGTGGCGCACGCGCTTCACTTCCACAGGGTCGGGCAGACGGTCCAAGGCCTCCTGCAGTCCCTGCCGCCGGGCGGAGGGATCGTCGCCGGCCGAAGCCGCGATGGTATCCGCCACTTGCCGCAGGTTCTCCACGCCCAACTTGGCGGCGGCCTGCTCGCAGGTGGCGCGACGGGCAGCGTATTGGCCGTCGTTCAGCTGGTGGGGGGCGCAAGTATCCACCACCAGGAGTTCCAAGCCCCGGGCGGCCAGGTCGAAGTCCTGCTGGGAAACGTTCTCCAAGGGGGTCAGGCCCGGCTTGCAGTCCAGGAGCAGGGCCTTGCCCGCCTGGCACCGCATGGAGGCGTTCTGGTCGAGGCCGCCCGTGGAAGCGCCGGCCATGTCGTTCTCGGAGGCGATGGCCATGGAGATGAGGGTGACCCGGCCTTCGTCGCTGGACCCATACCCCAAGGAATAGACGTCATCCAAGGCCAAGACGGTGGAGCAGGTCATGGCGGCCGAAGAGCTCAAGCCCGATCCCAAAGGCACGCAGGAGACGAAGGCGGCGTCGAAGCCCTGGACCGGAAGCTCAGCCTGACGCATGGCCCAGGCCACTCCCACCGGATAGGCAGCCCATCCCTTGACCCCTCCGGCTTCCAGCCCTTCCAGTTCGGCCGTGGCTACGGAACCGGGGTTGATGGAGGAGACCACCCGCGCCTGGGCGTCCTGGCGGGGGGCCAGGGCGATGAAAGTGCGATGAGGCAGGGCGATGGGCAGGCAGAGGCCCGCGTTGTAATCGGTGTGTTCACCGATGAGGTTGACCCGGCCGGGGGCGTCCCAGACGCCAGCGGGCTGGTACCCGTAGGTTTTGGCGAAAAGCTCGGTCGCTCGCCTGGCTCCTTCGCCATCAGGGATGGAATCGATGAATTCCACGGCATTCTCGTCTGCCATTTTCCCACCTTTCTGTTGTATTCTGTTCCTTGTTCGTTTCCGATTGGCTTATTATCCCCGATCGGTTTGTTCGTTTCCGATCGATTCGTTTAGTTCCTGCCGGTTTGTTCGTTTCCGACCGGTTTCGTCGGTTTTTGTCAGTCGTCGATGTCGATCGGACCCAACTCGTGGAAGCGGGCGGCGATCTTCTCGGGGGTGGTGTCGGAGATCCAAGCGGCCATGCCCGACTCGGACCCGGCCAGGTACTTGACCTTGTTGGCCGCCCGACGGAAGGAGAAGAACTGGAGGTTGAGCCGGTAGTCCTCCCGGCGGGGGTCTTTGACCGGAGCCTGATGCCAGGCGGCAATGTAAGGCAGATCCATCCCCTTGCCATCCCCCTTGTCGAAGAAGGCGTTCCCCCGCTTGAGCAGGGTCGAGTACATCTGGGCCAGGCCCCAACGCTCGTCGTCGGTCAGCTGGTCCAGAGTCAGGACGTCGTCGCGGACCGGTTGCGCATGCACTTCCAAGGGCCAGCGGGCGGCGGCGGGCACATAGGCCATCCAGGTGGAGTTGCGCATGATCAGACGCTCGCCGGCCTCCACCTCGCCTTTGAGGATGTCGCGAAGGAGATTGCTTCCCGTCCGCTCGTGATAGGCCTCGCTTTGCCTCAGTTCCTGTTCCATGCGGGGGGCGATGAAAGGATAGCAGTAGATCTGCCCATGGGGGTGGGCCAAGGAGACGCCGATCTCCTGCCCATGGTTCTCGAAGGGGAAGACCTGTTCTATGCCGTTGATGGCGGAGAGTTCAGCGGTCCTGAAGGCCCAGGCCTCCACCACCGTCCGCAGGCGGGATACCGGCAGGTCCGCCGGCAGGGAGGTCTCGCCCGGGTCGAAGCAGACCACTTCGCAGCGACCGACGGCGGGGCGCTGCTCCCACAGGGGATTGCCGTCCACATAGGTCACCTGGTCAGGCACGCCGGGGATGCGGTTCATGGAGGGGAAACGGTTTTCGAAGACGACCACGTCGTAATCGCTGTCGGGCACTTCCCCATCCTGATAAGGGTCTCCCGGCTTGCGGGCGGCCAAGGGATTACCGGTCGCGGTGGCTCCAGGGCCGGCCGTGATCGGCCGGTTCATGCGGGCCGTGGCCATGGGTATCCAGTCCCCGGTCAAGGGGTCCCTCCTCATCTGCGGGGCCTGGACCGGCATGGGCTTGCCTTCCCCGTCAATCCCCAGCTCGAAGCGGTTGGCCAGATGGCGGGGGTCTTTCAATTCGCGTCGCTTTTCGCCTGACACATAGTCAGGGTCATCGTCCAGATAGAAGAATTGGCGGCCATCGGACAGCTCCGTTTCGGTGATCCTGATGTTTTCCCGGGCGTATTCGCCGGGGACATAATGGCTGAACTCAGTCATCGCGTTCCTCCTGTCGTTGACTTCTCTTGTTCTTGTCAACTGTCGATTGAATTATGAACCTATGCTGGCCATCCTAGCAGGCATGTTCGATTTTGTTCGTTTGTTCGTTTTTCTAACATTCGATGACAGGTCAGCTGCCAGACAAGCGTTCATCCTTATGCAATCATCCATCCTTATGCGAGCAAAAGCCTTTTGGCCACCTGTTCCGTTTCCCGACGCAGGTCCATCTCCAGCTCGGAATCGGTGATGATGGTGTCCACCTGGGAGAAATCGGCGAAAAGGGAAAGGGAGGCGCTCTCCCACTTGGTATGGTCAGCTAGGACGATGCAGGTCTCCGTGATGGAGATCAGGGCAGAGTTCGTGGCCGACTCCAGGGAATTCGGGGTCAGGAACCCCCGCGGGACCGAAACCGAATGGGCGCCCAGGAAGAGGGTGTTGACCCGCAGTCCGTCGATCACCTTATTGGCGATGGGGCCGACCAAGGAGTTGGACCGGGTGACCACTCCCCCGGTCATGATCACTTCCACGTCGTTGGCCGTATCCGCCATCTGGATGAGCTGGGCCACGGGGATGGAATTGGTGAGGATGGTGGCCCCTTGGCAGCGCGGGCTCTCCAACAGAAGCTGGGCGAAAGCGTAAGTGGTGCTGCCGCCCCCGATGGCGATCACATCCCCGGGGGAAACGAAATCCAAGGCCTTCTTGGCTATCTTCTCCTTCAAAGAGGTCTCCATGCGGGATTTGACCGAGAAAAGCGGCTCCACCAGAAGGGTGCTGGAGGAGACGGCACCCCCGTGCACGCGCCTGAGCAAGCCTTTGCCGGCCAAGTCCTCGATGTCCCGCCGGATGGTCATCGCCGACACATCCAGCTTCCGCGATAAATCGCTCACCCGGACCGCTCCCGTTTCCCTCACCTGCGAGAGAATGTACTGCTGTCTCTGAGTAGAAATCATATGAACATTATCGCACATGAACGTACATTTTTCAGGGACGACTCGCACATTCCCCTGAATTTTCTAGTCTTTTTCAGCCTCCTGCCCGTCGCGCAGATGGTCCGCGGTCGCTTTCCTCTTTCCTCCCAGGATCCTTCTGATCCCCCAATCGGTGACCCGCCACATGGCTTCCAGGACGATCCCCGTACCCATCTTTGATTCGCCCTGGGTCCGCTCCACGAAAAGGATGGGGACTTCGGTCACTTGTCCGCCGGCGTACTCCACCCTGCGGGTCATATCGACCTGAAAGACGTAACCATTGGCGTGGATGCTGTCCACATGCAGGCGGCGCAGGGCCTGACTGCGGTAGGCCCGGAAGCCGGCGGTCACGTCATGCGTGGCCAAACCCAAGGCATGCCGGGCGTAGCCGGACCCGCAACGGGAGATCAGGTCCCGGTACCAGGGCCAATTCTCCGTTCCCCCGCCGGGGACCCGTCTCGAGCCGATGACCACGTCGCAAGCCGGGTCCGCTTCCAAGGCGTCCAAGATCCTCTTCAAGTCGGCCGGCCGATGGGACCCGTCCATATCCATTTCGCAAATCACCTGGTAGCCGTGCAGGAGGGCCCATTCGAACCCGGCCACGTAAGCCGGTCCCAGGCCGCGTTTGATGGACCGGTGGATGACGAAAACCCGGGGGTCGGCGGCGGCCATCTCTTCGGCCAGGTCCCCGGTCCCGTCCGGGGAGGAATCGTCCACCACGAGCACGTTCACCTGGGGGCAGTAGGAGAAGATCCCCGATAAGGTCGTCTCCAGATTGTCCTTCTCGTTATAAGTGGGCATGACGATCAGGGTCCCGCCGTCGCCGCCATCTTTCCCTTCGCCACTGTCAGCCATGAAAGCTTCTTCATCCCGAGTGTCGATCATGGGTCATCATTATAGACATGCTGGCAGAGGAAAGAAGGAGGGAAGAGGGAAATCCGCCCTCCCCCTGGTCAGGCCTGGGCTTATGATGAAGGATAAGCTGCGCTTTCCGAAGAACGACCTTCGGGGGCCATGTCACGTACACGACCAGATGAGTACCAGATAGGACAGCAAGGATGTCAGCACCGCAAAAGCACAGGGAGATAGACCCTGAGACGATCTTGCTCCACACGGCTCTTTTCCGCCAGGTCAAGCCTTCCGACGCCGACCAGCTCATCCCCCACCTGCACCAGCATTTCGTAGACAAAGGCGAGGTCATCTTCCGCGAAGGGGATGACGACACCCGCATGTTCATCCTGGAGGAAGGCCGGGTCAAACTGACCAGGACGGCCGGGGATGGCCGGGTCCAGCTGCTGAGCATCCACGGCCCCGGGGAAGTGCTGGGGGAGATACCGGTCTTCGACCCGCGGGGAGGACCGCGGACCGCCTCGGCCATAGCCATGCGCAACGGCACCATGGTGGTCTCCCTTTCCCACGAAGCCCTTATGTCCTGGCTGGACGGCCACCCCACCGTGGCCGTCAGCATGCTCCAGGTCCTGGCCAGACGCATGAGGCGGAACAACGAACGGATCGGCGACCTGGTCTTCACTGACGTGCCCGGCCGCCTGGCCAAGACCCTCATCGATCTGGGCCGCCGTTTCGGGGAGCCGACCGAGCGGGGCCTCATGGTCCCCCATGACCTGACCCAGGAGGAACTGGCCCAGCTGGTGGGGACCTCGCGGGAGACGGTCAACAAGGCCCTCATGGATTTCACCAACCGCGGGTGGATAGCCCGCGAAGGCCGTTCCATCCTCATTTATCGGCCCGGCAAGCTGATTTTGCGCTCACAGCATTAAAGGGCCCGCTCCTTCCAGACTCTCCTGGACTCCCCTCCCCTAAGCGCCGATGGCCCGGATGGGCATCGGTAGACGCTTGACTCTAAAATAGGGAACATGTCTGGTGAGAAAGCAAAAAAAAGCGCAGGTAAGGTCTTCACGCTGATTTTGGCCTACATCGTCTTCTGTCTGGCCGGCGGGATCGTCGTGTCCGGCTTCCTCCTGCCTGGGGCCCTGGCGACCTCCAAGGCGGCGAGCAAGGCCATCCCCTCCTTGTCCACGACGGAGAACATCGATTTCAACCTGTCCGACCTGCCGCAACAATCCCGCATGTACGCCTCGGACGGCAAGACCCTCATCGCCACTTTCTATGACCAGAACCGGATCAACGTGCCCCTGAGCAAGGTGTCCAGGTATATGCAGCAGGCCGTGGTCGCCAGTGAAGACCGCCGCTTCTTCCAGCACAACGGCGTGGACCCCCAGGGGGTCCTGCGCGCCTTCCTGCGGACTTACGTCTCCCGCGGAGATACCCAGGGCGGATCCACTCTGACCCAGCAGTACGTGAAGAACATGCTCATCAACCAGGCAGAGGATTCCAACGACCCCATCGAGGCTTACCACGCCAAGGAAGACACCATCGCCCGCAAGTTCCGCGAGATGCTCCTGGCCCTCCAGATCGAGAAGAAATATTCCAAGGCCGACATCCTGCAAGGCTACCTCAACATCGCCCAGTTCGGCCCCAACACCTTTGGGGTGGAGACGGCAGCCCAGCATTACTTCTCCAAGAGCGCTGCGGACCTGACCCCGGGTGAAGCGGCCACCATCGCGGCGGTCACCAAGAACCCCGCCCGCTTCGACCCCACGGTGAACGTGAAGGACTCCCAGACCCAGCGCAACGTGGTCCTAGGCCTCATGGCCGACGTCAACTTCATCAGCAAGGACCAGGCGGCCAAAGAGAAGGCCATCCCCCTGGAGAAGGAGCTCAAGATCAAGGACGTGCAGGTGGGCTGTCAGGCGGCCGGTTCCGCCGCCTATTTCTGCGACTTCGTCGTCCGAAAGATCCTCAATTCCTCGACTTTCGGCAAGACCAGCGCCGACCGCAAGAAGCTCCTTTACGAAGGCGGCCTCACCATCACCACCACCATGGATGTCAACGCCACCAAGGCCGCATGGGAATCCGTCCGCCGGGTGATTCCCGAGAACGACCCGTCCGGCTTCGAGTCCGTCCTGGTGGCCATCCAACCGGGGACCGGCCATGTGCTGGCCCTGGCCCAGAACCGCACTTACGACGCCACCGCTCAGGCAGGGGCTACAGCCACCTCCATCAATTACGCCGTCGACCAAGCCGATGGCGGCGGGTCCGGCGTGCAGCCCGGCTCCACCTTCAAAGCGATCAACATGGTCTCCTGGCTCTCCAACGGACACACCGCCCTGGAACCCCTGCAGACTTCCACCGCCTACCCGACAGCCTCCTTCGCCTGCAACCTCACCCGGGGCGGTGTCTGGCAGGTGAAAAACGCCGAAGGGGGCACGGTCAATCCGGAAACCCCTTACCACGGCTTGATCATGTCCCACAACACCACCCAGGGGGCCATGGCCCAGAAGATCGGCCTGTGCGCCATCGCCAAATCCGCCATCTCCCTCGGGTACCACAACTCGCTGATCTCCCAGAGCAATCTCTACAATCAGCTGGAAGCCCCTATGGTCATCGGCGCTTTGAACGCCTCCCCCCTGACCATGGCCAACGTCTACGCCACCATCGCGGCGAACGGCACCCATTGCGAACCCATCGCCATCACCAAGGTGGTCAAGAACGGCAAAGAGATGACCGTCCCCTCCGCCAACTGCAAGCAGGTGATCTCCAAGGAAGTGGCCCAGACCACGGCTTTCATCCTCAACAAGGACGTGACGGCCGGCATCGCCCGGTCCGCCCAGCTGAACAACAACCGTAAGACCTTCGCCAAGACCGGTACGGCCGAAAGCTACTACATGAACGCCGAGATCTTCACCAACGGGGTCTCCGCCTTCGCCACCATGGGCAACATGGAAGGCCTGACCACCTTCAACGGCCGCACCATCAACGGCCGCACCAAGGCTACCTGGTATGGCGACGACTGCGTACCCATCGTCCGCGACTTCGTCAACGACTATGTGAGCGCGGCCAAGATCCCTGACAATCCCGACTATGGAAAGGCCGATGAGGCCCTGATGGGCGGGACCTTCCTCCACTGATCGGACGAGGGCAAACTGTGGCGCCTATCGGACCTGTAAGGATTAAGCTGGATTGAGCCGATTGCGATGGATTAAGCTGGATTATGGATTAAGCCGGGCTTCGCTGAGCGGATTCGGCTGGCAACTGGCAAGGATGGACAGACTGAAATAGATTCATGGGGAAAAACGGATTCATTGGAAACGATGGAAGCTGGTTGAAAGACAAATGACGACACTGGGTGTGATCGACGTCGGCGGAGGGTTTCGGGCCATTTTCGCGGCCGGGGTCCTGGACGCCTGCATGAAGGCTGATATCCACTTCGACCGTTGCTACGGCGTCTCCGCCGGCAGCGCCGACTTGGTGGGCTACATGGCCGGGCAATACCGCAGGACTTTGCGCTTCTACACGGAGTATTCCTTCCGCCCCCGCTACGCCAGCATGCACAACATGATCCATAACCGGGATTACATCAACTTGGACTACATCTACGGCGACCTGTCCAAGCACGACGGCGAGTATCCCCTGGATTACCCAGCCTTCCGGGACAACCCCGCCAGCCTGACCGTCGTCGCCTGCGACGCCAACACCGGTCAGCCAAAGTATTTCACCAAAGATGACATCAGCCAGGACCAGTACGACGTCTTCAAGGCTTCCTCCTGCGTCCCCGCCGCCAACTCCCCCTATGTGATCGATGGAGTCCCCTATTTCGACGGCGGCATCGCCGATCCCATCCCCGTACAGAAGGCCATCGATGACGGCTGCGACAAAGTGGTGATCATCCTGACCAGGCAGAAGGACATCCCCCGCCAGGCCTCCCATGACCGTTTGCCGGGGAAGCTCCTGGAACGCAAATACCCGGCCGCGGCGGAGAGGATCCTCAACCGCTACCAGACCTACAACGACGAGATCGACCTGGCCAAGGAGTACGAAGCCCAGGGGAAGGCGGTCATCATCGCCCCCGAGGACCTCCACGGCTTGGACACCCTGAAAAAGACCAGGCAAGGTCTCTTGGACATGTATCAGGAAGGCTTCGATCAAGTCGGGAAGATCAAGGAGTTCTTAGGCCTTGCGGCCTCCGGGACCGAACCCGAGGGGCGGGACCAAGATCGATGAGCGGGAAAGCAGGCGATTCCGGTATGGAACAAGAGCAAGGGAAGGGCCCATCCGCAGCGTCATCGACCCCGATCGGCGTCTTCGACTCGGGCATGGGGGGCATCTCTGTGGTCCGGCAGCTACGGCGAGACATGCCCGACCAAGACATCATCTTCTTCGGAGACAGCGCCAACGCCCCCTACGGGACCCGGCCGATCAACGAAGTGACCGACCTCAGTTTCGCCGTGGCCGACCGCCTGGTAAAGCAAGGGGTCAAGGCCATCGTCATCGCCTGCAACACGGCCACCTCCGCCTGCGCTCCCCTGCTGCGCAGGCATTATGACATCCCCATCATCGGCATGGAGCCGGCCCTGAAAGTGGCCATCGACCGCGGGCAAGGCAAGAGCCAGCATGTCCTGGTGACGGCCACCAAACTGACTTTGGAGGGGAGGAAGTTCGCCGCCCTCATGGACCGGGAGCGGGGCAACAACATCATCGAGACTCAACCCTGCCCTGACTTGGTGACCCTGGTCGAAGCCGACGACTTAGGCGACCGGGAGCTCGTCCTGAGCACCATCGAACGCTATCTGCGGCCTTTCGACTTGGATTCCCTGGACTCCATCGTCCTCGGTTGCACGCATTTCGTCTTCTATCGCCGCTATTTCCGCGAAATCCTGCCTGATTATGCGGCCATCATCGACGGCAACCAAGGGACCTCCCGCCATGTCCAGGAGGTCTTGGGCTACCAGGGGAAGTCGGCGGAGCGGGCCGCCGGAAAAGGGACCGTCATCCTGCAGAATTCCAAGACGGACCCCCAAACGGCCGCCCTCATGCAAGCCCTGTTGACGGAGGACCTGCCCAGCTGACGACCGGCTGGCTCACCGCATACCTTCACTGGTCTCAGCAGCTCGAGCTTACGCCCGCCTTTCAGCTTCTCCGGCTGGCTGCAGCCTCTCCTACCTACTCCAATTTCTCCCGCAGATAGGCCTTCAAGACTTGGGCGTGGTTGATCTGCGGGTCCTTCGCCCCATAAACCAAGGTGACCCGGCCAGCCCCCTCCTGTTCGGCCTCATGAATCCGCGCGCAAAGGTCGTCCACAGCCTGAGGGTTCTGATCCAACTCGGCCCGGTAGGAAGCGGCGAACTGTTCGAACGTGGCGGGATTGTGATTCCATGCCTTCCGAAGATCAGGGCTGGGGGCAGTGCTTTTCGACCATAAATCGATGGCCGCCCGCTCTTTGGACACCCCTCGCGGCCAAAGACGGTCCACAAGGATCCTGTACCCATCCGACCCATCCGCCGGTTCATACACCCGTTTCACTTCGATTTCCATGATGCCGCCCTCCTTGGTCTTAATCAGGAATCATCATCCCTTCCCATTATAATCACTGAATCATATTCACCCTCCTTCCAACCGGGTAGGCCGGCTCAGAATCCTCGTTATCGTTACTAGTAGCGTATTTACCAAACTCAGTAATGAACCGGTCGGGCGAACGCAGGACAGGGGATGGCCGGGAAGTAACGACACTCGTGTATTCTGGTCTTTGTTCATTGTGCCAGCGTAGCTTCAATGAATCTGAAGGAGTAAAAATGACCCAGAAAAATGAAAAAAAGCTAGCCAGTCCGAAAATCATCTGGCTTTTCGCGATCGGCCAGCTCGGTTGGGCGATTCTATCGGGCATCGTGTCGAATTGGCTCGTCTACTATTACCAGCCCAGCCCCAAAATGCGCAACAGCGGCATGACCCTTTTCGTCACCCAAGGAGCCCTCTTCGCCGGCATCACCCTGCTGGGACTGATCGCCGCATCCGGCCGCCTGATCGACGCCTTCCTCGACCCCTGGATCGGCTCCAAGTCCGACTCCTGCAAACATCCCCTGGGTCGGCGCATGCCTTTCATGCGGTACGCAGCCATCCCCTTCGGCATCATACCCTAGTCTTCGTCTCCCCGGTCAACCACGTGTCGACCGTCAACAACGTGATCCTCTTCATCCTGGTCCTGGCCTTCTACTTCTGCATGACCTGCTACTGCACGCCTTTCAACGCCTTGATCCCTGAGCTGGGCCGCACCCAGGAGCTGAGGGTCAACGTGTCCGCCACCATCTCCATCACCTTCTTCTTCGGCACCGCCTTCGCCTACCTGGTCCCCAACATCGCCGGACTCTTCGAAAAGGCCGTGGGCGTGCCCAACAGTTTCCGCATCGCCATCGGCCTTCTCTCGGTGATCGCCATCGTCTGCATGCTGATCCCCACCTTCACCATCAAGGAAGAGGAGTACGCGGAAACCACCCCCCTCCACCTCCAGGATGGGTGAAAGCCTGTCCAAGACCTTCAAAAACAAGAACTTCCAAGTCTTCATCGGCTCCGACATCCTTTATTGGATCGCCTTGACCGTCTTCCAGACCGGCATGCCCTATTATGTGACCGTCCTCATGGGATTCGACACCGGCAAGACCTCCATCTTCTTCGTCGGCATGACCATCCTCTCTCTCTGCTTCTACGCCCCTGTGAACATCCTGGCCAAGAAGATAGGGAAGAAGAAGCTGGTCGCCTTCGCTTTCTTTTTCTTCTGCCTGGCCTTCTTCGCCACCGCCTTCTCCGGGACCCTGGGCATCCCCAGCATGGTTTGGGCCGTGGTTCTGGCGGTCCTGGCCTCCATCCCCATGGCCATCCTGGGCATCCTGCCGCAGGCTGTCCTGGCCGACATCGCCGAGGCCGACTCCATCACCAGCGACGAGAACCGCAGCGGCATGTTTTATGCGGCTCGCACTTTCAGCATGAAGCTGGGCCAATCCCTGGCCATGATCATCTTCACCTCCGTGGCCTTGATCGGGACCAAGGGCTTCGGCTACCGCGCCACCGCCATCGTGGCCACCGTCCTCTGCCTGATCGGCGGCCTGATTTTCCTGGCCTATCGCGAGAACCGGGTGCTGGGCGTCATCGGCTCGCATGGCGGGGACGGGCAGCTTCAGACGGTCGCTGGGATGGATGCGGTCGAAGTCACCCAGGCGACTGAAATCGCTGAGATGACTGAGGCACAGGCTGGGGCTGGCCATGTGGTTGAGGCTCAGGCTCAGACTCAGGCTGATCATGGGGCTCAGGCCGGCCAAATGGCTGAATAGATGGACATCAGACCCCACAAAGTCTGAAGACCCAATAAGGTGTGAATAGAAATGGCGCCGATTCCTCGATTCGGCGCCATTTTTTGATCCTTTTGAATGGGTTGGGCGGATGAGGGGGTGGGTTTGATGGATGGGAGGGTTGGTTGGGTTTTAATTTGGGCTAACCGGGTTGGGATTAATTGGATTTTCAACATGGTTTCGATTGGTTTTGGTTGTTATTGATTGGAAATTTGGATTTTGAGTGGGATTTTTGATTGGGATTGAGGTTATTTTGGCCCCCAGCCCAGTCGGCGTATACGAAACGAGGTTACAAAATAAGACCCTTGCAAATGGCGGCCTGTTTTTTGTAACCTCGTTTCGTATATGCCCACATGGATGGGTGATGCCTGGCACAAATGGTGTCTGGTATGGGTGATGCCTGGCATAGGTGAAGCCTGGCACAAATGGTGTCTGGCATGAGGGGAAGAATATGGACATGCCCGGCCATTGCCGGGCATTGTCAGATATGGATGGAGGCCATGGCGATGTCGCCATGGCCTCCGTTCCTTCTCAAATTGCAGGTTTCAAGACCTGTAAGACCTTTAGACCTGTAAGCCTTTAAAACCTGCAACCTTTTGGTCTTTCCAACCATAAGGACTCATAAGGACTCAAGCGCTTTCAGATCTTGGCCTCTTTCCTTTTCAGACCTTCAGGCCACCAGACCCTTAGGCCATCAAGCATTACCCCATCAGACTTTTATGCCTTCAGGTTTCAGCCTTCAGGCCTTGGTAACCTGAGCGCTCACACTGGCACCGGCGGCCGCAAATCGGACCTCCAAACTGGTAGCCAAAGTCTCCGAGCAAATCAAATCCTTGAACTGGTCCACCTGAGCCTGATGCTCCTGAGGAACCAGCAAGGTCAGGGAAATACGGTCGGAGATGTTGAGACCGGCCTCCTTACGGGCGTCCTGAACCACGCGGATGGTATCGCGAGCGTAGCCTTCGGCGACCAGATCGTCGGTCAGGGCCGTATCCAGGAGGACGAAGCCGCCGGTCGGCAAAGCCGAGGAAACATAAGAGCCGCCGGCACTACCAGCGGCCCCGGTAGCCCCGGCAGCGGCCTCTTCCACCCGGCTGTCGAGCTCATACTCCCCCTCTTGCAGGACCAGGTCGCCGGTCGGGGTCTCCACGAACACGGTCCCTTCCGCATCCTGATGCCAGGCACCGGTCTTGGAGGCCTTGATGGCGAACTGCACCTGCTTGCCCAGACGAGGGCCGGCGGCGCGGGCGTTCACCTTCAGCTCGTTGATCAGGCGCAGGCCATGCTTGCCGGCGTCATCCACGGTGGTGAACTCCACGGCCTTCACATTGAGCTCGGACTTGAGCAGACCCTCATAAGGCTGCACGGCGGCGACATCATTCACCACGGTCAGCTGGGACAAAGGCTGACGGACGCGAATCTTCTGAGCCTTGCGCAAAGACAGGGTGGAGGAAACGACTTCGCGGACCTTCTCCATGGCCGCCACCAGCTTGTCATCAGCCAGCAGGACCGCCCCCAGCTCGGTGTCAGCCGTCTGGGCGCAACCGTCCTCAGTCAGGAAGGGCCAATCAGCCAGGTGAACGGACTCGCCGCCGGTCAAGCCGCGCCACATGGTCTCCGTCTCCATGGGAGCCAGAGGAGCCATGACCCGGCTCAGCACTTCCAAAGCCGTGTAAAGGGTGTTGAAGGCGTTTGGATCCTCATCCCAGAAGCGGTCGCGGGAGTTGCGGACGTACCAGTTGGTCAGCATGTCGATGTAGTCGGACACGGCTTCGCAAGCGTCGGAGATGGCGAAGGCGTCCAAGGAAGTCTCCACATCCTTGACCAGCTTGCGGGTGCGGGCCAGCAGGTAACGGTCCATCTGGGGCAGGCCTTTGACCTCGGCGGGCTTCACTTGCCGGGCCGCATAGCCCTGGCCCTGGTTGGCGGCGTTGGCGTAGAGGGTGAAGAAATAATAGGTGGACCACAAAGGCAGCATGATCTGACGGACCGTGTCGCGGATCCCGTCGGCGGTCACGACCAGGTTGCCCCCACGCAGGATGGGCGAGCTCATGAGAAACCAGCGCATGGCGTCGGACCCGTACTTGTTGAAGACCCCGTTCACATCCGGATAGTTGCGCAGGTGCTTGCTCATCTTCTGCCCGTCGTTGCCAAGGACGATGCCGTGGCAGATGACGTTCTTGAAAGCGGCCGAGTCGAAGAGGGCCGAAGCCATGACGTGCAGGGTGTAGAACCAGCCGCGGGTCTGGCCAATGTACTCCACCACATAGTCGCCGGGGAAATGCTGCTCGAAGTATTCCTTGTTCTCGAAAGGATAATGGAACTGGGCGAAAGGCATGGAGCCGGACTCGAACCAGCAGTCCAGCACGTCGGGGATACGGCGCATGGTGGATTTGCCGGTCGGATCGTCGGGGTTCGGTCGGGTCAGCTCATCGATCCAGGGCCGATGCAGATTGACTTCGCCCTTGTCATCAGTGGGATAACGGCCAAAATCAGCCTTGAGCTCGTCCAAGGACCCATAGACGTCCACCCGAGGATGGGCGGGGTCATCGGAGACCCAGACCGGGATAGGAGAACCCCAGTAACGGTTGCGGGAGATGGACCAATCGCGGGCGTTGGACAGCCACTTGCCGAACTGTCCGTCTTTGACGTTCTCCGGAATCCAGTTGATCTCCTGATTATGCTTGAGCAGGCGGTCCTTGATCTTGGTCACGGACACGAACCAGCTGGATACCGGCTTGTAGATGAGCGGGGTGCCGCAACGCCAGCAATGAGGATAGCTGTGCACATAAGACTTATCCCGGACCAGGAAGCCTCGCTGATCTTCAGGCACGGAAGCCATGACCCCGGTCTGGTTGCGCAGGTCGCGGACAATCCGGCTGTTGGCGTCAAAGACCATAGTCCCCTGATATTCAGGGATCAGGGAGGTGAAACGGCAGCCTTCATCCAGGTAATCCACGGTCCGAATCTGGTGCTTGTTGAGGGTGTTGATATCATCCTCGCCGTAAACGGCCTGATGGACCAGACCGGTGCCTTCCGTCGTGTCCACGTAATCGGCCGTATAAATGGTGAAGGCGTTGGGGTCCTCGGAGGCCTTGCCATCAGGACTGGTCAGGGAGCCGTCCAGGAAATAAGGGAGGACGGGCCAGTAACGGCGACCTTCCAGGTCAGAGCCTTTGAGGGTGCGCAGGACCTGATAGTCCTCCCCTAGCTCCTTGGCGAAATCACCCAGCAAAGCGGTGGCGAAGTACATCTTCTTCCCGGCGAAAGGACCATTGACGGGCTGGACCAGGGAGTAGTCGATGTCAGGACCGACCACGATGGCCATGTTACCGGGAACAGTCCAAGGGGTGGTGGTCCAGAAGACGGCGTAGGCGTCTTCATCCCGCATCTTCACGGCCACGGCCACGGACAGGTCCTGCCGATCCTGGTAGACGTCGGCGTCCATACGGAGCTCATGATTGCTCAGAGGGGTCTCGTCCTTGGGGCAGTAAGGCAGGACCCGATAGCCCTGATAGGCCAGGCCCTTCTGGTAAAGCTGCTTGAAAGCCCAGATCACCGACTCCATGTAAGTGGTGTTGAGGGTCTTGTAGCCGTTCTCGAAGTCGACCCACCGGCCCTGACGGTGAACGTATTCCTTCCACTCATTGGTGTACTTGAGCACGGACGTGCGGCAGGCGGCGTTGAAGGCGGCCAGACCCATCTCGTCGATCTGGCTCTTGTTCTCGATGCCCAGCTCCTTCTCCGCTTCCAGCTCGGCGGGTAGGCCATGGGTGTCCCAACCGAAGACACGGTTGACCCGACGGCCCTTCATGGTCTGGTAACGGGGAATCACATCCTTGGCGTATCCGGTCAGCAGGTGACCGTAATGAGGCAGGCCGTTGGCGAAAGGAGGGCCGTCGAAGAAGACGAATTCGTTGTCGGAATGGTCGCCGGAAGGATTGCGCTCCACCGACTTGTTGAAGGTGTCGTCCACATCCCAATACTTGAGGACGGCCTCTTCTATGTCTGGGAAGCTGGGATTGGGGGTGATGGCCCCCTGACCCGGTTCGACTTCGCGGGTGACGACCTTGGGGTAAACGCGCTTGCTGTTCACATGCACTCCTCGTTCAAACGGCTGCGTACTACGAGGACGATGCATGATCTCAAATGCGGATCATGACCGCGGTACCACCTCGTTTGGCGGAATCGGCTTACGCGGATCCCGTCCACTCGTGGCTGGCTGTGTCGGGCCATCCCGTCGGTTCTAATAAGAGCAGGCTGAAATCCTGCCTCCGTTCTTCCGAAAGCTCCCCGCTGATGACGGATCAAAGCTTGATGCCCTTACTATAGCACTGACCGAGAGACCTTCGGCGCACCTTGCTATAGTGTTCAACCACAGCAAAACAGGCGAAAGGAGAAGCCATGGCCAAATCCACCCACAACCCGGATTCCACCCTGTCCATCCCCCCCAGCGGGCGCTTGCGGCTACGCGATTACCTGGCCGTCGCCTCCATGCTTTTCGCCCTCTTCTTCGGGGCCGGCAACCTCATCTTCCCCCTTCATCTGGGCCAGCTCTCCGGCAGCAACTGGCTCCAGGCCGGCCTGGGCTTCCTCATCACCGCCGTGGTCCTCCCCCTCCTGTCGGTCCTGGCCATCGCCATCACCCGGGCCGACGGGGTCTATGGGATCGGCCTGCCTCTGGGGCCGGCCTTCGCCACCGTCTTCATGGTCCTCATCCACGCCACCATCGGGCCTCTCTTCGGGACGCCCCGCACGGCCACGGTTTCCTTCACCGTCGGCTTGGCCCCTCTGATTCCGGCCCAGCATCAGAAGACCGGCCTGCTGATCTTCACCACCGTCTTCTTCATAGCCGCCTTCGCCTTGGCTTACAAGGAGAATGACATCCTGTCCAACCTGGGCAAGATCCTCAACCCCCTCTTCCTGGTCCTGCTTTTCATCTTCTTCCTGGTCGCCTTCCTGAGCCCTCTGGGATCAGCCGCCGCCCACGGCCCACAGAACGCGGCCTATCTGGCCTCCTCCGGGGCCTTGGCCAGGGGGTTCCTGGAAGGTTACAACACCATGGACGCCCTGGCCGGGCTGGCTTTCGGCGTGACCATCGTCACCACGATCAAACTCATGGGGATGGAGGAAGAGAGGAAGGTGGCCGGGGTGACGGCCCAATCCGGCTTCCTCGCCATGGGCGCCGTGGGGGTCATCTACATCCTCCTGATCATCATCGGAGCCATGTCCCTCAATCGCTTCCCCCTATCCGAAAACGGAGGGGTCGCCTTCTCCCAAATCGTCCAAGCCTATGCCGGGACCGTCGGGCAAGCCTTCCTGGCGACTCTGATCACCCTGACCTGCCTGACCACGGCCGTGGGCCTGGTGGCCGCCTTCGGCCAGGACTTCCACAAACGCTTCCCCAAGGTCAGCTACCACGTCTGGCTGGCTTTGAGTTGCCTTCTGTCTTTTACCGTGGCGAATTTCGGCCTGGATACGATCATCTCCTGGTCCACGCCCGTCCTCATGCTTCTTTACCCCTACTGCATCGCGCTCATCCTGCTTTCGGTCTTCTCCCCCCTTTTCGAGAAAGACGGCACGGTCTATTTCTGGGTGGTTCTTTTCATCACCCTTCCGGCCCTTTTGGACATGGTGACCACGGCTCCCGCGGTCATCAGCCAGTCGGCCTTCGGCCTCTTCTGCTCCGGACTGCGTTCCCACTTGCCCCTGGCTTCTTTGGGACTGACTTGGCTGATCCCCGCCCTGGCCGGCCTGTTCATCGGTCCGATCGCCCACCTGAGGGAGCGGGCGATCAGGCGATAGAAGGATGGATGTTTCAGCGGAAGTTGTCGAAGGCTTTCTTCACCCCTTTCAAGGCTTCGGCCCTGGCCGATACGAAGATGAGGACGGCGCCGGCCAGGATGAGCCAGACCCACCAATAGGTCTGGGAGAACATAATCACATAGCTCCAGGTACTGGCCAGCACATGGATGACCAGCCCCACTCCACCGAGGACCAAAGGCGCTTTCAGGCGGCTGACCGAGCCTGAGACGATCAGGACGATGCAGACCGCCATCACGTAAACCACCCGGGCCAGGGGGCCAACGGTATGGCTGAGAATGAAGGAGGGGACGATCAGGCAGAGGGCGGGCAGCCAGCAGGCGCGCCAGGATGAGATGCTCTTCTGGGCTTGCATGACCCCCATGGCGTTCAGATAGAGGATCACCCCCGTCAGGATGAGGGGGAGGTCGAAGCCGTAATCCCAGCGCGGATGGATGGCGCCGTAAATCAGGATGAAAGAGCCGTAAAGGCCGCAGAACCATAAGGAGGCGGTCTCCAAGGGGGAAGCCATGACTTTGATCGACCCGCGGTAGGGCGAAGGAGCGAAGCCTTGGCTGACCGGATTGGTGCTCATCGGCTGCTGGAAAAGCACCGGTCCCCGACGGTTCCTGCGGATGGTCTGAGCCAGGCAGAGGGCGGCCGCGAGGAAGAAAGTCACCTGCAGGGTCCGGACGACGAATGGGGAGGAAAGCTCCGTGCTCCCTCCCTGGAAACAGGTGGGGATAAGGAGGATCGGGACCGCCATGAACACGAGGGCGAAGCGTTCGGTCTGGGTCGAGGCCTTCGTTTTCAGTCCCTCCTTGCCTTCCGCCTTATCCCTTGCGAGCGCCCTCTTCAGGAAGGTCGACGCCCCCCTCAAAGACAAGGGGGCGATCATGACCGGTTCGCGCCATTCTCTGATGGTCACCGTCAGGAAGATGCTGGCCCCCAGAAGCAGGGTCAAGATCGCGGGAATCGTCTTGATGGGAAGGGAGCCGAGGAAGGAAGGCTCATGGGGGGCGAGGTTCACAGGCAAGGCTGAAATGGCCGGGCAGAGGGCTAGGAGAAGGCAGGCATCGCCAAGGATCCGGAGTCTCGGCTTGAGTTTCAGGACGGGAATGGTCACCAGCCTCAGGAGGAGAACGACCAGGGAGAAAGCCAACAAGAAGAGCATGTTGACCAGGAGGGTCGAGCGGACGATCGAAAGGGTGGGCAGCAGAAGAACCAGAACGACCAAGAGGGTCACTGGTTGCCGTCTGCCTAGGAAAACCCACCCAAGGGCGACCAGGAGGGTGATCACACGGAAGAGCGGGCCGGAGCCGAAGAAGACGCAGGCGTTCAGAAGGATGAGGGTGGCCATGATGCCGAAGATGGGGACGAAGGCCTTGCGTACCCGGGTCTGTCCCCTGGACGGTTCGCCGCCCTGGCCTCCGCCACCCTCGAGCAGAAGAAGATGGGTCCGCAGGACATACAAGGCGATCGTGAGGAGGACGGCACCGATGAGAGGAAGCCAGGTGGCCAGGCGTCCCAGGTCACGGGAGCCGAAGCCATCTGTCCATAGGGGACCAAGAAGGGCGGTGATGAAGGCCCCATCGCTGCCGTCCGTGGGACGGTACCACTTCCCCAGATCTCCCCAAAACGTCTGGGCGAGGGTGGAGTCCCCTCCTCCGATGGGCAGCGCGGCCATCAGCGCTTCCAGACCGACGGCAAGGTAAAGGATGGTGCGGGAGATGGAAGACAGGGACTTCGCATGGGGGGAGGACCGGAAGGTGGACCGGACCACCAGGAGGAAGATGACGGCCATGGCAAGGTAGGCCAGTTCCCGGATCAGGAAGGCGACGCTGATCCCCTTGACTGCGATGTCCGCCACAGCGGCAGGATAGCCTCGCTTGATGAAGACTTCCGGCAGGAGGATAAGGGATAGCCCAAGGGTCACTAGGCAGGAGGCGGAGAAGCTGAGCAGAGGGTGCTTCAGGCGGTAGGAAAGCCAGGAAGCGAAGGCGAGGACGCCGGCCACGATCAGCAGGTAGACCCCCATATCCATGCCGCCGAAAAGGGAACTTTGAGCGGCGGTCGTCTGGATGAAGACGGCGTCGAAGGAGAGGATGACCGCCGACAGCCAACCGAGGCCTTCCGCCGTGATGGTCAGACGCGGGGCCGCCGACAGGCCGAGAAGAAGGGACAGGACTCCGAGGAGGCCGATCAGCAAAGCTCGCGGGCCACTTGTCAGATTCGAAATGGGCGCCGCGGCGAAGACGATGGTCGACATGGCGATGAGGCCGATGCCTAAGGCCAGGATGAAGATCTGGGTCCCGTTCGTCCCCTTGCCGGTCTTCTGGGCGGCCGCGGGGTTCACCGGCATTGCTATGGGCGGCGCCGGCGCTGGGAAGGCGGCCATCGGCCCTTGCCGCCATTGTCGCATTCCGACGGGTGGTTGGACTGAGGCCACCGGCTGCATTGGTGGGGCTGGGACGACCGACTGGGCCGGAGCCGGGGCTCTCATCGGTTGGACTGGAGCTATCGGTTGGGCTGGGGCGGCTAGCTGGGCGGGAGCCGCTGGCGGCGCCGGCATAGCAGGCGCTTCATTCCTCATATGGCCCATCAAAGCAGCCCTCTGGTCGAAGAGGTCAGCCGCCTGACGCGAGAGGTCCATCACCCGCCCCGCTTCCGGCAGGGTCAGATTCAAGCCCAAGCCGGTCTGAGCCAAATTGGCGATGGGGGTGAAAGTATCCGGGGAGAGTTTGCGGTCGCGCAGTTGATCGGCCGATTCAGGCCAGGAATAATGCACTTGCGATACCCCATACGGGCCACGGTCCTCCCGGATGGCGTCCATGGCCTTCTCCCGGGCATCCATCAGGTCGGCCAGTCTCATGTTCACCGCCCGAAGCCTCGACATCCTGGGGTCATCGATCCTCAAACCGCTAGGGGTGCTGCCTGCACCGGAAACGATGGGGGTGAAAGAGTCCGGACAAAGGGTGGAGTCCCGCAGCTCTCGAGCCGAACGCGGCCAGGCCGCAGCTCCCCTGTCGGGGGACCGGTACGACGCTGAACCTGGTGATGTTTGGCCTGAAACCTGGTTTGAAGGTTGGTTCACGACGAGCCCTTCCGCTTGAGCGGCCTCTCTTGGATCAGTCATGGGGCAATTGTACAGCAAGGCATGTTCTTCGGGCAAACGACTTCCCCTCAGATGGTAGACGCCCCAACGGCAGGCGCCCCCAGGACCCGGTCTTCCCGGAGCCAACCCCCAGCACCAAGCGTCCCCAGCGGCGGATGCTCCGGCGTCTAGTCCTCCCCGCCCGGTTCCAACTGTCGCCGGTCATCATCCTTCCGCTGGCGGGCCTGCTCGAACTTGGCCCGCATGGTCGGATTGCCCCGGATCAGCTTCTTCACTTCCACCTTGTCCAGCTTGTTGTTCGCCAGACGGAGCTGGTTCTCGCTGGTGTTGAGCGCCCGCTTGACCGCCTCCAGCCGGTTGATGGCGTTGTCGATCTGTTTGATGGCCTCGTCGTGGTTTCGCTTGTAAGACAGGTAATTCTTGCCGAAGGCCTCTTTGAAATCGTCCAGCTCCTCTTCGAAGTTGGTGATGTCGATGTTCTGGTTTTGGGCTTCGGCCAGCTGCCTCTTCAGCTCGATGGACCGGTAGGCCGCCTGCCGCAGGAGGGAGATGATGGTGATGAAGAACTGGGGACGGACCGCGTACATCTTCTGGTAGGAAGCGTTCAGATAGCTGACGTCCGCGATGCCGGAATTATAGAATTCGTTATCAGGTTCCAGCATGGAGACCAGCACCGCGTACTCGCACTTCTTCTCCCGCCGGTCTTTGTCCAGCTCTTTGAGGAAATCGGCGTTCTTGTGCTTCTGCGACTGGGCGGTCGTTTCCATCTCGTTCTTCATCTCGAACATGATGGAGAGAATCTCCTTGCCTTCGGAATCCGTCTCCCGGTAGATGAAGTCGCCTTTGGACCCGGTCTGGGAAATCTGGTTGTCCTTCTCGAAGTAGACGCCGGGGAAGGCGGTAGCCCGGATTTTATTGAACTCGTTATAGCAGTATTGCTCCAAATCCTCGCCTATGGCCTTGGTGGATTGGGAGGCCTTGAAATCCTTATAGAATTCCACCTGTTCCTGAGCGGCTTTGAGCCGGGCTTCATAAGAGGACTCCTGTTCGACCAGCTGGCTGTGCTGTTTGGACAGTTCCGCCTCCCGTTTCTGCTTCTCCATGGCCAGGTCATTGTGGGCTTGGTCCAGCTTGCGGATCAGCTCGTTCTCCTTCTCCTGGGCCTCCTTGTCTTTCTCCAGGCCCAGCTTGTCCAGTTTGGCCCGCAGATCCGCCAGTTCCTTGTCCTTGTCGCTGGTGACACCCGCGACCGCAATCTTCTGCTTTTCATCCGCTTGAGCAAGCTGGTCGTTCAGCTTATCAATCCGCTCCTTCCACTGGACAGTATCCAACTCCTCCTGGTGCTTTCTCTGTTCCAGCTTGCGTTCGGCCTCTTCGAGTCGTTGCCTGATCGCTTCAACCTTTTCCTGGTTTTCCTTGTCCTTTTGGAGACCCAGCTTGTCCAGCTGGGACTGCAGGGCGGCGAGTTCCTTGTCTTTGTCGCTGATGACCTTCGCCAAAGCGATTTTCTGCTGGTCCTGGGCCTGGCTTAATTGAGTCTGGAGGTTGAATACCTCCTTATCCTTCTGCCCCAGCCGCTTCTCGAATTCGGATTGTTCCGAATGCAGGCGCTTTTCCATCTCCAGCTGATGCTGGCTTTCCAGACGGGCCTTCTCCTGCTCCAGGCTTTTATGGAGCTCCCGCTCGAATTCCTTGGACCGGACCTGGGCCAGGAGCTTTTGGTATTCATCCTCGTTGACCGTGAAAACATGACCGCAGTGAGGGCACACGATCTGATGGCCGGCCAGGTCTTCGGCCTGATCCGCCCACCGCCGTCCGGCGGCCTCCAGTCCGCTTCGGCCCGCCTGATCCTTGCTTATGCTTGATTGCGCCATGGTCGTTCCGGCTCCTTATCCTTCGGCGTTCCCGCCATCATCGGTTTATGCCGATCCCTTACCTTTATGCCTTTTCCTCTGTCTATTGTAGGCGGGGCGAGCGAGACCGGGAAGAGCCCGGTCATACGGTTCCCCTCCCCTCAGCCATGACGTATAATCGTCTTATACGACCGCGGGACCCGCCTCGGTCAGACAAACGAAGAGAGGCACCGATGCCGGAACGAAGAAAATCGACCGCACCCAGGAAATCAAGAAGCTCCCATCTGAAATGGCTGATCATCATCCCCCTGCTGATCGCCCTCGTCCTCGCGATCGTCATCCCTTCCCTCCGCTCCATAGGGGGCAGGGGAATCGGCGGCGCCAGGGAGGAAGCCCATGCCCTAGATCTTTTCAAAAACCTTGAACGGTTCCAGGATTACGATTACGATATGGAAAAGGCCTTCCACCTTTCCGCCACCCGTCTGCCCGGAACCGTCACGGCCCAATACCTCGATCTGCAATCCCGCTATGACCAGGCCCTGTCCGCCTGGTTGGAGGGACAGCTCGGAATCGCCTCCCTGGATGCCGACCTGGCAAGCAGGAAAGTCGCCGGATACCGGCGCCTTCCTCTTCAGCGGGTGAGGAAAGACGGGAGCCACGAAACCTACTTCCGCAGCAAATCCCATCTTCTCTCCCCTTACCTGTATCTGAGAAGCAATATCCGTCTTGAGAGGCTGAGCCCGGCCGACCTGGCCACGCTGAAAAACAACACCATGGATCAGGCCGACGGTCGTAAGATCCTCATCTCCCTCGCCGGGCGCACTTTCCGGGACACCACCCATTACGAGAGCCCGCGTCGCTATAAATTCCCCATCACCGACCTGGCTTATAACTGGACTTCGCGTTGCTGCGCCGCCGACCCCAAATCCTATTCCTCCAACTTCGCCCCAGCCAGATCCCTCGTCTTCTGGCTTAGCTATACCGACTCAGAGAACGCTGAAGGCTGGAATGAGTACCAGTACGTGAAGGAAGCGGCCGCCCGGTCGGAGAAGGCCTACAGCGCCGTTCTCGGATACCCGGCCAGGATCTTCGTCCATCCGATGGGGGCGGATGGACAGGCTCACCCCGCTTTTTAGGCGAAATAGTCTCCTCTGGCTAAAATCGGGGGAGGATAAGCGTCAACCAGCGATTCAGGAGGATCCATGGCCCATCGTCGTCGCAAGACCGCCGCCTCCTGCCCTGAGGCAGTATCCGAACGAGCCGGGAAAAGCGGCGGAAAGAAACCGCTGGCTTACTCCAAATCCGGGGCCATCGTCGTCCCTCCCAGCCGGGCGACGACCCGCTCCCACGGGGCGAATCAGGCCTTCCAAAAGGCCCAAAGCGCCCGGGCCCGGCAGAAGGCCCTCCTGTCCGGCCGGCCGCGCAGGGCCAGGGCCAAGTGGATCATCACCCTCCTGGTCATCGCCCTGGTCATCGGCCTCAGTCTATGGACCGGACGCATCTATTACCAGGCCAAGAACTCCTACGATACGACGACCATCCTCTCCCGAAGGATCCAGGAAATCTACACCAGCGATTACCAGGAGCAGGTCCAGGCCCGTTTGAATACGGAGAAGTCCAGGCGAGCGCATGGCACACGCAACATGCTCATCGAGCCGAACCCGTTCGGCACCAACACCACATCCCTCTACGTCTACTTCACCACCCCCTCTCCGGCCTCGGTCTCCTACACCGTGACCACGCCCGACGACCCCGCCATCCCCTCCTTCACCCGGGCCGCCCATCAAGGCCGGCTTTACCAGACCAGCCATGAATTCAACGTCGTGGGCCTGGTCCCTTCCACGAAGAACAAGGTCACTTTCACCGTCGCATACGAGGACGGCTACAAGCAAACCCAGGATTATACCTACGTCATGGGGGACAAATGGGGGACGGAACCAATCAAGCTCTCCAAAAAGACGACGGCCAAAGGGCAGGCGGTCAACGCCGGCATCGAAAACGAGCTGGGCCAAAGCCTGTACGCCGTCCTGGGAACCGGCAGACAGGACCGGGATTACGTCTCCTTCTACGACGACAAAGGAATCCTGCGGGCGGAGCTGCCCATGTCCCCCAACCACGGGCGGACCATGATCCAGCGGGGCGGCCTCCTGTATTTCGTCAGCGATTATCATCAGATCTGCGCCATGAACAGCCTGGGCAGGCTGGTGACCATCGTCAACGTGCCCCGGGTCTATCAGGTCAACAACACCTTCACCTTCGACAACCGGGGGCGCCTCCTGCTCATCGCTTCGGATACCTCCCAGAAGGACACCAACAACATCATCCTCACCGTGGACCCGGCCACCGGTTCCAGCCGCGAATACCTGAATTTCAGCCAAATCCTGGCCGACTACCGCCGAAGCACCAGGCAGACCTCCCTCGCCCAGGCCAGCAAACAATGGGGGTGGCTCCAGCTGGACTCCATCCAATACCTGCCCGGAGGCAGCCTCCTGCTCAGTTCCCGGGAGACCTCAACCATCCTGAAAGTGACCGGCCCGACCATCGACTACCTCGCCGGCCCGGCCTCCTTGTGGGAGACCACGGTCTACTCCTCCTCCCTCCTGAACAAGGACGGGAATTTCGCCCTGGTCGCCGGGCAACACAGCGTCGAGCAGATGGACAACGGCCTGGCCAACGCTTGGATAGCCCAGGATTCGGCCCTCCCCAGAAAGAAGGATTCCGCGAACGAGGACGACCGATCCAGCCCTCAAGCCGGAACGGTCCCGGACAAGAACCGCCAGACGACGGCTTTGACCAAAGACCAGCATTACCTGACCATGTTCAACAACAACTATGGTTACAGCCCCACCAATCCGGACATGTCCTGGTCGCAAGCCATCCCCGGGGTCAACAAGGCGACCCGGGGGGATCTGACCGACTACCGGTCCTATTTCGCCGCCTACCGGGTGGATGAGAAAGCGAAGACCTTCACCCTGGTCTCCTCCTTCCCCCTGCCTTACTCCCCTCTGTATTCCAACAGCCAGGTCATCCCCCTCTCCCAGCCGCCGACGAGTCGGTCCGCCCCTTTGCTGATTCTGGCGAATTCGGCTCAGCAGAGGACCTGGGGGATTTACGATCCCCAGGGGAACCTCTTGGAGTCCTTCAGCATGGGCTCAGGCGTGATCTATACGACGGCCGTCCATCGGTATGATTTCACCGGGTTCTACTTCCAGTGACCGAAATTCTCACTACCCGAAATTCCTGGTGACTGGTATTTCCAGTGACCGAAATCTGACCAAAGTCTCCAGTGACCGCAGGAGCGAAGCGGAAGATCGTCACAGGTCGAAGCCCAGGACTTCGGCCGCCTCTTCAGGGACAGGGTCATAAGACCAATACTCATCCAGGTTGTCGTAAGAGGACAGGCTCCTCAGCTCGGCCTTGTCGATGTAGACTTCCCCGGACAGGTGGTCGGTCTCATGCTGGAAGATGCGGGCGGGCCACTTATGCAGCTCGGCCGCATGTTCCACCCCGGCCTCATCGAACCAATGGGCCCTGATGTTCAGCCACCGTTTGCGCACGGCCTGGTAGCCGTCGAAGGAGAGGCAGCCTTCGTAAAAACTGGCGGTTTCGTCATCCAAAGGCTCATAGGACGGGTTGATGATCATGTGGAAAGGGAAGTCGGAGATGCCACGGGGGTCGTCGGCGTCGTCGAAGTCGCCCGCCGCCTCATCGGTAGGCGAAGCGGCTTCGGAGGCGACGGTCCTCACATGGTCTTCGACCACGGCGATGGCCAGGCCCAGACCGATCTGGGGGCCGGCCAGACCCACGCCCGGGGCGGCCAGCATGGTCTTGCGCATCCGCTTTTTGAGCAGATCCAAGGTGGAGGCGGTCAACTGACCCTGGTAAGGGACGGTCTTCAGGCGAAGGACGGGCTCCCCCATCTGCACGATGGGCAGGGTCCCATCGCCATCCGCCTCGTCCAGAAGGTCGCGAACCTCCTTATCCAGGTCCTTATCGATGTTCGCTTGATTCCAAGCCATGACTGCATCCTTTCCTATGAGGCTGGTCATAACCGGGCCGGTCGAAAATCAAACCGGCTGAAGTGGAGTCTGATTGAAGTGGAGTCTGAGGAAACCGGGTCTGGTGAAACCGGACCGGATTTACAAAGCCAGCTCGGAAGCGACCACGTCCGCCAGGCGCTGGCAGACCTGGTCGGCCTGCTCCTGAGTGGCGGCCTCCACCATGACCCGGACCAGGGGTTCGGTTCCGGAAGCGCGCAGGAGGACCCGGCCGGTATCGCCCAGGACCTTCTCCTCCCGGGCCACGGCTTCCTGTACTGTGGCGTTGGTGGAAGCGGCCAGCTTATCCACGTTGCGGACGTTGATCAGCCGCTGAGGCAGCTGAGGGAAGTCGGCGGCCAGCTCCTTCAGGCTCTTGCCGGATTTGACCACTTCCAGACAGAGTCGCAGGGCGGTCAGGGTGCCGTCGCCGGTCGTGGCGAATTCGCGGTTGATCACATGGCCGGACTGTTCGCCGCCCAAAGTGTAATCGCCTTTCAGCATCTCTTCCAGGACGTATCGGTCGCCCACGCTGGTCTGCACGGTCTTGATGCCCATCTCTTTCAGGGCCAGGATCAGGCCCAGGTTGCTCATGACGGTGATGACCAGGGTGTCGTTTTTCAGCTTGCCTTCGCGCTTGCAGGCCCGGGCCAGGATGCCCATGATCTGGTCTCCGTTCACCATGTGCCCGTCTTCGTCCACGGCCAGGCAGCGGTCGGCGTCGCCGTCGAAGGCCACCCCCATCTGGGCGTCGGAGGCCCTGACCATGGCCTGCAACTGCTCGGGATGGGTGGAGCCGGCGTGATCATTGATGTTGTAACCATCGGGGGAAGCGTTGATGACCACCACATCGGCCCCGGCCCGGCGCAAGGCCTCGGGGGCGACCACGGAAGTGGCCCCGTTGGCGCAGTCCATGACCAGGCGCAGGCCGCGCAAAGGCTGGGGACGGTTGTTGTGCTCATCCACAGGGGCGATGGCGTTGACCAGGTGGTCTATGTACATGTTGGTGGCGGTGGCGGAATCATGGGAGATGCGGCCGACCCCCGCCCCGGTGGGACGGTCCCAGTCGCTGCCCATGATGGCTTCGATCTCGTCTTCCTTGGAATCGGGAAGCTTGAAGCCGCCGCGGGCGAAGAACTTGATGCCATTGTCGGGCATGGGGTTGTGGGAGGCGGAGATGACCGCCCCCATCTCCACGTTGAGGACGGAAGTCAGATAGGCCACGCCCGGGGTGGGGATGATGCCCACATCCAAGACGTCGAAGCCGGCCGAGCTCATGCCGGCGGACAAGGCGGCGGCCAGGAAGTCGCCGGACACGCGGGTGTCACGCCCCACCAAGGCCCGGCGGCGGGAACTGGAGCTCCCCACCTCCTCCTGATCGTCCGGGGTCGAGCCAAGCACGCGGGCGGCCGCGTCGCCCATGTCCAAGGCCAGCTTGGGGGTCAGGAAGTCATTCGCGAGCCCCCGAGCGCCGTCAGTACCAAACAATCGTGGCATATCTGCCTCCTTCTGGCTGGCCCAGTGCCGGCCATATTGCGATCAGCGCGCTCCCCCGCAGTCTGTCTGTGAGGGGAACCGCCCCTAATCCTGATTCTCTTGGATCTCCTCATTGTATTTCTGCACGCGTAGGACGCGTTCCGACCCGTCCAGATTCTGCTGGACCATGCCCCGCAAGGCCTTGGGCGCCTCCGGATGGGACTCCAGCCAAGCCTGGCCGGCCTGGACCAGATCAGCGGCGTGAGCGAAGACCGGGTAAAGGCCATAACCATTGAGCGGGCAGATCAGGCCTTCGCTCATGTGGAAGGTCTTGTGGTCCCAGATCCAATCGATGCCGTCGAAGAAGCGGGACACATAGCCGGCGTAAAGCTCCGGATTGTTGGCGTTGGCCCCGAAACCGTTGGCCACTGCCTCCAGCTGGGAGTTGGTCAGTTGGTCGTTGTGCAAGGCCTGATCGAAGGCCCAGGCCTTGGCTTCGGCCGTGGGGACGGCAGCCTTGGCGAAGTAAGCGTGCTCACGGTTTTCCGTGGTGTCCTTCTTGGCCAGCTCGGCTTCGATTCCGGCCGTGTCGATGGCTCCGGCCTTGGCTTGGGCGAAGATGATGCTCCACCGCAGGTCGTTGTCGATCTCCAGGCCAGGCAGCACCAAGCTCCCGTCCAGGAAGCCAACCGCGCGGCGGGCGAATTCAGGCCCGGCCGCCATGCTCAGGTAAGAGGTCAGAAGCTGGAACTGCTCGTCGGAGCCTGCTGCGGCCGCCTGAGCCAGGTGCCAGATTTCTCCGGCCACCCGTTCGGTGACCTGGGAACGCCGGGCCGGAGCCACGTAGAAAAGACGGGCGGTGGCGATGGTGCCAAGGATCTTGCGGAAAGTGGTGGATTCATGCTCGGTGACCAAGGCCTTGAGCATGGTGGAGATGAAGGATTCGGCCGGTAGCTCGGCGTTGCGGACCATGTCCCACAGGCTGAGAAAGATGATGGCCCGGGGCAGGGAGTCCACCAGGCGGTCCATATAGCGCAAGGCGAAGGACAAGGACTTGCCGTCCAGGCGGATCTTGGTGTAGGTCAGATCGTCATCGTTGATGAGGATCAGGTCGGGGCGCTTCTTGCCGGCGGCCTCGGCCACGATCGTCCGCTCGCCGTCCACATCCAGCTCGATCCGGTCGGTGCGGACCACTTTGCCGTTTTCGTCCGTGTTATAGAAACCGATGGCCAGACGATGGGGACGCACGATGGGGTTCTTCGCAGGAGCGGTCTGGGTCAGGGCCAGCTCCTTGATGGTCCCGTCCTCGTTCTCTTCGACGCAGGCGGCGATGGTGTTGATGCCGGATTTCTCCAGCCAGAGGTTGGACCAGGCCTTCATATCGCGGCCGGAGGTGGCCTCCAGCTCGATCAGGAGGTCGTTGAGGGTGGCGTTGGAATACTGGTGCTTCTGCAGGTAATTATGGATGCCCTGGAAGAATTCCTTCCGGCCCGCATATGCCACCAGCTGTTTGAGTACGGAAGCGCCTTTGGCGTAAGTGATGCCGTCGAAGGCCACCTCGGTGTCGTGGATGTCGTTGATCTCGCCGGTGATGGGGTGGGTGGTCGGCTTTTCGTCCTCGGCCTGGCCCCAGCTCTTCTCGCCGGAGGTGAAGGTGGCCCAGGCGTCCTTCCATTCGGTGGCCTCGGCCGTGGCCAAGGTGGAGGTGAACTCGGCGAAGGATTCGTTCAGCCACAGGTCGTTCCACCACTTCATGGTGACCAGGTCGCCGAACCACATGTGGGCCAGCTCGTGCAGGACGGTCACCACCCGGCGCTCGCGGTTGGCGTCCGTGGTCTGGGACTGGTAGATGTAGGAATCGCGCAGGGTCACGCAACCGATGTTCTCCATGGCCCCGGCGTTGTACTCGGGTACGAAGACCTGATCATACTTGGCGTAAGGGTATTCCACCCCCCAGGTCTCGTTGTAGAAGTCCATGCCTTTGGCGGTGACATCGAAGAGGTAATCGACATCGGGGGCGGCGGCCTCTTTCAAGGCCTGACGGCAGTAAATGCCCATGGGGACCACCCGACCGGAGGCCAGGGTGTGCTCGCTGGTCCACTGGGCGTAGCGGCCGGCGCAGAAGGCGGTCAGGTAGGAGGACATGACCGGGGTGGACCTAAAGGTCCAGAAGCGGACGGTCTCGTCGTTGGCCGGGGACTCGGGCTCGAAGGCCACCGGCTGATTGGAGATGACGGTCCAATCGGCGGGGGCGGCCACGGTGAAGTCGAAGACGGCCTTGATGTCAGGCTGGTCGAAGACGGCGTAGACGCGGCGGGCGTCCGGCACTTCGAACTGGGAATAAAGGTAGACGTTGCCGTCGGAAGGGTCCACGCTGCGGTGGAGGCCTTCGCCCGTACGGGAATACTGGCACTTGGCCACCACGGTCACCGAGTTGTGCTCTTGCAGGTCGGTCAGCAGGATCCGGGAATCCTGGAAGACCTGGGCGGGGTCCAGTTGGGTCCCGTTGAGGGTGACCACGCGGACTTGGTCGGCGATCAGGTCCAGGAAAGTGCTGGAATCGGGCTGGGCGTCGAAGTCGATGGTGGAGGTGGAGATGAAGTTCCCGCTGTCGCCCGTTTCGTCGGACTCATGGCCGGGGATGTTTCCGGTCAGGTCCAGATGGACCCGGTAGCGGATTTCCCCGGCCACCACCTGACGACGTTCTTCTGCTTCCTGACGAGTGAGGTTTGCTCCTGGCATTGTTCTCCTTTTTTATTGAATTATCGAACGCCCCGATCGCCGGGGCTTATCTGTGACGGGCGGATGACCCGGGACGCGGCCAGAGATCCTAGGACGTCCCGGTTTCCCGATCAACGGTTCCGGGGGATCAGGTCCTTAGCCAAATCAGCCACCACGGGCACCACCATAGGCCGGCGGCGGCGGAAGGTGCGGCCAATCCATGATCCCAGGGTCCGGCGCATCTTCTGCTGCAGCTGGTAGGTGTCGGTGGTCCCCTGCAACATGGCGTCGTTCAGGGCGGTGACGATCTGGGACTGGACGTCCTGGAAATCGCTCACGTCTTCGGCCATGGCGTTGATGAAGATCTTGGGCCCGGAGACGACTTCCTTCTTGTCCGTATCGACCACCACGAAGGAGGAGACGAAGCCTTCCTCTGACAGGATCCGGCGCTTCTCCAGCTCGTCTTCGGTGATCTCGCCCACGGAATCGCCGTCCACATAGACGTAACCGCAGGGGACGGAGCCGACGATGGCCGCCTGACCGTGGTAGAGGTCCACCACGTCCCCGTCTTCGGCCAGGATCACGTTGTTGGGGTCCACCCCGGTCTTGACGGCGATGAGGCCGTTGGCGATCAGGTGGCGGTTCTCCCCATGGATGGGCATGGCGCACTTGGGCTGGACGATGTTGTAGAAGTACAGGAGCTCGCCTTCGTTGCTGTGGCCGGAGACGTGGATGGCCGCGTTGTCGCGGTTGACCACCCGGGCCCCCAGACGGGCCAGCTTGTTGATGACCTTGTAGACCTCATGCTCGTTGCCGGGGATGAGGGAGGAGGCCAGGATGACGGTATCGAACTCGTTGATGGCGATGTCCGGATGGTTGCCGTCGGCGATCCGGCCCAAAGCGGCCATAGGTTCGCCTTGGGAGCCGGTGCACATGTAGACCAGCTTATCGTCCTGGATGTCGCGGGATTCCTTCAGGTCCACCACCGTGTTCTCCGGCAGATGCAGATAGCCCAGGTCGGCCGCGATCCCCATGTTGCGGATCATGGAACGGCCCACGAAGACCACCTTGCGGCCGTACTTGTGGGCGGTGTCCACCACCTGCTGCACGCGGTGCACGTGGGAGGAGAAGGAGGCGACGATGATCTTGCGCTTGGCGTCGGAGAAGGCCTTGTCCAAGGCCGGCCCGATGGAGGTCTCCGGCTTGACGAAGCCCGGCACTTCGGCGTTGGTGGAATCGGCCATGAGCAGGTCCACCCCTTGTTCGCCGAGGCGGGCGAATTCACGCAGGTCGGTGATCTTGTGGTCCAAAGGCAGCTGGTCCAGCTTCATATCGCCGGTGTCGATCAGGTGCCCGGCCGGGGTCTTGACGGACACGGCCAGGGCGTCCGGGATGGAATGGGTGACGGTGATGAACTCCAGGTTGAAAGGACCCACCTTCATCTTGTCCCGGCCGGAGACCGGATGCATGATGGGGTCGATGTGATGCTCCCGGCATTTGGCTTCGACGAAGGCCAGGGTCAGCTTGGACCCGATCAGGGGGATGTCAGGGCGTTCGCGCAGAAGGTAAGGGACGCCGCCGATATGGTCCTCGTGGCCGTGGGTCAGGACCAGGGCTTCCACCTTATCCAGGCGGGGACGGATATAAGAGAAATCGGGGAGGATCAGGTCCACGCCCGGCTGCTCTTCTTCAGGGAAGAGGACGCCGCAGTCGATGAGGAGGATATGGCCGTTGTATTCGACCACGTTCATGTTACGGCCGATCTCCCCCAGGCCGCCCAAAGGGACGATCCTCATGGAACCCTTGCGGTACTTGGGAGGAGGGACGATCCTCCCTTCCTGAATGTCTTGAGCCACCTGGGAGGGGCTGCCTTGGCCCTTCCTCCCCCGGCGGGCCTGGTTCTGACGGCCGCCGGCCTTGCCGTTGCCGCCTTTGCCCCTGCCATCGCTTTTCGTCTGATTGGAATTATTCGTGTTTCTCACCATATCTTAGCTTCATGTGTAATCGGTCTACCAACGCCCCCGCCACCCTCCTCAAGAAGAGTGGAATCAGGCGTCGCACAAAGTACGGTACCTATTCTATCGTGACCCCTGGCGGTTCAGCCGGCGGCCATGGCGCGCGTACCCGAGGATGATGAGGAGGAAAGCGGCCAGAAGAAGAATCCACAGGCTGGACAGGCCGAAGACTGGGCCGAAGGAATCCAGAAGACGGCCGCAGAAGGCGGACCCTAGGGCGGACCCGATGGTGTTGGCCGTCGAAAGCCAGGAAAGGCCTTCAGTCAGGGAGGAATCGGGCACGATCTCCTTGATCATGAGGTTGCCGGTGGCGAAGATGGGGGCGATGGACAGGCCGAAGACCACTTCGATCAGGCCGATGACCAGGAAGTCATGGGAGTGGGCGAAGACGGCGATTCCCATGAATCCCGCCATGAGGAAACCCATAAGCAGGAGGAGGCGGGTCCAAGGATTGCCCTGATGTTTGCGCGAGCCGAAAATCAAAGCGCCGGCGCAGGAACCGACGGCGAACATGGCCAGCTGGACCCCCAGGAAGCGGGATTGGCCGGACGAACGCATAAGGGCGGTCATGGCTTCGTCGAAAGCGGAAAAAGAGGAGTTGAAGACCATGAAAACGAAGCATAGGATGAGGATGCCCGGGTAGAGGAAGGCCAGTTTCTTGGGATGAGCGTCCTTCAGGGGCCCTTCCGGGGCGGATCCGGCCTCGGGAGGAAGGGCCGCAGACCCCTCTCCCGGCTCCGCCCGATCCTGGCCCAGATCGGCTTCCTTGATCTCCGTCAGCGTGCCGATGGCCCTATGGCTCGCCGACGGCAGGAGGAAAAAGATGAGACCGCCGATCCCGTTGGCGGCGGCGCAGACATAGAAGGGCAAGGTGGGGGAAACTGCCGTGGCCAAGGCGGCCACCAGGATGGGACCGATGATGAAGGCGGTCTCGTCGATGGCAGATTCCAAGGAATAGGCCGTATCCAGCAGGGAGTCCGTGCTTTCCCGGGCCGTGGCCCAAGCCCAGCGGGTCCTCACCAAGGCACCGACGGAGAAGGAGGTCAGTCCCAGGAGGACGGCCAGAAGGTAGAGGAGGGGCAAGGGGGCCCGGGCCTGGGCGGCCAGGGCGAAGGAGACGTAGAAGAGGACCTGGAGGAGGGTGAGGGCCAGACCCAGCTTCTTTTGCCCCCACCGGTCGAAAAGACGGGCGTAAATCGGGGTGACCAAGGCCGCGGAAAGCACGTAGACGGCGGTCATGACCCCAGCCGTGGTCCAGTTGTCATAAAGCTGGTTCAACATCAGGATGATGCCCAGGGAAACCATGGCCATGGGCATGCGGGTCAAAGCCCCGGTTGAGGAAAAGGCCACAGCCCCAGGCAAGGCGAAAATCCGCCGGTAGGGGGATACCTCCGTCTTCCTGGCCGTCATCGTCATCACAATCTTTCGTCACGGGGGTAGTAGATGAAAAGCGATGTATAATTATCGTTTTTATACCGTATACCCTTCGATTTTCAAATGAATAAAATGATGATGCCCGATTCCAGGGACAAGAGCGGGAGGAGGCTGGTCACAGGGCAAAACGACCAGGAAGCTCACTTGGGCACAGGCTTAATCCGACAAATCCTCCGAAGGCGACCCCAGATAGGTGAACTTATCCAGGGGCTCCCCCAGAGGACCGGCCACGCCGATCCTTTCCTCGATGCGGAGCATCCCCCGGTATTCGTAGAACATGTAATTGCAATCCGTATCCGTATACAGGAAGTAGCGCTTCACCCCGGCCTGATCCAAAAGGTCCAGCATGGCCAGCCACAGGCTCTTGCCCACGCCTTGGCCGCGGACGGATTTGTCGACGATGAAAAGGACCACCTCCGCCTCGGTATGGGATCGATGCTGGTCGTAAAGACGACGGGTGTCGCGGTCGTCCTTCATGATGCTGTCCGCGTAACGGCCCCCGTCCGGCACCCAGGAACGCAGGAAGGCGACGTGATCGCGGTAAAGCCGGTCCTGACCCGCAAGGGCGGGGTGGGCATGGGGATCCAGGACGAAGACGTCGGCCAGGATGACCCCCACCGGCCGGCCCGCGACCTGGGCCACCAGACCGTGGGTCGATTTGAGCAGGTAAAAGAGGAAGTCGAACTTCGCCGCCTGGAGCCTGCGCTGGGCGCGGGATTCCTCCCAGGCCTGGTCTCCCCGACCGGCGGGGTCCCCCCTTTCTGGGTCGGAAGGCAGGTCGGCCTTGAACCAGGTCTTTTGGACGATCCGGGCCAAGGGATCCACGTCCTCCTCTTTCAAAGGACGTAGGACCAGACCGGGGAAGGGCGGAAGCCCCGAAGCCAGGTCCGGGGTCGGGCCCAAGGTCGGGTCCGAAGTCGGGCACGGATCCGAAGATGGTTCTTCATTCTTGATATCGGTCATGATCCTCCTTATCGGCGAGGGATGAGGGACAGACGAAGGAATCCGCGCCGGGTTTGACGCAGGTGGGCGGAGGGGAATCATCAGTTGGCGGGGGCGATCCGGTCAATGGCGGCCAGCTCCTCCGGGCTGAAGGAGGTCTTCTGCACGGCCTGGGCGCAATCCAGGATCTGAGCCGGTTTGGAGGCCCCGATGATGACGGTGGAAATCGGCCCATCCACCCCGTTGCGCAGGATCCAGGACAGGGCCATTTGAGCCAGGCTTTGCCCGCGGGAGGCGGCCAGGTCGTTCAAGTGGAGGATCTGCTCGTGCCGGGAGGCCACATCGGACCGGTGGAGGAAGCGGGGATCGTGGCCCACCCGGCTGTCGGAGGGGATGCCGTCCAGATAGCGGTCGGTCAGCAGGCCTTGAGCCAAAGGCGAATAAATCGCCAGGCCAATCCCGGCCTCTTGAGCCACGGACTTGAGGCCGCCGGACTTCTCCCCGGTCTCATCGGACTCGATGTGACGGTCGAAGATGTTGTAGCGGACCTGGTTGATGACGAAGGGGGTCCCCTGTTCATGCAGGATCTGCGCCGCCCGGGCGGTAGTGACGGCGTCGTAATTGGAAATGCCGGCGTAAAGGGCCTTGCCGGAGCGGACCGCCTGGGTCAAAGCCCCCATGGTCTCCTCCAAAGGGGTGTCCGGGTCCATGCGGTGGCTGTAGAAGATGTCCACGTAATCCAGGCCAAGCCGCCCCAAAGACTGGTCCAGACTGGCCAGCAGATACTTGCGGGACCCGAAATCCCCATAAGGACCAGGCCACATATCGAAGCCGGCCTTGGTGGTGATGAGCAGCTGGTCGCGGTAAGGCTTGAGGTCCATGGCCAGGATCCGGCCGAAATTGCGCTCGGCAGCCCCATAATCAGGCCCGTAATTGTTGGCGATGTCGAATTGGGTGATGCCGGCGTCGAAGGCGGTCCGGCACATGGCCCTCATGATGGAGAAGGAGGAGATGTCTCCGAAGTTATGCCACAGGCCCAAGGAGATCTGGGGCATCTTCAAGCCGGAGCGGCCACATCGCGAATAAGGCATCCGACCGTCATAACGATTCTTGTCAGCCACATAGGCAGGCGTCAGATCCATACCAGCTCCTTTGCTCGAAAACCTCATGAGTGATAAACATTTTAGCGCCGGCCGTTCCGAAGTCGTCAGGAATCGCCGGCAGGCGGCCTTATTCGTCCTCGACCTGAGGAAAGGCGGCCGTATCGGGGTCGGCCTGCGCCTCGTCATCGTCCAGGAGCCCTTGACGGATGCGGGCGACCAAGGCCGCGGTCAAGGCCTCCTCGATCCGTCGGCGGCTGCGATGGGGGCAGACGATAGCCCGGTCCTCCTTCCGTTTTTCCCCGACGTAGTAGAGTTCGGCGTCGATGGAGTCGATGTCGATCCCCATAAGGTCGGAGAACATGAGCCGGTAGATGTCCAGCTGGGCCAGCTTCTCCTTGACCTGACCGGGGTCGGTCGGCTTGTGGCCGGTCTTCCAGTCCACGATGGTGAAGGTCTCCGGCTTGTCCGGATCATCCAAAGAGCCGTAGAAGACGGCGTCCAAAGAGCCTCGGAAATGATGGCGGCCCCCCCGCCCGTCCTCGATGGTGTCCGTGATGGACTGTTCCACGGCGAAGGCCGGGCGGCTGGCCCAGACGGAATGAATCAGGTTCTTCTTCCAAGCGGTCATGCGGGGGGAGGGTGACAGGTCCGCCACCTCCTCGGCCCCTTCTCCCCTACCGGTCTGGGCGGCGCATTCCAGCTCCACCTCCTCTTTTTGCCGCTGACGCAGGGTGAGGATTTCGCCGAAATCCACCCGGCGGCCGGCGGAGGAGGACAGCGAGGCGGGGAGGATGAATTCCTGGGCCCAGGCATGGAAATCGGTCCCGGCTTGGGCCAGGTCTGAGGTGGCCTGGGGCATGGGACGATAATAGGCTTCGGCCGCGGGGGCGGATGCGGAAGATGCCGCCTTGCCTATGGCCATCTTGGTCTTGTCCGCTTTGCCCTTGGTCTTTTTGCTCTTTCCGTCCTCCTGCGATTCCTCCTCCAATTGATGGCTGAATTCCTTCTGGATGGCTGTCACATTGACCAGGCCATTCGTCAGATAGTCGGCGAAAGAAGAGGAGGCAAGGGAAGAGAAAGAGGACTCCCCGGAGCCTCTCCCCTCCTGCCCGGGGACGAAGGAGGAAGACCGGCGCCAGGCCCTGGTCCGCAAGGCGGCCTGGGCCAGGGGACCATCAGTCAGGGTGCCACCAGTCAAAGGGACAGAATCAGCAACCAGCCCGCTTCCGGCCTCCCCCGGAGAGGAATCCGGCTGATCGGCGGATGCGGAAAGACCCATCTCCTGGACCCGGCCCCGGGCCGCGCGCACCATCCGGGCGCTTGACTCCAGCACGTAATCGGTCAGGGAATCCTGCCTCATGGGCCACAAGAGGGGCCGGTCCACCACTTGGGAGCGCAGGGAATCCTGCAGAGCCTCCCCAACCACTTGGTCGCGGAAACGGGGACCTTCCAAACCCAGGAAGAAGCCCACCGGCCGGACGCAGGCGTCCTGCTGGGGAAGGCTCAGGGACGAGGTGTCGGCCACGACCAGGACCGGATCCTCCTGCTCCAAACGGGAGTAGGCCCCGAAGAGTTCCAGCCAGAAATCCGAGGCGAAACGGCGCAAGTCCATGGCCTGGGAATCCAGCCAAGCCCGCTTCCGGCCGGGGTCGACGGCCGGGACCCGCCCTTCCTCTTGAGCCCTGGCTCCACCACCGGCGGCGGGAGGATCGATGAGGCCCAACTGCAAAGCGTCACTCACCGTGGTGAAGTGGACGGAGTCATAAAGGCGGTCATCCACCTTATTGACCGCGCTTTCATATGTGGTCAGGAAAAGGTCGTACTCGGCCCGAGTGAAAGCCACATAGGCCAGACGGCGTTCGTCGTCCAAAAGGGCTTGTCCGGTTTGGGAACGCAGACTCATGGGTCGCTTGGAGACCGGCTCCAAGCCTGGGGAGTAAAGCTCCCCGAGGGCGAGGCTGATCTTCTTCTTGATTTGGATGAGATTGCCGGTCGCTGATTTCTCTTTGCCGGTCTTGGTCCTCTGAGGGGTCAGGAGCCGGTCCAGCTCCTTCTGATCGCCTTCGGCGGCGGCCCGCAGGAGATAATCAAGGGCGGTCTCCTGGCGGTCTGAGGCGCCTTTCTTGCGCAGACGGATGCGAGTCTCCGCGGTCGAGACGGCTTGGGAGGTCTCGTCATCGGTCAAGGCCTTTTCCAAGGAATCCACGTCGGCGAAGGCCCCTGCCAAATGGGAAGCGTCGGGGAAGGCCGGGAGCAGGCTCTTATCCGCCCTGACCGGGGTGGGGACGGCGGTCGGGGTGAAGACCCAGGACTGGGCTTCGGCCGAATACACAGGGTCCTTATATTGACGCACCGCTTTGATCCGGCCCCATTCGGCCCCGTCGCGGGCCAGGGCCTGGCGACCGGCCGGGTCCTCCCTCAGACGGTAGCCGTCGTCGGCGTCGGCTTGGACCAGGTCGGCCAAGAAATCCTCATCCAACAATCCCCAGGCAGCTGCACTTGCATCTGAACCTGCATCCACAGCCATACCTGCATTCGTATTCGTCCGAGGCAGGACGGTGGCCTTCAGATGGTCCCCCTGATTTGAGGGGAAGACCCCTTCCACCATCCCGCCGACGGCCACGGCGTCCCATTGCAGCCCTTTGGCCTGATGGATGGTCATGACGACCACGTCCGGCTGAGGTCCGTCCTCCTGCTCGAGGGAGACCGGGGAATCCACCCCCGGATTCTCCTTGTTGGCGTTGAGCCAGGCGACGAAGCCCTGGATGCTGGCCGTCTGCCCTTCGGCGATCTCCTGATGGTAGGTCTGGGCCAGGGAAAGGAAGGCGGGCAGACAGGAGACGGGGACGAAGCCAGGCTCCCAGGAGGCCTGATCATCAGTCTCCCTCTTCCCCGCCCGGATCCCGGCTTTGATGGCCTGGCCGACGGCGGAATCCACATCCAAGGTCAGGGCCCGGGCCGCCGTCTGCAGGATCTCCTCCATGGGTTGGTCGAGACGATTCTTGACGGTCATGATCACGACCGAGGCCTTCCGCAGGCGGCTCAGGGCTTGCGGGCTCAGACCGGACCGGAAGGGCGAAGACGATTCCAGCAGATCCCCGTCGGTCAGAAGGTCCGTCAGATAAACGCCTGTGGGCAGGCAGGCCTTCAATTCCTCGACCCGGGTCCGGACCTGCGGGGGAAGATCTCCGTCGCCTTCAAGACCGAGCAGGGTCCTCACCGCCGAATCCTTGTATTTCTGGTCGGCTTTCTTGGCCAGAGCCGCCAAGACGATCAGATCCTTCTTGGCCAGGCCGAAACGGGGGGTAGCCAATAGGCGCAGAAGTGCTGAGCTGTCGGTATGGTCGGTGACCACGGTCAACAGGGCCAGAAGGTCCTGGGCGCCAGGGCTCTCCCAGAGCGACTGGTCCCCCACCACTTGGTAGGTCAGCCCCTGCCGGGTCAGGCCTTGCAGGTATGAGTCCATATGCCTCTTCGAACGCAGAAGCAGGGCTACATGGGTCTTGTTCAGCTCCCGCTGATAATCGGTCTGGCTCATGGGCTCACCGGACGACTCCGCAGTCCGCTTCCGGCGCTGGACGCGATCGCGGGCCCGAGCGATGGCTTCTTTGGCGAACCGGGCGATCCCATCGGCCTCCTGGTCCATGGTCTTGTAGGCCATCAGACCCAGGACGGCCTCCTCCTTCGGGTCGGTCGGTTCGAGCTTTTCGACCGGGACCTCTTTCCTGACCGAAGTGGCCGTCCTGCCCAAGGGGTCGGGGGCCGGCCGCCGCATGCCGGCCGTCAACCGGTTGGCCGCATCCAGGATGATGGCCGGGTTGCGCCTGGTGTAGGTCATCTTATGGATTTGGCTTTCCTCCATCCCGTAATCGTCCAAGAACATGGCGAAAGCCCCGGGACTGGCCCCTCGCCAGGCGTAGATTGATTGGAAGGGATCCCCGACGGCGGTCACGAAACTGACCAGATCTTGGGCTCCGGCAGGCCTGGTCCCCTCCCCCGGCCTGAGGGGCTTATGGAAGAGGGCGTTGAGGAGCTTGGCCTGCGTGGTGGAGGTGTCCTGGTATTCGTCCAGGAAGACATGCGAGTATTTCTGCCGGAATTCCTGGCAGATCCAGGGGTAATGGGCGACCAGGCGGAAGGCGCCGATGGTGAAATCGCTGAATTCCACCAGGCCCTGGTCCTTCTTGGCTTGATCATAGGCGAGGACGAAATCCACCAGCATCTCCCGCCGGCGGGTGACCTTGAGCAGACAGTCGCACAGATTGGCCTTGTCCGTCAAGGCCTTCAGCCGTTCCTTATATCCCTTGACTTCCTCGGTCCTCTTGCTGAGGTCCTCAGGTTTGGTCTGGTCCAAATCGGCCAAGGCCTGGTCGACCTTCTCCTTCATGGGACCCACAAGGCGGGAGAACTCCTGATCCCAGGCCCGGATCCGACCGATGGCCGCCTCCACGGTATCGCACTCAGGTCCGATCATGGAATTGCCGATTTCAGCGTTCAAAGCCAGGGTGTCTTTGACCAGGCCGGGGAATTTGCCGATTTCGGAACTGGTGGAATCATTGCCGTCCGACCCGCCAGACCGCCCGTCCTGCCCGGGCCGTCCGAAGGAATCGGCTGGGCCGGAGAAATCGAAGGAGGCGCCGGACGAGGCGGAATCCGTCCCGGATCCGAAGTCCTGCGCATCGGACGAAAAAAGATCCTGGGCGTACTGGGCCACATGCTCTCCCACCACTTCGGAGGCCAACTGATAGGCCCCGGCCTGGCTGAGGGGGGCGGCCGACCCATCCAAGCCGACCAAGGCCCCGTATTGGCGGACGATGGATTGGAAGAAGGCGTCGTAGGTGGAGACGGTCGGGTGAAGGAAGCCGGCGTAGCTCAAGCCCGGCCGGCCGGCAGATTGGTCGGGGGAAAGGGAGGAGGTCTCTTTGGTCACCCGGTCCAGGAGTTCCCCGGCCGCCTTGCGGGTGAAGGTCAGGCCAAGGATCTTATGAGGGGCCACCCCATCGTCTGTGATGAGTTTGGCTATCCGCTTCGTCATCACATAGGTCTTGCCCGATCCGGCCCCGGCTACGATGAGCAGGTCCTGGTCGGCGGGAGCCTGGATGATGTCTTCCTGCTGTTCGTTGGCTTGCTCAGCCGCTGTCCTTTCGCTCATGACAGCCCCCTTTTAGTCCTCGTTCCTTTGATGCCTTCGGATCCTTTGATTCCTTTGGGCCCTTTGGCCCCCTTGATTCCTTCGTCTGCGCGAGTCGTCCCTCTCCCGCTCCTGCATGACGGTGGGGATGAAGCCGGAACAGGCAGGACAAATGTCCTGATGACCAGGGTCCCCGCCCCGGTAGGAGCAGTAGGTCAGATGCCTGCTGCGGGGAGGATGGTTGGACAGGTCCAGCTTATCGGCCAGATCAAGGCTGGCGGCGTAGAAGACCCGCCCGATCATGGCCAAGGCCCAGGTGGTCGCCGGCCCGTGGATCTCATCGGCGCTCATCGACTGGTCAGCCAGGATCCGCTTCCATTCCTCCTGCCTCGTCCCATCGGGCCGGGGCAGGCGGGACAGGTCGGGCAAGGCCTCTTCCCCATAAAGGATGCTCCCCCAGTTCTTGTAATAGGGCCGGGGCAGGAGGGCTCCCTTGGAGGCCGGCCCATGGGCGATGGCCCCGTCTTCGAAGATCGCCGGCTGGTAAGTCAACTCAGGATAGAAGGAGGAGGCGTGGCGGGTGGCGTCCAGGTCGATGCTTCCGTCCTCTTTCAGGACCTCATGACCTCGGCAGGCGGGCAGGGGGGACAGGGCCAGGGGGAAGAGGTCGGCCTGGGCCAAAGGCAGGGCGGACGAAAGGAGGGCCGACCTGTCTTCATCGCTGCGACCTTGGGCCTTCCGGACCAGGTCCTTTTCATTCAGGCTTTTCTGGGGATTCCGGTCTTCAAAGACCAGACCCAGTTGGTAGCAGATGAGCTGGAGGTCGTTGAAGGTGTCTTTGGAGACCAGGGAATGACCGGTCTTGTAATCGATGATGCGGACCACCTTCCGCTCCAAAGGGCCGGCTGGTCCATCCTCCGCCACCAAACGGGTCTCCAGCCGGTCGATGCTCCCCTTCAGGCAGATCACGGTCTGGTAGAAAGTCTCCATGAGGGCTTCTTCGTAGGGGACCCCGTCAACCGAGTTCCGACGGGCGAAGGGGAAGCCTCCGACCAAGGCGTCCAGCAGATGGAGGAAGGTCCGCCGGCTGACCGGGGTCAGCTGTGGACCGCCGTCGACGTCCGGAATCCGGTTATAGGCATAGCGGATGTCTTCCATGGTGAAATGGGCGGTGAAGGTCCTTTCCGTCTCCGTCTCCAGCAGCTTGCCGATCCGGGGTTGGAAGCCGTCATGGTCCCGGGCGTAAGAGCTCAGCTGGGATTCCAGGAAGTAGAAGGCCATCCTTTGCAGGAGGGTCCGGGTTCCGGCGTCATTGGATAATGCCCGGTAGACCTCTTCGGTGACGTGGGTGTCGTCGATTTCGGCCTTCTCCTCTTGGTAGATGGCCATAAGCCGATTGGTCAGCTGGGTCAGGATCTCCTCTTGCCCGCCGACGGCCGCCTGCCGGTATTCCTGGCCATAGTCCTTATCCAGACCTTGCTCGGTGGCGATCTGAGCGACTTTATGGATGAGGGTCCCGTAGGAAGTGGCCACCGACGAGTCGGAAGGCCCGTGCATCTTGCGGTCCAGCAAATAGCAGACCGGGCAGGACCAAGCGGAATCCACGGCAGATGGGGACAGATAGACGGTACGGGGTTCGTTCGCGACTTCCTCCCCGGCCATCTGGGAGGGCCCTCCCCCGCTTGCATCGGACGGACCCGGGGCCTGGAGGAGCTCCTCCTCCTGCGGCTCCTGATCATCCTGGTAGTAGAAAGACCAGGAGGAGGGGTCGGCCTCTTCTTCGTCAGCCAAAAGGGCCATGGCCTGGGCCGCGTCCGTCAGTCCCTGGTCCTGGGCGACGGCTGGGATGGCGCTGTCTTCGCCGTTGGAATCGGAATCGGCTTCATAGGCGCGGGCCAACCGATAGGCCATCCGGCTGCGGGCCTGCAAGAGGATTTCATGGGGGCTGACCGGCTCCTGATCCGAGGAAAGCCCTTCCCCGCCACGGCGGCCTTCCTCCTGTCCGGTCCCTCCTTCCGGCGATGCCGGGGACTCCAGACCGACCTTCCCCGGCAGGAAGACGGAGAAGAAATCGGACGGCCCTTCGTCCTCGCTTTTGATCGCCGTCAGGAAAACCTCTTTCCTGGCCCGGGTCACGGCGAGCAGAAAACTCTTCTTCTCGTTCTGCAGGAGGTCGAGCATGTGGGTGGAATAGCGGTCCTGGGGGTCGAGGATCTTCCCCTGGAACATGACGTCGGCCAGATCGTCGGCGGCGAAAAGCTGGTCGCGCAAGGCCAGGTTCGGCCAAATCCCGTCCTGGACCCGGGGCAGGAAGACATAATCCCAATGTCCTCCGGCCGCCCCGGCAGGGGTGAGCAGGGTGACGGCGTTGTTCACCGGGGCCTTCCTGGCCAACGAATCAGCCGCTATGTCTTGGCTGCGGACATGACGGATGAAGTCGTCGATCCGCCGGATGGAGGTCCGCGTGCTCTGGGCCTCGGAGAAGAGACGGACGACCGTATCCAGCCATTCGTTCGCCTGGGCCCGCACGGTCTCCTCCTTACTGTGCAAGGCCAGATCCCTCCACTGGGCCTGACGACCGGTCAGGGCGAAGGCCCGATCCAAAAGGGCGACCGGCTGGTCCTGCAGAGCCCCGCTTCCTTCGCCGCCTGCCGCCTTGCCTGTGGCCGTCTTACCCCTGGTCCGGCTTTGACAGGAACGGATGTCGATCAGAAGGCGGAGGCAGTCCCGCCATGTCTTTTTGTCCTTCCGGGGGGCCAGACGGGTGAGGAAGCCGCCTAAGGCCTGAGCCTGCTTTTCCGGGGTCATCAAAAGCTGAAGGAAGATGGTCTGCTGGCTGGAGCCGGCGAAAGCGTCAGGCTCGGGTCGGGCCTGGCCGGATTCGGCCGGGTCGGGACCCCCATCCTCCTGTTCGCGACGGGCTTGCAGGCGATCGCCTTTCCTGGAGTCGGATTCCTTCACGGCCTCTTCCAGCCAGGAACGCACGGCCTCCACTTCCGCCGGAAGCGGGCCTGAATCGGCGGAGGGGCCCCGGTCGACCTGGTTGACGATGGAGGCCAGGGCCTTCAAGACGGAATCGGCCGATTCGGCCCCGTGGACCATCCCATAAGGCCCACGCAGGTAATCCAGGAAGGTTCGATAAGCGGAAAGGGCGAGCTCATCCAAGGATCGGAGGGAAAACAGCTGGCCCAGATCGCCTTGGCTCAGTTGGGACAGTTCCAGGAAGTCGAACAGCCCTTCCACCGCCGGGCTTTGGGAGAGGGGCAGGCCTACCTGGGCCAGGCGGACGGCCACGTTCTCCTGCCGCAGGGCGGAAGCGTAGGTGGACAGCTTCGAGCGGTCATGGCAGATGATGGCCATGGAGTCGTACGACTCGCCTTGGACCAGGTGCAAAGAGAGGATCCGCCGGACCAAGGCCGCGGTCTCCTCCCTGTCCGACCCGTAAAAACGCGCCTGGGCCGGGGTCGCATCCCCTTTGATCTTCCAAGGCCGGCTGCCGATGCCTGCGTCCCTTTCCTGGGATGAGGCGATGGACAGGCTGATCCGGGAGGCCAGGGAAGGGTCCTCCGGCTGGGAGTCGGCCCCCTGGTCACAGGCCGGCTGGGGCAGGGTCACCTCTTGTGCCCCGAAACGCCCCAAGCGGCCGGAGATGAAGCCTTGGCCAGGGATCGGGGAGGATTCCTTGGGGCTTTGGGGCAAACGGACGCTGAGGAATTCGGGGAAGGACCCGCGGAAGGTCTGGACGGCCTCATCCGGGCAGGTGATGAGGACCAGGTTCACCCCGCAATCCTGCAGCTGGCCCAAAAAGGCGGCCCCGGCCAAGGTCGTCTCCTGATAATCGTCCACGACCACCAGGCGGGGCAAGGCCCGCCCGATGGAGGACAAACGTCCTTCCTCCTTGATCCGGGCCAGGGACCGCTGGGTCTGCCCGTACAGGTAGGACGAATCCACGTTGAAGGTCCCCCTGCTGGCGTTGAGGTCTTTCATGGCCAGGGCATACTCCCGCCGCAATTCGAAGGCCACCGACCAGGCCTCCTTCAGCCTCAGGTTGATCCCGTTCCCGGCCACCCGCCCGATCTCCTCCTTCAGGTCGTGCCGGACGCCCAGCTCATTCATCCGGGCGAAAATGGACCGCAAGGAAGCGGCGAAATCGTCGTTGAGCTGCCGGTCGAACAGCTGGCTGGCCTCGGCCGCGGTCAGGTCCGAACCCCGGGCGGCGGGTCTTTCATCCTCTCCGCTCCCCTGCCGCCTTTGATACGAATCCTCCTGGAAGAAATCCCTCAGGCTCCGGCAGGTCTCGCACAGCTCCCCCTGGCGGGCATGGTCCTGATGCCTCTTCAAGACCTGGTGGATGAGGGCATCCTGGTCGGCCGCATTGAGATAGCGGGGGAAAGCCTTCCCCTCCGCCGCCTGGAGGGCCACCAGGATGGAATAGGCCAAGGCGGGCAGGGTCTGGGAGACACGGGGTTGGGCCGAAACGTCGATCTTCCCCAAAAGATAATGGCTGGATTCCTTGGCCTGCCTGCCGCTGGCCGCCACCAGGGCGACCGCGTGGTCATTATCCGGCCCGACCACCAGCCTACCGGTCCTGGCTTGGTCGGAAGCCATGATTCTCAAGGCCTGCAGTGCCGCATCACGGGCCAGGGTCGTTTTTCCGCTGTTGGGCGGGCCGTAGACGGCCAGAGCACGGCCGATCTCCCCCTGAGAGGTCTCCGCTGGGCCCTCCCCCGTCCCGTCGAAATCAGCGGCCCGACCAGCCTCAGAGCAGTCGCCGGCATGGGGGCCCAAGCAAGCCTGCAGAAAGTCGAAAACGCGCGCTTCCTCCTGGTCGAATACGTCGTCTCTTGCCATATCAACCCTTTCCTATGCCTGTCCTGCTTACAGCCTACTCAACCCGAGGCACCAATCGACGGCCCCACGACTTTTGTCGGTCACCTACAAAAGTCCTTGGAAAGCCCTTCCTTCGCCTGAATCATCTCTGACCGGTCCGGGGCTTGATTTCGCACCGCTTGCCTCTATAATGGAAGACGCGGGAGTGATAGCCCGGGATTCCTTTTGGAGTTTCCCTCAAATCCCCCGTTCCGAGAGGCGGGGGAAGACCATAAACGGGGAAGAAGGGACACGGACAGTATCTCTTGATTGCCACTTGACGAGGTTTGAGGATGACGAACACCGAACGGGATGATAAGGAAGCCGCAGGCGGATCGATGATGGACCGGCTGGCGCATAAGGTTGAGAATCCCAGCCTCAGCCCGGACATGGCGGCCAAAGCCCGCCAGCTCTTCAGCATATCCGAGGAAAGGATGATTAAGAACCTGCGCTGGTACCGGAACCTGAACACGGAGGAACGGGAGTTCCTGAACCTGATCACCCTGACCGCCATCGAAGACTACCTGGCCTGGGCCACCCAGCCGGAACCGGTCAAAAGCAGGGAAGAGATCAACGCCGACCATCTTTTCTCCATCGCCCCCATCGAGACGGCCCGGGCCATCAGCTTGTCCAACGTCCTGGAAGACACCCGGACCGTGGTCAAAGTGATTTCGGAGAACATCTCCCTGATCGCCCCCGAAGGCAAAGAGCGGGACTACTATGAGGCCGTCCTCTACTATTCCCGGGAAGTGGCCTTCTCGGCGGCCAGCGTCTACGCGGAAGTGGCGGAGACCCGCAGCCGCTGGATGGCCCGCGAAGAAGGGCTGGTCATCAACTCCCTCCTGGACCACAACCTGGACCTCTCCCTCCAATCCCGCATGAGCATCTACGGGTGGGACAACGGCACCCGCTTCTTCTCCGTGGTCGGCCGCTTCCGCTCGGACGTGCATTCGGAGATCATGGCCGGCTTCTACCAGACCCAAGCTCAGGCGGCCATCCGCAAACTGGGGGTGGAAGCCCTCATGGGGACCCACACCAACTCCTTGTTCATGGTCTTGGTCGGAGGGAACAGCGACGACCATTTCCACGAAATCCTCGACATTTTGGAGACCCTGTTCAGTAGGGAGGCCTGCATGTGCGTAGGGCCGCGGTCCTACGGCTACGAAGGCGCCTCCCACAGCATCCGAGCCGCCTATAACGGCTATTTCGCCTCCGCCGCCGTCATGAACCCTTCGCGTCCCATCTACGCCGACGACCTGATCGCCGAAAGGGCCCTGTTCGGGGACGTCGTGGCCTTCCGCCAGCTTTACGACGTCTATCAATCCATCAGGGACGCTTCAAAAAACGGGGATCTGATCGAGACTTTGGAGTATTACCTCCTGGAAGGCTCCTCTTTCGAGCGGACGGCCGAGGCCATGGTCATCCATCCCAATACGGCCCGGTATAGGCTGAGGAAGGTGACCGAGTTGACCGGCTGGGACCCGACCGATCCTTTAGACGCCTACGCCCTGCGGTATGCGGTCAAAATCGGCCGTTACGAGGATTCCCTGAAGAACCAGGGGCCTTTGATGGTCCCCCACCAAAGCAGCCGGTCCGGCCGGTCCTGGGAGGAGAACGAGAATTTCACCGGGGCGATCAGCTCGATCCTGCAAGCCCAGTCCCAGGATTCTCCCGCTTTGGACGTGCATATCCACCATCCGGCGGAAGCGAGCGCCGCTTAAGTTCGCAGAGCCTCAGGCTTGGTCGAGGATCTCCCAGAGCTGGGAGGCCGCCTTCTCCACCTGGTCGTTGACGATGACCCGGTCGAATTCCCCCTCCAGGGCCAATTCCTGACGGGCGGTCCGCAGCCGCCTTTCCTGCTGCTGCGGAGTCTCGGTGTGACGGCCGGCCAAGCGCTTGCGTAAATCTTCGAAGCTGGGAGGGGCCAGGAAAACGTAGATCGGATCCAGGCCCAGCTCGGCGGACCGGACCTTCACCTGATGCACCCCCTGCACATCGATCTCCAGCATGGACGGCAGGTCGGCGTTCAGGTGGTCCAAGACCGGACGCAAGGGGGTCCCGTAATAATCGCTCCTGTGCACGATGGCGTGTTCCAAAAGCTCGCCTTGATCGATCATCCTTTCGAATTCAGCCTTGCTGACGAAGTGGTAGTCCTTTCCGTCCACTTCGCCCGGGCGGGGAGGGCGGGAAGTGGCGGAGACCGAGATCCACAGCTCCGGATGCCGGGCCTTCACCGCCTTCTCCACCGTCCCTTTACCGACCGCGGTGGGGCCGGCCAGGACCACGAGCCGGCGCTTCCTCTTCCCGCCGGCTCGCTTGCCGGTCTGGGCCGCCTTTTGGTCTGCCATGGTCGCCTCTGTCATGATTCCTGCTTTCTTATGCTTGATCGATACCGATGCCGACACCTGATTGAACCCCTTCTTGGCCTTGGAGTCAGCCTTCCTTCATATCTTGGGCAATCTGGGCCGGGGTCTGGCCCCCGGCGATCCGCTTCTCCATGTCGTCGAAGGCCGTCTGAATGTCGTCACGGTATTCGGTGATCTTCTTCTGGAGGCTGGGTATATCCGGCCCGTAAGCGGCGATGGCTCGGGCCACGGTGACCAGGACGTTCCCGTGCGTCCCGGCGAAGACCATCTCCAAGTCTTTGGAATTGGCCCCTTGCCAGCCGTAGCCGGGGGAAAGGATGGGGCCGGTGAAGCTGGCCGTGCTCATGCCGTTCAGGTTCATCTGATGTCCGATGGTGGCCCCGACGACCAGGCCGACCGAGCCCATCCCCTGGAAACCGTCATTGTAGTCCTGGGCGGCCCGAGCGATGCCGTAGGCCACGGTCTCCCCCTTGTATTCCCCTTGCTGCCGCAGGGAGGTCTGCAAGTCGATGGCTTCGGGGTTGGAAGTCAAGGAGGCGATGAAAACCCCATGCCCTTCGTTGAGGGCGTCTTCGATCAGACCGTTGAGGGAATGGAAACCGTAATAGGGGATCAGAGTGATGGCATCGGCGTACAAGGGCCCGTTGGGCTTCAGATAGGCGTCGGCAATGGAGGAGAGGGTGGTGGACAGACCTCCGCGCATGCAGTCCACGATGGTGATGAGACCCAGCTGACGGGCGGCGTACAAGGCCCGTTCCAAGGCGGCGATGCCTTTGGACCCGTAGCGTTCGAACATGGGCATCATGAATTTCACGGCCGCGCAACGGCCGACCACGGCCTGGAGCATGCGCATGGCGAAGAGTTCGGCCCCTTCGGCGCTCACCTGGTAACCCCAATCCCGCAGGTTCCTGCGGTGGGGGTCGATCCCCACGCAGATGGGGCCGTGCTCTTTCATGGAATCGCTGAGACGGAGGCCGAATTCCTGCCGTCTGGCGCGGTTGCCTCGCGTCGTCTGCCTGCCTGTCCCGTCCATAGCGGGCCGGGAAGGAGCGGATGAAGAAAGAGGGGTCATAGTATCGGTATCCTGCGCCATAGTTCTATTGTACAAAGGTGGAAAACGAAGGAAGGCCGATGGGGGGAAGGGGACGCGCCCCGTTCATCGGCCTTCATGCCAAGGATTCGTTTAGTTCCGGTTTTCCGGTTCGCCTTCCTCGCCGGCGAGTTCCCCGGCTTCTTCGGCCGGTTCGTCTTGCCCGTCCTGCTCAGCCCGATTGGCTTGATCGGCTTCCTGAGTCGATTCGCCTTCCTCGACGGTCTCAACGGTCTCGGTCTCTGCGGCTTCTTCGGCCTTTTGGGCGGCCAAACGGGCCTGTTCCTGTTCCCAATCGGCTTCTTCCAGACGGATCTGCTCGGCGTCCCGTTCGATGGCGGACAGCAGTCCGTGCAGGAAGTGGGGGGCCTCGTCATCCGAATAGGCTTTGGCCAAGGTCAAGGCTTCGTCGATGGCCACCTTGGCGGGGACATCATCGTTGTAGATGATCTCCCAGGCGGCCATCCGGGCTATGTTGCGGTCCAGGACGTGCATGCGTTTCACGTCCCAGCCTTCGGAATGCTCTTCCAAGGCCTTATCCACCGTCCGTCGGTGGGAAGCCACTCCCCGGACGATTTCCTGGGCGTAAGGAGGCAGAGGAGTCTGGGCCCCGGGATAGGCCAAACGCTCATCCAATAAATCGACGATCTCTTCACCCTTCTCATCGGCTTCGTACAGGGTGTTGAGGGCGCGCTTGCGCGCGGTGGTCCGTGCTCGTGCCATCTTTAGTTTTCGCGACCCAGGTAGGAGCCGTCGCGGGTGTCCACCTTCACCTTCTCGCCTTCGGAGATGAAGAGGGGGACCTGGATTTCGGCCCCGGTCTCCACGGTGGCGGGCTTGGTGCCGGCGGAAGAACGGTTGCCTTGGAGGCCAGGTTCGGTATGGGAGACCGTCAGGACCACGGAGGCGGGCAGTTCCACGGACAGGGGGTTGCCATCATGGAAAGAGACGATGCAGTCGGTGCCTTCCAAGAGGAACTTCTCCTGCTCCCCCACCAGGGATTCAGGGATCATGACCTGGTCGAAGGTCTGCATGTCCATGAAGACGAAGTTGTCCCCATCCCGATAGGAATACTGGAGGTTGCGGTTGTCCACGGTCTCGAAGTCGAGCTTGGTCCCGGCGTTGAAGGTCTTGTCCACGATCTTGCCGGACAGGACTTCCTGAATGGTGGTGCGCACGAAAGCGGGGCCCTTACCTGGCTTCACATGCTGGAACTTGATCACCTTCCACAACTTGCCGTCCAGGTTGATGACGGAGCCGTTCTTAATATCGTTCGATGTCTGTGCCATAGTTCACCCTCTTGTTTTACTTTTCGATTTCCGTTTGATTGAAGTTCGGTCTTATTGACGAATCTGGCAAAACGCTTGACCATTATGCCACAGGGGATAAACGAGCGGGTCGGCCTACCGCGGGGCCAGACGGCCCAAGGGTCAGCGGCGCAGGAGGCGCTTGGCGAAGGCGTTGGCGATCGCTTGGACGATCTGCACCAGGAGGATCATGATGATGACCGAGGCCCAGGTGACCCAAGGATTGAACTTCTGGTAGCCGAAGGCGATGGCGAAATTCCCCAAGCCGCCGCCTCCGATGTATCCGGCCATGGCCGACATGTCGAGAACGGAGATGAAGAGGAAGGCATAGGCCAGGATGAGGGGGGCCAGGGATTCGGGGATGAGGACGGAGGTGATGATCCCCAGCTTGGACACCCCCATGGAACGGGCGGCTTCGACGACCCCGGGGTCGACGGAGACCAGGTTCTGCTCCACCAGACGGGATGAGGCCACGGTGCACATGATGACCATGGGGAAGATGGCGGCCGCGGTGCCGATGGAGGTGCCGATGACGGCTATGGTCACCGGCTGCATGGCCGCCAGGAAGATGATGAAGGGGATCGGCCGGATCAGGTTGATGATCACGTCCAGGACCTTGTAGACGACGGCGTTCTCGAAAAGGTTGCCCGGTCTGGTCCCCCAGAGGATCACGCCCAGGATCAGCCCCAGGAATCCTCCGATCAGGAGGGTGACGGCCACCATGATGAGGGTCTGGAAAAGGGCCGAAGTCACAGACCCATCCTGCAGATAGGACTGGAAGTCCAGGAAGTTGCTTTGCGGGCCCACCCCGATCAGATTCACGTTCATTCGTCCTCCCCTTTCCTCGCGTCAGAAGCCGTCCGTCCCCCAGAGCCTGGGTCGGGCCCGGCCGGGACCTCCACATAGCGGTCGTAATCCAGCCGCCACTCATCCGCCTCCAAGACCCGCAGCCGAGCCTGTTCATTGGCCTGGTAAGCGGCCAAAGCTTGGTCATAATCAATCGGATGGGAAACCGACCCGAAATCCACGATGACGTTGGCCAACCGCAGCTGGTCAACATACCGGTCGAGGTCCAGGTCGCGGTCCGGGCGCCCGGCCGGAACCCCTTGCCCAGCAGCCCCGGGGGAGGCAGCGGCCGGGGACTCCTTCTGACCGCTGAAGAACTCGTAAGTGAAGGCCCCCAATCCTTTGCCGGAGATATCCTGCACTCCCCCTTGCAGGATCCGGTTGGTGATACCCCGGTGGGTCAGCATGGAAGAGATCCGCTGGCCCGAAGGGGTGATGCCCAGGGCCTGGTCGGGCGAGCGCATGACGACCGTCACCAGACGGCCGGCGGACCGAGCCCGCAAACGCTCGACCTCATCGGCCGAAGGGATGGTGTTGACGGCGGTGGAGACGAAATCGCGGGTGATCTTTTCCCTGGGCTGGGCGAAGACCCGGTACAGGGGGCCGGATTCCACCGCCTTGCCCTGGCTCATGACCAGGACCCGGTCGGCGATGTGGGTGATCACATCCATCTGATGGGTGATGAGGACGATGGTGACCCCGAAATCCTTGTTCGCCCGTTTGAGCAAGTCCAGGACTTCGGACGTGGTCTGCGGGTCCAAGGCGCTGGTGGCCTCGTCCGCCAGGAGGATGTCGGGATGGGTGGCCAAAGCCCGGGCGATCCCCACCCGCTGCTTCTGTCCGCCGGAGAGCTGGCTGGGGTACTTGTGGGAGTGCTCCTTCAATCCCACGAAATCCAGGAGTTCCGCCACCCGGGCTTGCCGGTAGTCCTTCCTCCAATGGTCCTGTTTGAGGGGGTAGTCGATGTTGCCGGCCACCGTTTTGGACGAGAAAAGGTTGAATTGCTGGAAGACCATGCCGATCTTCTTGCGGATCGGCTGCATTCTGGCCTCGGACAGGGCGGTCACGTCCTGCCCGAAAACCCGGACCGTGCCCGAAGTGGGCCTTTCCAGTTCGTTGATCAGCCTGACCAAGGTGGATTTGCCGGCGCCGGAATAGCCGATGATCCCGAAGACCTCCCCCTTGCCGATCCGGAAGGAGACGTCGTCGACGGCCACGTGCGGGTCCTGTCCCCTTTTGGCTGGGGGGAACTCCTTGGTCACATGTTCGAAGGAGATGAGGGGCTCATCCTGTTCTTCAGCCATATCCGTCCTTTGCTCGTCCTGGCTTCGCCCTGCCTTGGCTTGCCTTGCCTGAATCCTTAATCCTGAATCCTGCCTTGCCATCCGCGTTGTAGCTTGGCTCGCCCTACCTCGCCTCGGACTCCACGCTCTTGAGGATCTTCTGCAGGTCCTCGGCGGAGTCGTCGTTGAAGGCGACGTCCTGCCCGAACTGCTGCCTGACGGCCGCGCGCACCGCAGGGCTGTGGAAGATCTTGACCAGCTTACGGTAGACGGGATTGTTGACATCCTCCTTACGGGAGACCCAGACGTTGATGTAGGGCTTGGCGGACGGGGTGGTGGCCGAGTCCCGGAAGAGGGCGTTGGAGGTGCTCAGGCCTGAGTCTTTGACGTAGTCGTTGTTGATGACCCCGGCGGCCACCTGCTTGGCTTTCACCTGGTTGGCCACTTGAGCCGCGTCCAAGGGGAAAACGGAGACCCGGGAAGCGGAGGCGTCGATGTCGCGGGGGGTGGTGAAAGCGGTCCACTTGCCTTTGAGCTTGACCAGGCCGGAGGCCTGCAGTACCACGATGGCCCGGGCTTGATTGGTCTCGTCATTGGGGATGGCCACTCTGGCCCCTTGCGGGATCTCTTTGAGGGACTGGTACTGGGTGGAGTAAAGGCCGAGGGGGAAGACGGCGAAGCCGCCGATGGGCTGCAGGTCCTGCTTGTTCTTCACGTTGTAGTTGGCCAGGTAAAGGATGTGCTGGAACTCGTTGAGGTCGAGCTTGCCTTGGGCAAGGGCCGGGTTCTCGGATGTATAGTCGGTGAAGTTGCGCAGGGTCACGTAGATGCCGGCCTTCTCGGCTTCGGCCTTGAAGGCCTTCCAATGGGGGTTCTTGGCCCCGACCACGCCGATGACCACAGGGTTGGCCTGGGAGCCTTTGGGGGCTGCCTCCCTGTTCTTATTGGCGGCCCGGATGCCGAAGAAGGCTATCAGGGCGACGACCAGGACGGCCACGGCCACGAGGATGCCGTTGCGCAGGCGGTTGTCCTCGCGGATGGGCTCGACCGAATTCGATGGCTGGTCCTGATTCGATGGTTGGTCCTGCGGAGTTTGGTAAGTGTGCGGATTCTCTTGCGAAGTCGACATGCGATGGCCTTTCCTCTTGCGCTTCCCCTCTCTTATGAGGCCTGACGCGGGTTTCCGATCACGTATGGCCAGAGTCCGGAAGAGAAAGCTGATAAAACTTTTTCTTATAACTGAGTGCTTTTCTTCAAAGCATGCTTATAACCATAAAACAGGGGGGCCCGAAAATGGGCGTCTTTTAAGAAGATCGCTTATAGGTGTCTTTTATAGCAAGTGCCAAACTCCTGAAAGAGCACGGAAATCGAAGGAAAATCCTCCCCCAGACTGACGGCGCTCGCCCTCGCCATCTTTTCTCGGACTGCGAAAAAGGCAGGGAGACAGGGAGGAAACCCCGGGGATGAGAGAGAAAAGACAGGCTTCTTGTTCACCTCCGCCATTAGGATGGAAGAAAATATCACACAAGTCAGGAGTTTTACTTTGGCCCAAGGTCGACACATACCCGAACAGCCAGGCTTCCTTGCCTCTCTGAGAAAAGGAACGTCCTCCCTTGCCACCGGTATCGCCAAGACGCCAGCGAACCTCAAGGCTCTGCGTTTAGGAACCGTCGTTCCCAGCATCGCGGTCCTGGCCGCCCTGGCCGGTTCCACCTCCCCCGCTTTGGCGTCCGGCAATGGTTTGAAGGAATCTTTGGATGAAACCACGGTGGTTTCCCGTTCCGAAGACCGCTCCAGCCTTTTGAGCGAGTCGGTCACCGTCACCAGCGGCGAGAACGACACTTTCACTTTGTCCGACAACAGCACCAATTCCGCTGTCCCCTACAGCCAGACCCCTGACCAGCAAAAAGCCCATCAGACCCTGCAGGTCGCGGCCGCTTCCGCCCAAAGCACGTACGAATCTTCTTCCCAGGCGGACGCCTCCACCCGCGCCACCCTCAAGGCCAAGATCGATGAGGCCAAGGGCCTGCTCACTCGGGCCGACGCTTCGACCGCCGACCTCAACAAGGCCGCTTCCGCCACCACCGCAGCCGCCACTGCGGCCCGCAACAGCCAGGCCAGCAAGGTGGCCGCCGCCAACCGCACCGCCCAGGCCCAGAACGCCGGCGGCACCGCAGGAACAGGCGCGAATACCCGGCAGCCGGCCACCCCCTCCCTTCCTTCGACCGACAACTCCCCCCTCGTCTCCGGCAGCGGCAAGGGGGCGGCCGTCGTGGCCCTGGGCATGCAGTACGTGCACAAGGTCCCCTACGTCTTCGGCGGAGAGACCACGGCCGGATGGGATTGCTCCGGCTTCGTCAAATGGGTCTACGCCCATTTCGGGGTGAACCTGCCCCATAGTTCCGGGGCCCAGGCGGGAGCCGGCCGCGCCGTCCCCAATCTGGCGGCCGCCCAGCCCGGCGACATCATCGCCAATGGTTCCCATGCCGCCATTTACATCGGCGGCGGCAAAGTCGTGAATGCGGCGAACCCCTCCCAGGGGACCTGCGTGAGCGAATTGCGGTGGATGTTCCCCGGCGGCTACTCCATCCGTCGAATCTTCTAAGACTCCTTGTCGGCGGCGGGCGCGAATCATTCGATTCAAAGGCCGTCCGTCCACAGACATGGATAAAGCATAAGGCCCGGCATCACTTCGGGCCTTATCCATTTCAGCGAAAGGTCATACCGCGGAATGGAATCCAAGGGCCACAACCAAACGATCGGTCATCAGCTCCCCGCTTGGCCGTCGGTCAGCTCTTCCGTTCTGCGCTCATCCTCCTTCAATTGGTCGACCAGCTCTTCAGCCGAATCGAACCTGACCATGGGCCTCAGGAAGGCGGCGAAATCCACGGCCACCCGATGGCCATAAAGGTCCAGGTCATGGGAACCGAGGACGTAAGCTTCGATGGTACGGGAAACATCCTCCCCCGCTTCATGGAAAGTGTCGTTGAGGCCAACGGAGATGGCGGCCGGCAGGCGGGCCGGCTCCCGATCCCGGCCGTCGAACTCCCGGTATGGATGCCCTGAAAGGTCTTCCTGCCTGGAAGCGGCCCCTTCGGAAACGGAACCATCCCCAAAGCCATAATCCAAAAGATAACCGGCGTAGACCCCATCCACCGGAATGAAACCTTCCCGATAGCCGCCTACATTGGCCGTGGGGAAACCCAGATCGCGGCCACGGGCGTCTCCATGCACCACGACCCCCGCCACTTGCGGGTCGCGCCCCAAAACGCTCCTGGCTTCGGCGATGCGGCCCGTCGCCAGGCAATCGCGCACGTGGGAGGATGACCAATCCCGCACGGGACGCATGTGGTGTTTCTTGGTATAAGCCCGCTTCTGCGCCTTCGACATGCCTGCCAGCGGGTTGGCCGGCTCCCCCTTCCGCTGCGGAGCCTGGTAGGTGACGGTCCCAGGGACCCAGGTCCCGGCAGTCTCCCCTTGGTCATCCACCACTTCCAGCTCGAAGACCCCCACCGCCTGGGCCACGTTGCGGATGGCCTTGATGTCTCCCGACCGGTCTTTGCCCAGACGGGCGTCCTCCCCCAAAACCAGGGTCCTCATGCCGACCTTGCCCACCAGCTGCCCCAGGAAGGCGGTATAGGTGGTCTGGGCGAATTCGGGCGTGTACTCCATTTCGAAGAGGGCATCCACTCCCTGACGGGCGATCAGCTCCTCCCTCTGGCGCAGGCTCGTCAAAGCCAGGCGGTCCTCCTCTTCCGAAGCCGTCCTCCCCTCTTTCCAAGCGAGATGGGCAAAGGAGGGACGAGGGGTGAAAATGATGACCAGGGAGAAGGAATCATGCTTCCGTGCCAGCTCCACCGTTGTGGACAAGACGGCCTGATGCCCCTTATGAACCCCGTCGAAAGTGCCGATGGTCACCACGGACCGGCGTTGGGCGTCCAAGAGAGGCCAATCCACCTTGCCGTGATCATCCGGGCTGAGTTTGAAAATCTTCACGATTCCGATTCCTTTGCCTTCCATCTTGCGAACCCCGAAGGGTTTTAACCCTAGGATTGTACCTGTTCCCCTGGCCCTGCCAGGGATGAATCAGCCCTGGGCCCGCCTGAGGGAAAGGATTGGCCAGGGTCTTCTTCCACCGGCTCGCCGACGAGGACCGGCCTTCCTGGATGTCCACAGAATTCCATAAGATATATGCTTGTTGCTCCTTGCATGGGGTTCTGCTCGAATTGAATATGGAGACGTGCCTGAGCGGCCGAAAGGGGCACCCTGCTAAGGTGTTAACCGCGTAAGCGGTTCGAGGGTTCGAATCCCTCCGTCTCCGCCACCAGGCTCCGGCACCGTTCTCGGTCCGAGGCTTTTCCTTTTCTTACGCTTCCCTTGTCCTTCGTCCTTTTCCCATTCGGCTTCTTCCTCCGCCCCCTTTGCCGCATCTGAGCATGGACTCCGGTTTTTGGTGATTCTTTCAGCTTGTCGTGTGAGCGTTTCATAATGGGGTGGAAAGTTTTTGATGGAAGGAGGCTGCCGTGGCGTTGCAGAAGAAGCGTCGGATGCCTGGCTGGGTGATGGCTTTGGCTGTTCTGCTGGTCGTGGTGGTGGGTGTTCCTTCCGGTTGTTATGTGTATGAGAGGAGGAAAGCCATGGATTACCGGCAGGAGATGATTAGCATCGTCCACTCCCAGGAAGTGAAAAAAGTCATCGAAGTAAACCTAAGAGAAATAGATCCGCATGCCTTGGACGGCCAGGGGGTGATCAGAACCTACTATATCAATGACGGTTCCATTGAGCACAATCCTATGGGAGGATACGATTTCGATGTCATCGTCAACAATGACCGCAAGCTAGGCGTCAGCTTCGCCATTGATCGGCGTTATATCGCCGGCGAGGGGTACGGGCCCATCGACGGCGACGGAAGCCCTTCCGTGGAGCTGGCGGATTTGTTGGACAGGCGTTACGGGAAGGGGTGGGATGAGACGGATGACGCGGCGGAGAAGTATCGTAAGGCGCATCCCGAGGAGTTCCCCACGCCACAGAAGACCCAATCCGACAAGTCCGGTGAGAGCGGTGAGGAGTGAGTAATGGACGATTACACGGAGAAGCAGCGTATGGAGATCACTAATGAGGGGTATAAGGATGAGAATTGGCATGTCGGACATCCCTTTTCCATTGACCATTACAAGACAAAATTGGGTACGGTGACGCGGGTGGTGCGTGGCCGGGACGGGGTGAAGGGGGATAATCCGAACGGTTTGGACGCCCTGGTGGTCAAGGATCCGAAGACGAAGACGATCCGGGTGATCTACCAGGGGTCGCGGGGGAATATGCTGCTCAGCAAGGATTGGACGATGAACGATTGGCCGATGGCCGGGCGGATCATGGGGTCCTCTCCGTCGCCCCCTCCTGTGCCGGATCGGCCTTGCCCTCCTCTTCTCAACATGCTGACTCGCCCGTCTATGCCCGACCTTCGCCCTCCCTGGGTGACGGGCCAGCTGAAAGACGCGTCGCGGTTGTTGAAGAAGACGTTGAAGGACAATCCCGGCTACAGCGTGGAGGTGTATGGGCATTCCCGGGGGTCCATGGACGGCCAGTACGCGGTGTCCAGTCTGGATGAGGCGGAGGCGAAAAGAATCAAAGGCGCCTGGCTGTACGAAGGCCCCGACATCTACCCCGCCCTGAATGAGGGGCAGAAGAAGCGCGCCCGCTCCTACGGCAGCCGGGTGAAGAACTACGTGGATTCCCAGGACCTCGTGCCCATCGGCTATCGGGACGACAAGCAGGCCGTCGGCCAGGTGCGGCACGTGGAATCCACGGACGCGGGAGGCTCCAACCCGATGGACCATATCGGCAAGCAACACTCCTGGGGCGGCTACCAGTGGGCTTCCGACGGCAGCCTGGCCCTCACCGAACAGACCATCGACGCCACGCAGCTACGCACGGACACAGCCCTCAAGAACCTGCGCTCCCAGTGGGAGAAGGACGGCGGGGCGTTGTCCGCCGGGCAGAAGATCTACCTGGACTACCAGCAGGCGATGAGCCTGCTGACCGCCGTCAGCCAGGAGATGGGGCGCACCGACGCGCTGGTCGCCGCCGCCAGGAAGCATCAGGCCGCCACCGCCGGGGACGTGTGGGAGAAGGACATCACCGACATCTACGTCTACCAGTTCACCTCCGTCGGCGATCTTTCCCGCGACGACCTGGTCGACATCGCCACCCAGGAAGGCCACTCCAAGCAACGGTTCATCCAGCAGGCCACCGCCAGCATGGACGCCTACCGGGATCGGGTGAAGAAAGCCCATGAGAACCTGGACGAGCTGACACGCACAACCAGCGCCGCCCTGAAGACCCTCCTGGACAAGGACGCCCACCTGGCCACCCGGTTCCGCCAATGGGACACCCAACTCGACCACCAGGAAACCAACCTATGAACAACAACCAGGAGCGGGCGAGGGCCATGCTCGCCCAGGAGGAACGGGACTACCAGCAGGCCCTCGCCCGCATCAAACACGACGAGGACTTCCTCAACGACCAGGAGGACGCCTGCCAGACCCTCGCTTTCCGCCACCCCGCAGCCTCCCAGGACATCCTCATCGCCTCCCAAAACCTCCTCGGCACCTACCGGGACGAACTACACCACCGCAAAAACACGCTCACCCAACACCACGACCAGACAATCAACCACCTGCACACCACCCTCACAAAAGAAAACCACACATGACAATAACAAAAGAGATTCGAGACGACCAATCCGGGCAGACTGATCTTGATCTTGACGGCATCGAAAGAGCCCTCGCCCGCAAGAACATCCCCATCGTCCTTGGTACGGAACTCGTGATCGCCAAAGCGACCATTTTAACAGATATCCAACCTGTGAAAACCGACGCTTATACCCGCCTGACCACCATCGTCTCCCGCCTCAACAAAGCCATGGAAGGCAAATACAGCACAGCCATCACAGACAAATACCACGAGGAAATCAAAAAGATCAAACCAGAAAAATAGCGCCGACGATACCTCATCACATAGGGTTCCGCCTACGACCTTGCTATAAGCCTGCATAAAGGCGGAAATATTCATTGGCCTTTCTCCCGTCTCAGATTCCGGTAATCACAGGGATGTTTGTATTCTTATACAACTAGCCTGGGAGTACGTTTCCGGAGCGGAAACGGAATTGTCGAAAGCGACAAATCCGAAGATCAGGAAAGGAGAAAGTCACATGGCAAACATCGTAGCCTTCCTCTACGTGGTGGTCGCCATTTTCATTGGCGAATGGATATCCAAAAGGACCAAGTCCTGGATCCCCTCAATCTTCGTAACGGCCATCATCTTCTTGATCGGATTCTGGACGGTCATCCCCAAAGACATCACTGTCCGGGCGTCTTTCGGCGCGGAATTCACCAACATCGCCATCGGCATGCTCCTGGTCCACCTGGGCACCCTCATGAACGTGAAGAAACTCCTGCGCCAGTGGAAAGCCGTCTGCATCGCCCTGCTGGGGGTCGCCGGCACCATGCTTTTCACCCTCACGGTCGGCGTCCTCTGCTTCGGCAGGAACCTGGTCTTCTCCACGGTCCCCACCCTGACCGGCGGCCTGGTGGCGGCGGTCATGATGGCCAAGGGCCTGGCCGTAGCCCATCTTCCTGAGCTTGCAGCCTTCCCGGTCGTCATGTTCGTGGTCCACGAAATCATCAGCTTCCCCCTGATCGCCACCTGCCTCAAGTCCGAAGGCAAGCGTCTGCAGGCGATCTACAAGGATGACCCCGAGAAGGCGAAGCAAGTGGTGGCTGCGGAGACGACGAGCGAATCACGACTGAGCCGCTTCTTCACCCCCAGCGAGTCCTACAACACGTCCGCTTTCATCCTGGCCAAGGTGGCCCTGATCGCCGTCCTCGGCACCTGGCTTTCCGCCCTCACCCATGGCGCCGTCAACTCAGCCGTTTTCTGCCTGATCTTCGGCGTCATCTTCCATGCGCTCGGATTCCTGGATGACGACGCCCTCAACAAGGCCAAGGTCTTCAACTGGCTTATGTACGGGCTGCTCGCCTATGTCTTCTCCCAGCTGAGCAACGCCACCCCCCAAGCCATCGGCAGCATCATCCTCAAGGTTCTGGCCCTGATCGTCCTAGGTCTGCTCGGCATGTTCCTGGCCTCCTTCGTCCTGGCCAAGCCGTTCGGAATGAGCCGGCCCATGGCCTTCGCCTGCGCCCTGACCGCCCTGTGCGGATTCCCAGCCGATTACATCCTCACCACCGACGTGGTCCATAACCTGACCGAAGACGAGCACGAGAGGGCCTTCCTCCTCAACAGCATGCTGCCCAAGATGCTGGTCGGAGGATTCGCGACGGTCTCCATCGCCTCGATCTTCGTCGCGGAGCTCTTCCTGCGTTTCGTGCATTAGCGGCCTTGCGGCCTTCGCAGCATTAGCCTCATTCGCTGCATTCGCAACACAGTATTTCATGCCTCATACGCATTGAAGAGCAAAGAGCTGTTGGGTAATCCGTTTGCATGATTGCCAGGGGACGGGATGGCAGACGCCAGCCCGAAGCCATCCGAGACAGAACGGATCCGCGGACGCTGGAACGCCAGGGACGCCGCCAAAGCCATAAAAGAAGCAGGGCGAAAGCGACCCTCCACCAGGCCGCCGGCAAAGGAAAGCTGGCTGAAGGCGACCTTGGCCACCATGGTCGCGGCGTGAATCAGGGCGGCTTCCACAACCCGCCAAAACGATGACCGGGAGCCGGCTCAGGGCGGTCAGGACGAGGAATCACATGCTGTGAATACCTCATTACTTTAAAGAAAACGCTCCCAAAACCCGGCGACCCGTATCAGATATCAACGAATGCCAATCCCCAAGACCGCGGAAGCGTAATGCCCGTCATGGCTGATGGACAGGCGGAAGTCGACCGGCTGGTCGGATGCCAGATCCAAAGAGCCGCGGAAAGCCTTATCCAGCTTGGCGGATAAGCGTAGAGAAGGGACTCCATGGGCGTCGGCGATGATTTCGACCTCTTTCCAAGGGAAATTCTCCAAACTATAGGGATATCCACCATAGGAAGAATTCCCATCTTGGGAAAGATTCCCGTCGGAAGCGGGCTCCACGCGGGAGGAAGGCGCGAAGGACAGGAGCTGGCACCAGGCTTTGACGAAGGATTCCTTGGCGGCCCAGCGTCCGGCCAGGTGCAAGGCGAAGGAGTCGTTCTTCGTGGCTGCCCTTTGCTGGGCCTGGCGGATTTCCTGACTGGAGAAGGAGGACCGGGTGAAGGCGGAGCAGCGGGAAAGCGCGGCGGCGGCCACGAACCCGGCGGAAGAGACGGGAGCGGAGGGAGCGCCGAGTGAGGCAGGCGAGGACTGCCCCACCAGGCCGGCGAAATCGTCAATGAAGACCAGGTCATGCCCCATCCCCCACAACGGACGCAGCGGATGGCTTCCCCCCTCTTCATCTCCCACGCTTTCGGTCGTGCCACCAGCCGTGCCACCAGCCATACCATCATGCATGTCACCCATCATACTTCCGCCTTCCTTATCATCAATCAGGAGTCTCATTCCTGAATCATATCGGACTTTCAACGCCGGAAATCAGCGGGGCACCCGACCGAATAAATCGGCCGGATGCCCCGCTGATTTTTCAATTCTTAGGCGGCGTAATAGCCGTCCTCACCCAAGCGGGCGTCAGGATTGAGCAACATGGCCTTCTCCACTTCGTGGGAATCATAACCACGGCCATCCTCATGGAAACGGCGGTTATCAACCGGAGTGTAGAGGTCGGCGTGGCCGAGCATGGCTTCCTGGAAGCGGCGCTGCCCAGCGGCCAGACGGGCGTTGGCACGGCTCAGCCACTGATCCAGGCCCTCCTGCCCATAGGCGGCCAGGATGGCTGCTTCGAAAGCAGCCGGGTGAGCCAGAGCGACCAGGCCGGAGACGTGGCCGAAGCCCAGGGAGGTGACCAAACCGGCCCGAATGGTCTTGCCTTGAGAGGCCAGATCCAAAGGCTTGCGCAACCAGACCATGAAGTCGTCACCGGCCAGCTTGGGGTCAACGCAATCCAAAGAAGCATTGGCCGGGATGAGGCCGGAGGCGAAGACCTGAGTCAGGCCATTGACCTGGAAGATGGCGGCCCCGCCCTTGGCATGGCCAGTGATCGTCTTCTGGGAGATCACGTACAGCGGGTTGCCATCCGCGCGGCCCAAAGCGTGCTGGAGGCTGTTATGCAGCTCGGACTCGTTGGGGTCGTTGGCGTTGGTGGAGGTGTCATGCTTGGAGACCACGGCGATGTCATCGGTGGTCAGGCCCAAGCGGGCCAGATCGCGGGCCAAGGCCGAATCCTTGCCACCGCATGCAGCGGCCAGAGCGCCCAAGCCGGGAGCCGGGATGGAGGTATGGGCCCCATCGGCGAAGGAGTTGGCGTAAGCCACCACAGCGGCCACAGGCAGACCCAGCTTATAGGCCAGATCGCCTCGGGTCACCAGGATGGTGCCGCCGCCTTGAGCCTCCAGGAAGCCGCCGCGACGGCGGTCGTTAGCCCGGGAGAAGAAGCGGTCGGACAAGCCCTTGGCGTACATCTCTTCGGAATTAGCGGTGGCGTTCATATCGCCGAAGCCATTGACCGATTCCACGCCGATGTCATCGATGGCGCCGGTGACCACGAAGTCAGCCTTACCCAGCTTGATCTTGTCGACGCCTTCCTCCAGGGAGACAGCCGCCGTAGCGCAGGCGGAGACGGGCTGGATCATGTTGCCGTAACCGCCGACGTAGGACTGCATCACATGGGCGGCCACCACGTTCGGCAAGGCCTCTTGCAGGATGTCGGTAGGATAAGGCTTGTTGAGGAAACGGTCCACGTAAAGCTGACGCATGGAATGCATGCCGCCGAAGCCGGTTCCCTGAGTGGAGGCCAGCTTGGAGGGGTGGATGGACTTCAGGAGCTCGGCTGGGCTGAAACCAGCGGAGAGGAAGGCGTCCACCGTGGTGACGATGTTCCACAAGGCGATGGGATCGACCGAATCAACCATGGAAGCGGGGATGCCCCAGCGCTGAGGATCGAAGCCCTGAGGGAACTGCCCGCCGACGGTCCGGCTCATGACGGCCCGACGAGGCACATGGGCGGAAGCCCCGCTGGTCCGGGTGACCAGCCACTCACCGTTCTCGGCGTCATGCCGCAGACGGGTATGGTCGGGGTCGGCGTCCAGATATTCCTTGGCTTCGGCTTCGGAAGCGACGGAGAAGGTGATGTCATGGTCCAGGAAGACCTCGGCGGCCTTCTCATCGGTCCCATGCAGATAATCGGCCCCCATGCCGTCGTCGAAAGGCCGCAGGCCGGAGCGGGCCACGACTTCGTCATGGAATCGGTCATAGATGTCCGACTCGGGAACCAGGTTCCCTTCCTGATCCACCCAGCCGGGTTCAGGGGAATCCTGCCATGAGATCAGGCCCATGTTCCAAGCTAGCTCGATTACGCCTTCGGCGTTCAGATCCACCTGTCCATCAGGATGGATGCCCCGCTCAGCCAGGCAGCGGGTACGGCCGGAGCCCCAGACGCCCAACTCGCCGATGGAGACGATGACGATCTGGTCTTCCGGACGGGCGGTCACGCCTTGCCACTGGGAAAGGTCATCCTGGGCCTGGGCCGCTTGATGCAAGGTCGGCAGAGCCTTGATCAGGGACTGGTCGGAAGTCTGAGAAGCCTGGGGATCGGCGGAGGCGGCGGAAGCTGCAGCAGAAGAGGCGGCATCAGTCTGAGTCTCCGCAGCCATCTCTTCGGCTTCCTGCTTCAAAGCGGCCATGTCCAGACTGACGGACCCCATGCCTCCGGTCAGGTCCACATCCAGCGGGGCCTTGCGGGCCTCCTGGCGGGACTGTTCGGAAGCCAAATCCAGCAGCTTCTGGGAGATCTCTTCGGTGCTGAAGGTCCGGACCCCATGCTTTTCAACGGCTGCGACCAGAGGATCGTTACCGCCCATGAGGCCGGTGCCTCGCACCCAGCCGATCCGCGGATGGGCGAAGGTGACATTGGAGGACCAATCCTTCTCCACCCGGGACCGGTTGATGATGGCGTCCAGAGCGCTCTTGATCTCGCCGTAAGCGCCGTCCCCGCCCAAGGTGCCCCTGTTGGGAGACCCCGGCAGGATCACATGGAGCTGATGATCCACATCCGTGTCGGTGTCCAGGGGCCCCAGCTTGGCGATCAGGCGTTCCAGACCCCAGAGCATGAGGCGGGCCTGGGACTCGAAGAGCTGGCCCGAATCGGCGAGGGTGCCGTGCATGGAAGGAGCGGCGAAGGGGTAAAGGAGGGTGGGCTGGTAGGCGGGCTTGATCACCGTGGTATCGGCCACATGGGTCTCCTTCTGCTCGGAACCGATCCAGGAGGCGAGGGCGTCCACGTCCCTGTAGCTGGAAAGGTTGGCGGGAACGATCCAGAGTTTGGCGGAGCCGGACGCGTTCTGCCGGTAAACCTGCTTGGCCCACTGGATGAAGGCGGTGCTGAAGGAATGGCTGGTGGCCACGACGGTGGCCCCCTTCCTCAGCAGTCCGGCCACGACTTGTCCGGCGATGGATTTGGCGGAGACACCTGTGACTAAAGCCACGTCCTTGGCAAAGGCGAAGGCCTGGGAATCCTCGGAATCCTGCGAATCAGAAGGATTCTGCTGGGTTTCCTGGGCCTGGGCGGCGATGGCGGAGAAGAGATCGGCCATCTCCTTCTTGCCCGATTCGTTAGCCTTCTGGGCGTACCAAGCGGCCTGTCGGGCCACAGCCTGGCCGGCACCGGCGAAGTTGGCGGCGGACACCTGGTCGGCGTCTTCCTGCTGATAGAAGATGCGGGCCAGGTCCTCGCGAGCGCTGGCCCAACGGTCATCCAGCAGAATGGCCTTGCGCTCATCGAAGCGGGGCTCCACCTGCTTGGGCCAGGAAGCTCCCAGCTCGGCGGTGACGGCTTCCACGACGGCGGCGGATTCATCCTCTTCGGAGTCACCGGCCTGCTGGTTTGCGGTCAAGCCCAGTTTATCCAGCAGGTAGCGGGCGGTGGAGGCCAAAAGACCATCTTCCCCGGTGATGCCGGAAGCGAATTCCTTCAAAGCGGCGGAATCCACCATGGCTCCGGAGCCGGCGGACTGGGCGGATTGCAAGGAGACGGTCACTCCCCTATCCGAGGCCACGGCCTGCACGGCCTGGTCAATCAAAGCGTCCGCGTCGGCGGCGTTGGAAACGGCTTCGGTAGGCAGGGCGGCCAGGTCCCCTCCCCGGGTGCTGGCGCCTTCACGGGTGGCCAAAAGGAGTTCGGCGGTGACGGCCGCAGCCCAACCTTCCGACAGGCCCCAAGCCTCGTTCAACCTTCGGGCGATGCGGGCCTGCTTGACGCCGGCGGAGCCGAAGAGCTGATGCAGACGTTCGCGGATGGCTTCCGACAGAACCGGTCCGAAGGCCTTGTAACGAGGAGCGGCCTTGACGACTGCGGCCTGCAGAGCACTGACGGGGGCTTCGGCCGCGCCTTCGATGGAAGGCACGGCCAGTTCGGAGCTCATATCCATCAGGAGCTGGTTGCGGCGGGAGGAGACGCCGTTGGTCAGGGTGTCAGTGGTATCGGCGGAGCCGATTTGATCAGGACGGATCTTGGCCGAGTAAGCGATCAAGGTCTTGATCCCATCCCAGGCGGTGAAGGTGATGTCGGCGGCAGGGGCCGATTCGGTCGCCGGGACCGCAGCCGCAGGAGCGGTAGGAGCCTGAGCTTGAGCGGGAGCCGGGGTCGCAGCAGCCACCGGAGAGGATGGGGCCGCGGCAGCCTGAGCAGGAGCCTCCTCTTCCTCAAGCTCATCCTCATCAGTCTGAGGAACCAGGGAATCAGGATCGGAATCGGTCATGTAGACGCGGGCTTCATCCCGGCCCACGTTAAAGACGTTCACCTGTCGATCAGCGAACTGCGGCAGCATCAAGGTCTTGGTACCCAGATTGGCCAATGTAGGCGAATTGCCCAGGCCGACTTCCACATAGTTCTCCACGGCCAGACCATCGTCTTCCTGAGAGCGGAAGAGCAGGTCCTGGGTCTCGATCCAACGGACGGGGGAAGCGAACTGCCAGCAGAGGAGCTCAACCAGGAGCAAGCGGCCCAGCTTCTGCTCGTCGGCGGCATACTCGGCCCAGGCCTGGTCGTCGTTCACCACTGCGGCCAGAGGCTCGGAAGGCACGACTTCCAGGATGGAGCGGGCGAAGTCCCGGGTCATCTCGAAAGGCCGGGCCACCAGGTTGGGGATGTAGCGATCCACCAGGCGGGAGTAATCGATCTCCTGGGGGAGCAAAGTATCCAGCTTCTGGCGGAACTCGGGGACCCCCTTGCGCAAGAGGACCGAGTGGAAGGGGACGTCGATTCCGGGAACCAGCATGAAGGGCTTCTTGCCGCCGGCTTCGCGGGCCCGACGGGAGGCGTCCTTATCCAAAGCCTTCAAACCGGCGATGGTGCCGGCGATGGCGTACTGGGCTCCTGCCAGATTGTAGTTGACGATCTGCAGGAATTCGCCGGACTCCTCGCTTACCTGCTCGATGTAGGCCTTGACGTGGGCGTCATCCACCCCGAACTGGTTGGGTCTCAAGGCCCCCATCCGGTAGTTGGACCGGCCCTTGGCATCGCGGTCGATCAGGTGATGCATGGTGGATCCGCGGTGGAAGACCAGGACCAGCTCCGTTTCCAGAGGGATGATCTGGGCGAAGGCAGACAGAGCGTTGTACTCACCCAGGGAATGACCGGCGAAGTAGGCTGGTTCGAAGGTCATGCCGGCCTCGCGCAGCCGGGCCATCTGGGCCTGGGCCACGGTCGCCAAAGCCACCTGTGTGAACTGGGTCAGGTTGAGCAGACCTTCCGGATGCCGGTAAGTGACCCCGTTGGCGGTCAGTTCACGAGGGTTATCGCGGACGACGGCCAAGATGGAGAAGCCCAGCTTCTCCCGGGTAACCTTGTCGGCCCGCTCCCAGACCAGGCGGGCGGCCGGGGACGAGGTCCGCTCGTCCAAAGTCATGCCTTGCTTCTGAATGCCCTGGCCGGGGAAGACATAGGCGGAAACGGGCTGGCGGCAGATGGCGGAGGCCTTGGAGACCACTTCCCTGCCCACCCGGCAGGTCACTTCCAGGACCAGACCGCCGTCAGTGGCCTTGCCCACGCGTTCCACGCTGATTTCCACCTGGTCGCCCAGTTGGACCATGCCGTACATGAAATAGGTCCAGCCTTCCAGCTCATAATGGGCGCCTTTGACGTCGATTGCTTGGGCCACATGCTGGGCGGTGGCGGACAGCCACATGCCGTGCACCAGAGGGGCCGTCAGACCGGAGACCCGGGCGGCTCGCTCAGAGGTGTGAATGGGGTTGAAATCGCCGGAAACCCGGGCGAAAGCGGTCATGTTATCCGGGGCGGTCACCGTCACCTTGCGCAAAAGGCGGCGGGCGGTATCGCGGACTTCGGCCTGATGCCCGCCGAAGTCAGGGGCCTCGGTCGGCAGCTGAGAAGAATAGACGCGGCCGCGGATGGCGAAACGCTCGGTTTCGTGGGCCAAAGGAGTCCCATCGGAGGCCACATGCTCCACATGGATGGTCACCACGCGTCCAGCGGAAGATTCGGCGTAGTCCTCGGCCCAGGAGGTCAAGGAGACGGTCTGCCCGTAGTAGGACTGGAGCCGGGCTTCATCCACCAAGAGCTCGATGGAATGGTCCAGATGGACGGCGTTCAGCAGACCTTCGATGATCGGGGTCTGGCCAGAGTATACGGATCCCAAGGCGGTATAGATGGCCGGCCAAGCCGGGCCCACCAGCGCGTCGGGGACGATGGCGGAAGGCCGCAGGGACTGAGGCAGGTGGCCGGCGGTCACGCTTTCATGATCGAATCCCAGGTTATCGCTCAACGTGTAAGTGGCATGGGCGAGGCCGAAAGGATAGGCCTGATCGACGGAAAAAGGATCCACTTGGGGCATGTCTACCAGCCGGTCGCCGGTGATGGCCGTATTGCCCATGCCGGCGGTACCGGCCAGGAGGTCATAAATGTGCTTCTTCAAGCGGGAGGCGTCAACCACGGGGATGAGGAAAGGATGGTCCCTGTCCAGGCTGAGCGGAATCGCGATATGACGGACGGCGTGAGGAGCCAGGGCCGAGTAGCCCCCCTCCTGCTGATCATCCCAGAAGGTATCCAGATGGATGTCCAGGTCGAAAAGATCATGAGACCCTTCCCGCCCTTGATGGACGAGCTGATAGACCTGATCGCCCTTGTGGCTGCCGAAGGCCGGGTTGTCCATGACATGACCCACCCAGGAGATGGAAGGCGAACGGCGGATGAAGTCCTCGTCGTCCTGGCAATCGCCCTGGACGCTGTATTCCAGCCGCTGCTCATAGGCGTCGGCCTGGTCGAGCTCAGCCACGCGCCGAGTGACGGCAGCATCGAACCGGGCCAGGATATCGACCACGGGCTCATCCATGGTGGTGATGCCGCCCACGGACAGGGGTCCGGGGATCACGCGGACGGAATCGGCGCTGTAGCGGTCATCCTCCGACTGCCAGAGCTGGTCACGACCCCACCAACGCAGGAGGTCGCCGTCAATCACGGGGACGAAAGGCAAAGGCTTGGGGTATTCCCGGGACAGCTGAGGGAACCAGGCCGCATCCGTGGCGGAGACGGCGGTGGTCTCGGCCTGAGGATAGGCGGAGATCAAGAGGTCCAAAGCCGCCTGAGGGTCTTCCTGCACGGCCGAATCGGAGAAGACGGAAGTGAACTCGCCCTTGTCGGCAGGGTTCAGACGGGCCTCGATCCTATGCAGCAGGTGGAGGAAACGCAGGCCGAAGGTGTAGTCGGCCCAGGGATAGGTCAGCTCCACGAAACGCTGGGCCCACTGGGCGTAGGTCATGGAAGCCAGGTCGCCGAAGTAGGGTTTGGCGGTCAGGGCCAGGGAGTCGATCACTTCCTGCCGGCGCTGGGGAAGCTCGTCAGGATGCTTCTCCAAATAGACCATGAGCCGACCGGCCTTGGCCGAAGAGTTCTCGATCTCGTAGATATCGGCATGCAAATGGCTGAGGCCGGAAGACATGCCGCCTACCTGGCCGCCGGAGGGGACCCAGCTTTCGCCCAGAGGGGCGAAGGGGTCGTCGTTCTTGGAGAACTCGGTGATGCCAGGGGTTTCCACCAGGAGCTTCTTGACCTGAGGGCTGGTATGGGCTTCCTTGGCGGTCATCAAAGCGGTTCCCACCATGACGGCGTCCACTGGCATGACAGGCAGGCCGTAGCGGTTGGACCACTGGCCGGACACATAGTCGGCGGCCCTTTCCGGGGTGCCGATGCCGCCGCCCACGGTCAGGATCACGTTCTCCTGATTGCGGATTTCCGCATAGGTGTTGACCAGCAGGTCGTCAAGGCTCTCCCAGGAGTGATGGCCTCCAGCGGAGCCGCCTTCCACTTCCATGATGATGGTGGTGCCGGCCGTCTGCTTGGCGATCTGCAGGACCTGCCTGATCTGGGAGACGGTGCCGGGCTTGAAGACCACATAGGGGAAGCCGTCGGAATGAAGCTGTTCGATCAGCTTCTGGGCTTCATCCAGCTCGGGGATGCCGGCGGAGATGACCACCCCGTCGATGGGGGCGCCGGACACGCGGGCCTTGGAGACGATGCGCTTGCCGCCAAACTGCAGGTTCCACAGGTAGCGGTCCATGAACATGGCGTTGAACTCCACGGAAGCGCCTTCTTTGAGGAGCTCCTTCAGATGGGCCACATTGGAGTCGAAGACCTCTTCGGTCACCTGGCCGCCGCCGGCCAATTCAGCCCAGTAGCCGGCGTTGGCGGCAGCCGCCGGAAGGTCGGCCTCCACCGTGGTGGGGGTCATGCCGGGAACCATGATGGTGGAGCGACCGGTCAGGCGGGTGAAGGCCGTGCTCACCTTGTCTCCGGCCGGAGTGTGCACGATGTGGGGGGCGAAGCGGGACCAGTTTCCCAAAGGCTTATACGAGATGCCGGGAGTGGCCAGGTCCAGACGCTTCTTGGCGGTGGAGGCGGAGACCAGGCCGCAGCCGGTTCCTTCCACCAAAGCCTTGGTCAACTTCTCCGCGGTCGCGCCGGGACCGAAATCCAGGAACCAGAGGGCACAGTCGGCCGAATCCTTGTTCAGGCCCCGCTCTTTCCGCCAATCCTCATGGTTCTGAAGGATGTCCTTGATCTGGGCGTCCCAGTCCACCTGATCCACCAGGACCGCCTGAGCCAGGTTGCCGGCCAGGTCGGAATCCAGACCGCATTGACGGGCCCACTCCTGGACCAAGTCCACGGCATCCCGCAAGAGGGAGGAGTGGAAGGGGATGGAGACTTCCAGATATTCGGCCGTGGGATCGAAGACGCTGCCACCCCGGACCTTCTGTTCGCGAAGCTTGGCCTGATGCTTGTGTTCCTGCCCCATGCAGGCTTCCAGCTTGCGCAGATCTTGGGGGAAGCCGGAGACCACGTAATTGTCGCGCGCGTTCTTGACCCCGATGGCCACCGGACCCAGGGGCTGGGGAATGCGGGAGATCAAGGCCTCGATCTGTTCGCGGGTGGCGCCTTTGATGGCCAGCATGGGGGAAGCGGCGGTTTCGGGGACGATTCCCTGGCGGGCGGAGACCTGGCTGCCAGCCGCCCCGATCAGGCGGGCGATGGCCAGAATCAGGCCCATCCGTCTCGTGGCCTCTTCTTGATTGATGACCCCCGCTGCGGCGTCGACCAGGACCCCGGCTGCGTCGATGGACAGAAGGCCTTGGGAATGGCCGGCGTAAGCCACGAATGTGTCAGCGGCGAAAGGCATCCCCAGGTTGCGGGCGTCCTCGAGGGCGGCGATTTGGGCCAGGACGACCCCGGGCACGCTAGCTTCGGCGTATTTGGCCTTCCCCAGCACCGGCTGAGCGCTGGCGTAAGAGAAGAGGTCCAGCTTCTTGCCGTAGACGGTCAGCAGCTGGGTGGCCACGGGCCGCAGGAGGCGCTCGGCCTCCTGGTCGTAGGAACGCAGGGCGTCCATGAGTTCGGCGTTATCGCCGACTTCCTGAAGGACCTGGGTCCACGGGGTGGACTGCCCTGCGAAAAGGAGGGCGTGCGGCTGCTTTTGCGCGGCTGAGAAGAATGACTGTTCCATAAATGTCCTTGTCTCTTATGACGGATGTCCACCGTTCTGGCGGTGGGCCTTTGGGGTTCTTTGTTTCGGTTTCGTGTTTTTGTTTTGGTTTCTGGTTTTCCGATTGATCGATTGGACAATTGATTATTTGATCAATTAATCGCTTGATCGCTTATTGGGCCTGCCCGACCGCTTCCGCGAGGGCCGCCCTCTTACAGTGGCTGGTTATCGTGCCTCCTGTCCATGGTCGGCAGAGGTTTCTTGTCTTTGAGCAGTTCCAAGGCCTGGGCGATGGAATCACGGGTGTCTTCGGGGTCGATCATGCTGTCGATCTGCCCGATTTCCAAGGAAAGATTGGCGTTGACCGTGGTCTCTTCGTACTCCTTGACCAGGCTGGCCCGCAAGGCGTCCACGTCCTGCCCATCGTCCTTGGCCTTGCGCAGCTGTTTGCGGTGGATGATGTTGACGGCCCCTTGGGCCCCCAAGACGGCGATCTGAGCGTTGGGCCAGGCCAGGTTGATGTCCGCTCCCATGGCCTTGGACCCCATGACGATGTAAGCCCCGCCGAAGGCCTTGCGCAGGATGACGGTGATCAGGGGCACCTGGGCGGAAGCGTAGGCGTAGATCACTTTGGCCCCGCGCCGGATGATGCCGGCATGCTCCTGGTCGCTGCCCGGCTTGTAGCCTGGCACGTCCACCAAGGTGACCACAGGCAAGTTGAAGGCGTCGCAGAGGCGAACAAAACGGGCCACCTTCTCCGACGACTCCACGTCCAGACTGCCGGCCCTCACGCTGGGCTGGTTGGCCACCACCCCGATGCACCGGCCTTGGATGCAGCCGAAGCCGACCACGACCGACTGGGCGAAAAGCTCATGGACCGGCACGAATTCCCCGTAATCGAGGATGCAGCGGATCACTTCGGTCATGTCGTACGGCTGCCGGTCGTTCTCCGGGACGATGTGCCCAATCCGTTCGGCGGCTATATCTTCCGCGCGCCCTTCCGCATAAGCGTAGAGCGGCGGCTGTCCATCGCAGGAGGAGGGAAGGTAAGACAGGACCGTGCGGGCGTAGTCGATGGCGTCCGCCTCGTTCTCGCCCAGATAATGGGCCACTCCGGAAACCTCATTATGCACCTGGCCTCCGCCCAGGTCGGCCATGGAGATATGCTCCCCGGTCGCCGCCTTGACCACTTCCGGGCCGGTGACGAACATGTAGGAGTTCTCTTTGGTCATGATGACGATGTCAGTCAAGGCCGGGCAGTAGACGGCTCCTCCGGCGCATGGGCCCAGGATCAGGGAGATCTGGGGGATGAGGCCGGAAGCCATGCAGGTCTTCCTGAAGATGCGGCCGTACTGGGTCAGGGCCTGGACCCCTTCCTGGATGCGGGCGCCGCCGGAATCGATGATGGCCACCACCGGGACTTTGATCTCCATGGCCATGTCCAGCAGGTGGCAGATCTTATGCCCTTCGGCCTGGCCCATGGTCCCCCCGCGCACGGAGAAGTCCTGGGCGTAGACGCCGACCGTCCGTCCCATAATCCGGCCGAAGCCGGTGATCACCGCGGCCCCGGGAACGTCCTGGTTGATCTTCCCGCCGGAGAAGCGGCCGATTTCATGGAAGGTCTGAGGGTCGAAGAGGAGGTCCAGCCTCTCCCTGGCCGTGTACTTGCCTTTGGGATGCTGCCTGTCCCGGGCCTTTTCCTCGGCCTGGGAGGCCAGGGCGGCCGCATGGACGATCTCCGACCGGATGGGTTGGTGGCCGCCGGAAAGGATGATGGAAGAGGAGGCCTCAGGCAAGGCCGGAGGCTCCCACCCGTCCGGGGTCCCTTGGGAGTCGCCCCCCTCTTGAGGGCTCCGTTCCCCGGTTTTCGCCGGGATGTCTGTCGACGTCATTCAGTCATTTCCTCCTTATGTTCGCCCTGCCGGGCCTGATCCTCCTGCTTGATGGTGACCAGGGGGTCGCCGGCGTCCACGCTGTCGGAAGGGCCGACCATGATGTCAGTGACGGTCCCCGCCAAAGGCGCGTAGACGTAGTTCTCCATCTTCATGGATTCCAGCACCACCAAGAGGTCCCCTTTGGCCACCTTCTGGCCGTCGGCCACGTTGACCCGGGTCACCACGGCCTGCATGGGGGCGCTGATCTGCCCGCCGGCCGCGATGGAAGAATTCTGTTTGCCCTGGCCCTCTTGGGCGCTGCTCAGACCGTTGCCCCGCAAAGGCTGCTGCAGGCGCCGGGGGCCCCGGGACCTGCCCCCGCCCAGGAGTCCCACGAAATCATCGGGAACATTGACCCTGACCCGCTTGCCGTTGACCTCCATGATGAAGGATTGGGCGGCCACGTTCCCCAAGATCTCCTCGGGGGACTGCATCTGGGTCAGGCTTTGGGGCAGGCCTGCCTTGGAGGAGGCGGCGTTGCGGGAAAGGTATTCCTTCTCCAACCAGCGGGTGGTGACGGTGAAATTCCCGTCGTCTGCCACGAAGGCCGGGTTCCGGAAGATCTGCCGGTAGAGCTCGCAAGGGGTGGCGATGCCGGTGACCTGGAATTCATCCAAGGCGCGCAGGACGCGGGCGATGGCCTCCTGGCGGGTGCGGGCGGTGACGATGATCTTGCCCATCATGGAGTCGAATTTGGGGGAGATGACGCTGCCTTTATCCACCCCGAAGTCGATCCGGATCCCCGGGCCGGCCGGGAAGGTCAGGCTTTCGATGGTCCCGGCCGAAGGGGTCAGGTTCTTGGCCGGGTCTTCGCTGGTGATGCGCAGCTCGAAGCTGTGCCCCCGGGGCTTGCCGGCCAAGGTCAGGGGGAGGCCGTCGGCTATGTTCACCTGCTCGCGGACCAGGTCGATCCCGCAGACCTCCTCGCTGACCGTATGTTCCACCTGCAGGCGGGGGTTCACTTCCAAAAAGTAGACGTCGCTGGTGGGGGTGACCATGAATTCGCAGGTTCCCAGACCTTCGTAGCCGACCGAGTCGAAAAGCCGGCGGGAGTAGGTCTCCAGACGGGAGATGACCTTGTCGTTGAGGAAGGGGGCGGGGGCCTCTTCGATCAGCTTCTGGTTGCGCCTTTGGACCGAGCAGTCGCGGGTGGAATAGACGGTGAAGGAGCCCAGCTTGTCGCGTCCGCACTGGGTTTCCACATGCCGGGCGTGGGGGACGAATTTCTCGATGAAATATTTGCTCAAATCCCCGCCTTGCAAGGAATCGTGGGCCCCGTAGAAGGCCCTCAGCTCGTCTTCCGTCCGGCAAATGGTGATTCCCCGGCCTCCGCCTCCGTCGGTCCTTTTCATCATGACCGGGTAGCCATGTTCCGTGGCGAAGTCCAAAAGGGTATGCAGGTCCTCCACCGGATCGCTGATGCCGGGGACGGGGGGCACCTGGGCCACCCGGGCCACCCGGCGGGCGCTGATCTTATCGCCCAGATCTTCCAAGACCCCAGGCTTGGGGCCGATCCAGGTGATCCCGGCCTCCATGACCTTGGAGGCGAATTCGTCCGATTCCGACAGGAAGCCGTAGCCGGGATGGATGGCGTCCGCCCCGCTGCGGCGGGCGATGTCCAGGATGGCCTCCTGGTTGAGGTAGGTCTCGTTGTAGGTGTCCCCGGGGAGGTAATAGGCCTCGTCCGCCCTGCCCACGTAGGGGGCGCGCCGGTCCGGCTCCGAGTAGATGGCGACGGTGGGAATGCCCATCTCTGTGGCGGTGCGGATGACGCGCAGGGCAATCTCCGCCCGGTTGGCGATCAGGATTTTCTTCATCGGCTTTCCTTCCCCTGCTTCCCCGTTCGCCCGGGGTCGCTGTCGGACTTGGTGCTGTGATTGAAAAGATTGTTGCCGGCGGCGGAGGCGGTCAGGCCGCCATCGGGGCCAGGGGCGCTTGATGTCCCGGGGAGGGCGGACCAACCGGTCCTGATCGCCGTCACATCCCCCACGCTGATGCGGCGGGTGCGGCCATCGGAGAATTCCACCGTCAGGCAGGCGTCGGGCTCGATCCCTTTCACCTTGCCCGCTAGGGAGATCCCGGTGGGGAAGGTGACGGTCACATAGCGGTCTGCCAGGAAATTCATCCGTTCGAGGTGGGCGTGGAGACTGCGGCTGGTCCCGTGGGGATGGGCGTTGAAGACCCCCATCCAGGCCGAAAGGCTGCGGCCGATAGCTAGGGCCAAGGTTTGGCGGAAGGCCGGGAGGTCGCTGCCTTGGGGGATCTCCATGAGCCAATCCAGGCAGGCAGGCCGGGTCGCCAAGGCGCCGAGTTCGAAAAGGTCTTCCAAAAGCTTATCGGGCATGGACAGGTTAAGACCGATGCCGATGATGAGGGGGCAGCGGCCGCCGCGGGCTGGAACCAGCTGGCTGAGGATCCCTCCCAGTTTCCCCCCACGCAGCATGATGTCGTTGGGCCATTTGAGTTGGAGGCGGTCGAAGGCTTCCCCTTTGCAATCCTTCTGATTTTCCTGCTTGTCCGCCACGAACTCTTCCAAGACCTGGACGGTGGCGACCCCGGCCAAGGGGGTCAGCCAGTTCATGGCCTGGTCTTGAAGGAGGGAAGAGGGGACGGACACGATGTAGGAAACGGTCAAAGACCCATCCTCGTCCGAAAGCCAGGTGTGGCCGTTGCGCCCTTTCCCCCGGCTCTGCCGGTCGGCCAGAATCATGATTGTATTTTTTGGGGAGTCCTCTAAAAACTCCAAGAGATCATTCCCTTCCTCACCCTCTCGCTGGTCTTGGGAGATAAGGGAATAAGCCAAATCATTGGTGGAATCGACCTGTTCGACGTGGAAGGACCTTATATGGTCCTCACAAAAAAGGGCAGACAATTCCTGACGCATCATAGGGCCAAGGTTACTCCGCCGAGGGCGGGTATTTCTCTGTGGGAGCCTCTAAACTTTTCTGAAGATTTTTGTATTTTTCTACAAATGATTTCTTCGAGCCTCCGGGAATGACTCCCTTATTTGCAAACCAAATTGTCAATGACTTACAAAATACATCTAGGCTTTCTGACCACTTTTTGCTTCTTCCTACAAAAACCGTCCTTCCAGCGCGGACGGAGGCGGAAGGAAGGCGAATGCCTTACAATGGCAGCATGAGCACAGCACCACGCCTAGCCGCCGCCAAACACAGTTGGGGCGATGACTTCCGCGGCTGCTCCATGCTCCATATCGATATGGACGCCTTCTACGCCTCCTGCGAGATTGTCCGCCATCCCGAGTTGAAAGGCAAACCGGTCATCATCGGGACCGGACAAAGGTCGGTCGTCTCCGCGGCCAGCTACGAGGCCAGGGCTTTCGGGGTCAATTCGGCCATGGCCGTCGCCCAGGCCCGCCGCCTCTGCCCCCAGGGGATCTACCTGCCCGTTGACATGGCCTACTATCGTTCCATGAGCCGGAAGGTCTTCGCCATCTTCCACCAGGTGACCGACCAGATCGAACAGGTGTCGGTCGACGAAGGCTACATGGACGTGTCCGCCGCCCTGCTCCAATGGGGGGATCCCAGGAAAATCGGCGCCTGGATCCGGCAGGAGGTGCGCGAGCGCGTGGGGGTCACCTGTTCCGTCGGCATCGCCTCCAACAAGCTAATCGCCAAGCTGGCATCCACCAACGCCAAGCCGGATGGGATGCTCCTCATCCCTGTCGGCCGTCAGGCCGAATTCATCCAGATGATGCCGGTCCGGTCCATCCCGGGGATCGGCCCTTCCACCCAAAAAGCCTTGGAAAAATGGGGGATCGCGACCGTCAAGCAGCTCTCCCAGCTCAGTCTGGCCGACCTGACCTCCGCCTTGCGCTCCCCCGCCCACGCCCGCTACCTCTATGAGGCCGCCCGCGGAATCGGTTCCGACCAGGTGGTCGTCGACGCCCCGGACAAATCCATCGGGGCCGAAAGGACTTTCCCTCATGACACCGACAGTTGGCTGGCCGTGGCCGGACTGTTGCGTTGGGCCTGCGACCGGGTGGCCACCACCTTGCGGGAGCGAGGCCTGTACGCGCGGACGGTGACGGTCAAACTCCGCTTGGCCGACCTCTCCCACATCTCCAAATCCCTGACCGTGGCCGAGCCCATGAACACGGCCAGTCAGCTTTACCCCCTGGCCTTGAAGCTCCTGGCCCGGCTCCTGTCCATGGGCCAACCGGCCGCCGGGAAGGAGGCCCGACTGCCGCAACAAATCCGTCTGGCCGGCATCGGCACCTCCCACTTCTCCGACGCCGAACACGCTTCCTATCAGCAGTCCTTCGACGATTTGCTGGGGCCGGATGATGGAAGCGGAATCGAGGATGCCGGCGGTAACAGGAGCGGGAGCGGGAGCGGGAACGGCCGGCGGGCGGAGCAGGGGGGCAGCAAGGTCAAGCATGAAAAAGTCGAATCCGCTTTGGATCGGATTCGACGCAAGTATGGGAAGGACTCGGCTTCGTTCGGCCTCGGCTGAAGAAGGGCGACCTCCTAGTCGGCGTTCACGTCGACGGGGAGGGCGGCCACCCGGGGCTCGTCATGGTCGATGGGGCCGAAAGCCGTGGCCCCGCCCTGGTCCCCCACTTCGGCGAAGAAGGATTCGGCCGCGTCCTTGTACCAAACCCATTCGTCGGGAAGATCGTCCTCATAGAAGATGGCCTCGGTGGGACAGACCGGCTCGCAGGCGCCGCAATCCACGCATTCGTTCGGATTGATGTAGAGGGTGCGGGGGGCTTCGTAGATGCAGTCGACCGGGCATTCATCCACGCAGGCCTTATCCTTCACATCCACGCAGGGTTCAGCGATGACGTATGCCATGATGCCTCCTTGTCGTCCTTGTGGGATATCCATCTACCGCCTTAGTTTAGCCCACCGCCGGAGAAATGGGAAGACCGGCCAAGTCCTCTTAGCCTTCCATCAGCCCCAGGATCCGCGACACGCTGGGGTCGTCGACGACCCCTCTGACTCTGCCGTCCCGCAGGACCGCCGCCCTGTCGGTCCTCGCAGCCAATTCCAAGTCGTGAGTCACCATAACGACGGTCACTCCACTGGCCGCCATCTCCTGCAAGAGAGCGAAAACGGTCGGGGTATTGGCTGAATCCAAGGCCCCGGACGGCTCGTCGACGAAGAGCACTTGGGGGCGGGAGACCATGGCACGGGCGATGGCTACCCTCTGTCTCTCCCCTCCTGACAGGTCCGCTGGATAATTGCGGCGCAACCCTTGGATTCCCAGTCTCTCCAAGGTCTCTTTCACCAGCTTTCTCCCCTGCCGATCGAAGCGTTTGCGGAACCTGAGAGGAAGCTCGACGTTAGCCTGTACATCCAAAGAGTCGATGAGGTTATAGTCCTGGAAGATGAAACCGACCGAGTGCCGGCGCAAGCGGGACAGATTCTGTTTGGACAGCCCGGTCAAAGAAATCCCCTGTAGGAAGACGTCCCCGCCAGTCGGTTTTTCCAAGCCTGATAAACAATAGAGGAGGGTGGATTTACCAGAGCCCGAAGGCCCGACTATTGAGACGAATTCCCCCGTCCGGGCCCGGAAATCCACCTCGCGGACCACGGGGACCAGGGAAGGGCCTGAGCCGAGAAGGAAACTTTTGCTCACTCCTCTGGCTTCCACCATCATCGGCTTCCCCGAAGCGTCCACGTTTCCTGACTGGATCCTCTCCATATGCGCCATCCTCCTCTTCGATGGAATCGTTTGACCTCCCATATTCAGCCCTCCGTCCTGCGGATGAGCGGGAGAGGGTTACGTCCAGCCTGGACCAGAGTGGTCAAGGCCAAGGTCAGGCCCAAAAAGCAGAAACTGAATCCCAGAACAAGCAAAGACGACCAGCCTATCCCCACGTACCGAGCGGAAGGAATAGGGCCCAAGCTCAAGGCTTCCCCCATCAGGAAGGCGTTGGTGGCCAAAGCGGATTGGCAAAGAAGGGTCGAGCCAAGGCTGTAGACCAAGGCTTCGATGATGCTGGAGCGGACCAAACACCGGATCGGCACCCCCTCCAAACGAAGCAGGGCCACGCCTATCGATCTTTGACGACCAGTGACCGCTATGGCGCAATAGGTGGCGACCGTGGCAAGGATCAGGGGGGAGACGAATTCCAACAGTATCTGCCCGCTCGGGCTGATTTGGATATCACTGGAGGGAATCCCCTGCGCCGACGAAATCTGCCGAATCTGCCTGGCCATCCCCATAATGGAACCGATGATGCCGGCGGCGACGACGGGGGCCACCAATACCGTCGTCGATCGCACCCGGAAACGGGCCGAACACTTGGTTAGGAAAGCGGAAGGGGAAAAGCGGGAGGGGAAAAGCGGGAGGGCAGGAAGGCGGACACGAGATGAACGAAAAGAGGGGCCAGCAGGGGCGACAACAGGAGATTGACCACGATCAAACCCATGCCTTCCCTCCAATAGGCCGCAAGCAGACCGCTCAGGACCTGCGGGTCGGCCATGGGCTTCATCCGGCTGATGGCGAAGTAGCCGCCCAGGAGTCCCGCCAGCAGTAAGATCCCCAGGACCAGGCGGGCGGGGTTCACCCGTCGGATCCGAAAACCGCTTTGCTCACGGACGGCCGCTATGGGGTCCACCTTCTTCAAAAACCCGAGCGCGATCAACCCGGCCAGGCCGACGGCCGCCACCGTCGTCACCAATCCTAGAATCAAGGCCAAGGAGGAGAGAGGCCGGGACAAGGCGGCGATGGCGGGGGGATGCACGCGGACCAGAAGCCGGGCGAAACCGGGCCAGGCGAGGAAAGCGAGAGCCAGGCCCAGGGCGGACCCAGCTGTCGCCACCGTCAGCAGCATGGCGAAATAGAGGCCCATGCTTTGCCTTACCGTAGATCCGACGAGCTGAACGGGCGATTCTGGGGGAATCGACGCGGATGGCGGTAGCGGTGAGAGGAGGAAGCATAGCCAGGATTGATATGACGGTGAAAGCAAGTTGCATCCCTCCCAAAGTCACGTACTCTTCCAAGACGTCATCCGACGATGCCTGGCTCCCCGCGATGACCATCCCCAGGGAAAGGGAAAGGAGGGATGCCGCAACGAGGACCATGAGACCAAGCGAAATCCAGCTTCGTCTGCAAGCGCGTAATTCACCGAAAAAGAAGGCGGTCATGCAGCGGAATCTTCCGGCGCATCGGAAAGGCCGATGAAGACGGGCTCCGGGACCAGATCGACGCCAAAGGCTTTTTTGACCCCGGCCTGAATCGCTTGGGACAGGCGCAGCAGATCGGCCGATGAGGCGTGGTCGTGGTTGGTCAAGGCCAGGGTGTGCTGACTGGACAGGGCCGCCCTCCCATCCAGGCTGAAACCTTTGGGGAAACCGGCATGGTCGATCAGCCAGGCGGCGGAGGTCTTCACCCTCTTCTTGGCTGCGACTGAGCCGGAATCGGAGCTGGGACCGGAGTCAGAATTTGAACTGAGGCCGGAATCCGGACCGGAGCCAAAGCCGAAACCTGAATCAGGAACCGGCAAAGGGGCGTCGAACCGGGGGGCGTCGGCCGGAAGGAGCTCGGCCGCCTGCTCGACCGTCAAAACGGGGTTGACGAAGAAGCTTCCACAGGACCAGCGGTTGCGCAGGAGTTGGGGATCGGTCGGGGCCAAGGCCTGAGCGGCTTGAATCTGGGCTTTCTGCTTGGTCCCTTTCATCCAGGGATTGCCGTAACGGGCGGGGTCCTCCACCATCCCTTTGGAAGCCCGTACGGTCAGGACGGCGTCGCGGATCTGGCCGGTGGGCATGCGATGGCCGACTTCCACCTGCAAGGCCTTGGACAACTGTCCCATGCCGACCACGCCGGTGGGGCTATGCCGCAAGGCGAAAGTCACCGAAATCACCACATAGCGGGGGGTGGGGAAGAACCGCCTGCGACCTTCCTCCTGGTACATGCTTTTCTTGAGCAAGGACGTGCGGTAGCCGAAATCCATCTGGTCCTTGGTCAGGATGACCACCTCCCCTGTGGACCGGTCCCAGGCCTGGACGGATTCCACCGTCGTCGCCACTTCCTGCCCGTAGGCGCCGATGTTCTGCACCACGCTGGCTCCAACCGTCCCGGGGATGCCGGACAGGCCTTCCACACCTTCCAGCCCCATGTGGATGGTGTAGGCGACGAAGTCATCCCAGTTGGCGCCGGCCTGGGCTTCCACATGGACGATGCTCTCCTGCCCCTTCTCGGCCGGGGCGGCTTCGTCCAGGATGGAAATCTCCCGGCGGGCGTCACGCACCACGATCCCAGGGAAATCCTGGTCCCCCACCAGGATGTTGGACCCCCCTCCGACCACGCATAATGGCAGGCCTTCCGCATCGGCTTGGAGGACTGCTTGGACCAGTTCGGCCCTATTGATCGGCTCCACGAACGTTCCAATCCGCCCTCCCACATGCATGGTGGTGATGTCGGCGAAGGTCACCCTCCCCTTTTTTCCGTCCAAATCCTCTGCTTGAGCCATGTCCCGTCCTTGGTCGCATTCATGAAAATCCAGTGCCGCCCTGCCGGCGTCTTCTTATTCCCATGGTATCCTTTCACCATGATGAATGCCCGACGGGCAGACCGACACCTTACAGGTGGGCTATTACCGGACGAATGAGCCGACTGCGGGCCCAAGAACCGCTTCAGGTACAGGACCGATGGTCGGCGAACGACCGGTAACGACCGAGAACGGATGGCATACGGCACAGGCCGAATGACACGCCGGACAAGCAAGGAACAATGCATCAGATGATGCATGGGACAAGGCACCGAACGGTGCGAAGCATAAAAGGAGAAGCAATGAAGAACAGCGGGAAAGTCAGTAAGGCCCTGGCCATCTTTCTGGCGACGGCGTCCTTGATGGGATTGGCCGCCTGCGGGAACGGGTCGTCCTCCTCCCCCTCCGCAGCCAACAGCCTCAGCGCGCAAGCCAAGCAAGCCCTGAAAGACAAGCAGGACGCGGCGAAAATCAAGAAGTACCTGCAGTCCTCCAAGGTCCAAGAGCAAATCAAGACCGCCAACGAGCAGATGAAGCAGACCGGCAGCATGGAGCTGACCTCTTCGGGGAAGACCGTCATCATGACCCTCAAGCTGAAGAAATCAGCCCTCCCCAATGCCTCCATCAGCGAACTGAAGAAGCGGATCAGCGCCAACACCGACCAATACACCAGCCAGTTCGGCCCGCTCGTCTCCCAGATCGAGAAGGAGACCGGCGTGTCCAAAGTCAAACTGACCATCCGCGTGCAGACCGATGAAGGCGATAAGCTGACCGAAGTGACGGTCGATGATTCCACCAAGCCCGGCACGGGTTCTTCCAGCAGTACGAACCCCGGCGAAGGTTCCAGCCAGTCTCAGACCCCGGGCCCGGCCGAGTCGAACAAGTGACCCGGACCGGGGTTGGGTTCCCCGGCTGATTTCGTAAGTTTCAGGAAATCCACGAAATCCATAAAACCCACGAAGGCGCCCTCATCCGATTCCATGATGGGGACGCCTTCTTCATTTTGCAGGGACCTCTCCTGAACCTAATTCGCGGGAACAGCGTCCCTCGATTCCGCGGAGCTGGCATCTCCCGAAGCCCCCGCGTCCAACTCCCCATCGACCACCTCGAGCGTCCGGATACCAGCATGCCGGTAGGAGTACCCGAAGTAGACGACGAACCCGATCAAAAGCCAGACCAGGAAGCGGATCCACGTCAGCACGGACAGGTTGATGGAGATGAAGACGCAGGCGACGGCGGTGAGAATGGGCAGCCAAGGATTGCCAGGCATAGTGAAGCCGCGCTTCAGGTCCGGCCGGCGGTTGCGCATGATCGGGATGGCGAGCGAAACCAGGAGGAAGGCGGACAGGGTCCCGATATTGACCATGTCCGACAGGACGCTGACGTCGAAGAAGGAGGCGATGCAGGCCATGACCACCGCTCCCCCAATCTGCAGGGCGGCCGGAGTCCCTCGTTTGTTGGTCTTGGACAGGTTCCGAGGCAGGAGCCCGTCCCGGCTCATCGCGAAAAGGATGCGGGTCAGGCCCAGCAGGAGGACCATGACCACGGTCGCCATGCCGATGACGATGCCGATGGAGATGATTTTGGCGGCCCAGGAGGCCCCGGCCAGCTCGAATGCCACGGACAGGGAGGGATTGGGAGCTTTGGCCAGCGTCTTGTAAGACACGATTCCCGTCGTCACGAAGGCCACGGCCATGTAGAGGACGATGATGATGCTCAGACCCAGGATGATGCCATGCGGGACCGTCTTCTCCGGGTTCTTGGCCTCTTCCGAAGCGGTGGCGACGGCGTCGAAGCCCACGAAGGCGAAGAAAACTAAGGCCGCCCCGGAGAAAATCCCGGGAACGCCGTAAGCCGTGGCCTTCCGCCCACTGATCCACTGCCACAGGGGCTGTTCCATCAGACCGCTCGAGACCCCCTGCCTGACCGAGGATGCCGGTGCGGAGTGAGGGATGAAGGGAACAAAGTTGCTCCACTTGATGTAGAAAAGACCGGCCACGATGATGAAAAGGACGATGCCGATCTTAATGGCCGTGAGCGTCCCGTCCACCCGGGCGGAAAGCTGAGTCCCGATAACCAACAGGGCGGTGAAGAAAGCGATGATCAGAAAGGGGGCCCAATCGAAGCTGACCGGCCCCAGCTGGACCGTCATCCGCAGGTTCCACCCCATCAGCCTGGTGAAGTCAGACAGGTAGACTCCCCAGTATTTCGCCACGACGGCCCCGGCCATCAGCATTTCCAGGACCAGGTCCCAGCCGATGATCCAGGCGACGAATTCCCCCACCGTCGTGTAGGTGAAAGTATAGGCCGAGCCGGCTGCCGGAACCATGGAGGTGAACTCCGCGTAGCACAGGACGGTCCCGCCGCAGACGATTCCGGCGATGAGGAAGCTGATGATGGAGGAAGGACCGGCGTAGTAGGCGGCCGCCTGGGCCCCAACAGAGAAAATCCCGGCCCCGACGGCCACGGCCACGCACATGAGGGCCAGATCCCAGGCGTTCAGATTCCTCTTGAGGGAGCGCCCTTCCTCCCTGGTCTCATCCAGGGTTCGCTCCACGGATTTGGTTCTGAATAAATCCATTATATTCCTCCCTCGTGTAAGCAGACGCCCTTCCCCAAGTGGTTCTTATCAGGCGCCCATCAGTCTTTTCCGCCACATATCCTTATATTACAACTTGCAATATTGCTCATAAGTATATTGTGTGCGAGTATAGGGGGGCGAGAGGACAAAGCGAAAAGGAGGATAAACAAAAACCCGGCCGAAGCCGGGTCTTTGACGTTTGATGTTTACGGAAATCTCCGCTCAGCGGGTCTCGCGATGGAGAGTCTCCTTGCCGCAACGGGAGCAGAACTTCTTGAGCTCCAGGCGGTCGGGAGTGTTACGACGGTTCTTCGTGGTCTGGTAATTACGTTCCTTGCACACGGTGCACGCCAGCGTAATGCCAGGACGAATTTCGGCACTCTTCTTTGCCATTGTTCACCTTTCGTTACATCTTGTCTTTTCTTCCAAGCCCATAAACCTACATGGGCGTTTGGACGAAAACCCAACGTTTTCCTCGTAGCGAGAGGGAGACTCGAACTCCCGACCTTACGATTATGAGTCGTACGCTCTAGCCAGCTGAGCTATCCCGCTATGGAGCCCCGAGCGAGAATTGGACTCGCGACCTCGTCCTTACCAAGGACGCGCTCTACCACTGAGCTATCGGGGCGTGGCGGATAGTGGATTCGAACCACTGAAGCTAGTAGCGGCTGATTTACAGTCAGCTCCCTTTGACCGCTTGGGAAATCCGCCGTTGCGTCCGTTGTTCACAGAGGCAACTTTGATAGTTTGACACGCCTCAAGGACAATTGCAAGTCCAACATGCCGGGCGTGTCAAAAATAGGGATTCCAGGAGGGGGAACAGGAGGGAAAGGAGTCGGGCAGGCGCGGCCTAATCGGTCACAAGGACCTCAAGTTCCGGCAGACGGAAAGCACCCGGTCATTGGCCTCGGGCAGGCCTAGGGAGACGCGGATCCCCTCCCCCGGGAAGGCCCGGACCGCCAAGGCCTGACGGGCGAAGGCAGCAGCGGCGTCTTCGGTCCCCTCCCCCAGAGGAAGCCAGAAGAAGTTCGCCTGTGGTTCGGGGATGGCGTCCCACCCCTGCTCTTTCAAAGCTTCCACGACCCTTGCGCGCTCCCCGATCAGAGCCTGCACCCGCCGGCCCAGCTCCGGCCTGGCCTCCAAGCTGGCCAAGGCCCCGGTCTGGGCCATGTCCGACACCCGAAAGGCAACATCACCTTCAGCAGGGATTCGACCACGTCCGGATGGGCGATGGCATAGCCGATCCGCAGCCCGGCCAAGCCATAGGCCTTGGAGAAAGTGTGGGCGATCACCAGATTGGGATGGTCGGCGAAGAAATCCAGGCCACGGGCTTGGTCGGGGTCCGAATTGAACTGGAAATAGGCTTCGTCGAAGAGGACGAGGATGTCCTCGGGCACGGCCGCTAGCACCCGCTGGGCCTCCTGCCTGCTCACGGAAGTGGATGTGGGGTTGTTGGGATTGTTGACGATGATCAGACGGGTACGGTCATTGACGGCCGCGATCATGGCATCGATGTTATGCCGGCCATCGCTGGTGAGGGGGGTCTGGACGCTGTCGGCCCCGGCGGACGAGACCATGATGGGATAAGCCTCGAAGCTGCGCCAGGGGTAGATCACCTGGTCCCCCGGCCCGGCCACCATGCGCACCAGCTGGGTGATTACCTCGGTGGAGCCGGCCCCCAGAAGGAAGTTGTCCTCGGTCAGACCCAGCCCTGTGCCCGTCCGGGCCAGCTGATCCTCCTCGTATTGGGCGGCCAGTCTCTGGCACACCACCCGACCCCGCATGTCGGGATATCGGTTGATCGATTCCAGGGGACCCCGGCTCAAGGCCTCCTGCACACTGGGAAGCGGCTGATAGGGGCTCTCGTTGCTGGACAGCTTAAAGGGGGTCAGGCCCGGTAAAGAGTCCGGCTTTTTGCCTTGAGGATAGGCGGGGATGGTATCGATGATGGGACGATGCCTGAAAGTTGCCATGATGCTACCTCCTTGTGGTCGCGGCCCGACCTGGGGCGAATCCGCCGACCAGCCCGTCCGGCCGGCGACGGAATCCATGGCTTCATTCTATATCCGCAGGGGTATCCGCACGGTAGAAGCAAGGGTATGCGTACGGCAAAAAGCAGAGGTATCCCTACGACAATCCGTACGACAAAAGGCGGGAAGCTGGAATCAGTAAAATAATAGCCCCTCCGCCAAACGGAGGGGCTGTCATGAAAAGCCTGATCGACTTGATCGACCGCTCTACTCGAGAACGGCCAGAATGTCGCGGGCGGAAACAATCAGATAATCCTCGCCCTTATAAGTCACTTCGGTGCCGCCATACTTGGAATACAGCACGCGGTCGCCTTCCTTGACGTCCATGGGGACGCGCTCGCCCTTGTCATCGCGGCGGCCAGGGCCGACAGCCAAGACTTCACCCTGCTGGGGCTTCTCCTTGGCGGAATCCGGAATGACCAGGCCGGAAGCGGTGGTCGTCTCCGCAGGGGCCTGCTTGATGATGATCTTATCCTCTAATGGCTTGAGTGCGATTGCCACCTTAACCATCCTTTCTAGAAGTTCAATCGGCTGGCGCAAGACCGTATCCGCTTGCGCGCCGTCCTTGTTCGCGCTGGGGCAGGTGAGCGGCTGACGAACACCCATCCGCGCTAAACGCTAGTTCTTATCATAGCGTGAACTTAGCACTCCACCAACACGAGTGCTAAAAACCTACGCTCAAAGCGTTAATTTCCTTGGGAAACGCCCGGGTCCAGCCAAGAGCCGGCAAGCGCCAACCTTACCGCTTATCCAAAAGGGCGAAGGCGTCCACCCCCAATGAGTCCTCCGACCCGGTCGGGGCGTCCACCGGAATGGCCATATCGGATGCGGGGATGGGGACCGGTTGGCTGGGAGGCACGGCCCGGGCGACCTGGCGGTGGGAGATGATCTCCCGGCTGCTGACGGCGATGGTGTCATCCCCGCTGGCGCCTTTGCCCAGGATCTTTTCCGCTTCGGCCACGGGCGAAGGCTCGTCCGATGAAGTCTGGACCGGCATGGCAGTAGTGGAAACCGAAGCCGCCATGCTCTGCTGACGCAGGTCTTCCATGGCCTTCTTGGCCTTTTTCCGATTGGCCGCGGCCTTCTCGCGCACGGCCAAGGTCAGGGTCTCCTGGATTTCCACCCGACTCATGGTGTCGGTCTTCTCCTCGGGCTCTTCCGACTTGATCAGGGCTTGGGCAACTTGGCTGGTGAAGTCGGACGGGGAGACGGGGAAAGAGGAGGAGGTGAGGTAGGCTTCAGGGTCGTCCGAAGAGACGGATGAAGGGGTCATATGACCCGCACGCAAGGATTTCTCCCAATCACGAGCGCGGGCGCTGGCTCGAGCACCCAAGCCCAAGACCACGGCCAGTAAGGTGAGAGGGATGAAGAAAATCCACCAAGGAGCCGGAGTAGAGATTCCCAAAATCGCAAACACGACGGTTGCGGCCGAAAGCAGGGAGACGATGATCTGACGACGGCGGACGGCCTTCTTACGATTGGCTCGAACCCGTCTGATGTGGTCTTGCGACAAACTGTGCGTTGCTTCCTTCATCGTGCGCGCCTCCTTACCATCACGGTCGTCATGCCCTTCTGCCCGCTCTTCGTTCGGAACGTCGACGTCGACGATATGGAGGGAAGGCGAAAAGCGGTCATCGTCATGCTCCGCCGCGTTCATCATCCCCCGCCGAGTCGCCAGGGGGACGAGCGCGACTATGGCCACCACCAGGGCCAGGGCTAAAACGATGCCACTCATCGATCCAAAGTCCATACCCTTCACATTAAATCACATGCTTGTCATTTCAGGGGAAACCAGAGAGCCGTGTCGTCTTTTCCCGACCGCCAGGCAAGACGCCTTTCAGGGTATCGGTTCAAATTTCCAATCATAATTTAAGATGCCAATCAAAACGTCAATCAAAATATAGGTTCAAAGGTCAAACACAACGATGACCAAAGATGCTGGACAGACGGCCACGGGCCCTTTGCGGTCTTACGATAGGTCGGAAGTCAGCAAAGAGTAGGAAAGATGGTCCCTCCATTGCCCATTGACATACATGTACCCGCGGCGAAGGCCTTCGCGGGTGAACCCCAGCTTCTCCGCCACCCTGATGGATCTGGCGTTTTCGGGCAGAACGTTGATTTCCAAACGATGAAGCCGGGGCCCTTGCGGATCTTTGAAAGCCCAATCGGCCAAGATGGCCACGGCCTGGGGGATATACCCGTGGCCGGCCTGTTGATGGGAGATCCAGTAGCCGATGGTCCCCGTGCGCAAGGCTCCGTAGTTGATGGCTCCGAGGGAAAGCTGGCCGATGAGGTCATCGTCCCGGTAGACGCCGAAGATCGTCCCCCGCCCTTCCTCTTCCGACTTGCGGATGTTCCCGATCCAAGCGTTATAAGTCAGGCCAGGCGTGCGTCCGTCATCCTGGCCGGACAAGGGATTTCCGGCGTCCCAAGGAGAAAGCCAGTCGGCGTTCCGCTCCCGTAAGGCGGACCAGGTTTCCTGATCGTCATATGTCAAAGGCCGCAGGCTGATGGCGGAAATGGGCAAAGGCGCCTCTTGGACCCCTGAGTCGGGACCGAACTGGGAATCCAGGTCTTCGGCCAGCTGGGAAAGCTCCGAAACCCGGCCGCGCATGAAAGCCTCCCAGAGGCCATGGGGGGACGGCCCCACCAGAGGAGGAACGATGAAATGGCTCTCGTCGATTGAGCCTGAGGCACCGCCGTCGCCCCGACCGGTGCTGAAGAGTTCTCGGAAGAAGGAGGACATATTCCTTATGATAAGGTGAAAGAATGACCAGACCTGCTGACCCGTCTCATGACACGCTCGACACGCGCGACACTCTCGACACACGTAGCGCGAGCGACACGCATGGCGCACACGCCGGACGAGACCGGCAGACCGCCCCCGACAAGCACGCCGTGGGTAACGGGTCTAGCGGAAGCGACGAGCGGAAGGGTTCCTTGCGCACGACGATCTTGGCCCGCCGTCGCCGGTTGAGTCCAAAGGATTCTTGGGAAGGAGGGCGTCAACTGGTCGCCAAGCTTGACTCATCCATTTTGGCTGAACGGATCCGAGCCGCACGGACCGTCGCCGCCTACCTGCCTGCCTTGGGAGAAGTCAGTTCCCAGCCTTTGCTCGATTATCTTCAGGCCCTCCCCCAGGCCACCGACGGCGAAGGGACCGCCCATGAAACCGGGGTGACCGATGATGACAAGCAAGGACGGACCACCCTCGTCCCCAAACTACGGAATCCCCGGTCCACCCATTTCATCGGAAGGGTGGCCAATCAAACCGGTCGAAGCGCCATGACCAGGCGGATCAGTCTGGATTGGGCCATCTATCAGTCCACGGACCGGGCAGAACGGGTCTCCTCCCTCTTTCCCCGCGACCCCTTGGGCCCTGGGCTCGGAGAGGAGGCTTTGCGGCAGGCCGACATCATCTTTCTGCCGGCTTTGGCCCTGGACGCGGATGGGAACCGACTCGGCCATGGAAGCGGCTGGTATGATCAGGCGCTGGTTTACGCCGCAAAGCAAGCCATAATAGTTGGCATCATCTGGCCTTGGGAGCTAAGCGAAGATTTACTCCCCCACGCAAGCTGGGACCTTCCCGTCTCCTTCATCGCGAGCCCCGACGGCGTCATCCCTTGCGGACGGCGGTCTGATGATTCGGCCGCAAGCGCCGTTCTCCGTCCCCGGCCGACGGGTGTATCCCCCAGCGCATCCTGAAATCCTGTCCGCCCAGCGAAATACCAGCGACGCCGCCACCCTGCTCGTCCGGCGACTTACTAGGATGGGTTCAGTACCGCTTCTCAGGGACACAAGACAGAACAGGAAACAGGAAAGCATGCCAACTTACCATTACCGTTGCAAAAACTGCGGCTATGACTTCACCGAAGTCCGTTCCTTCTCCGACGTGCCAGTGACCGTCTGTCCTCAGTGCGGGCAAGAAGAGGTCCGTCAGGTCTATTCCGCCGTCCCCATCTCTTTCAAAGGGAGCGGCTTCTACCGGACGGACAGGCATTCCCCCGGTTCCTCCTCCAATAAAGGCTGAAATCCCCTTGTGGATAAGTTATCCACATAACAACACGCCTGGGGATAAGGCGTGTTTCACATTTGACCGCATTCGCTCTCATCGCTCGCCTTTCCGACCGGAATCTCCTATAACGGAGGCATGAGAAAAACACGCGATGATACCGAAACGACGCTCCCCCGTCTAAACGAGACGCCACGGGGAAGCCATCTTCACGACCCGGGCATGGACCGCAGGGGCCATCCCGGCAGCCAGAGTGCGGGCGATGAAGTCGGCCGCCGCAAGCGCAGGTCCCAACCCCAGTCCAGGCGTAGGAAAAGGCCTCCCCTCTTGCAGATTCTCCTGCCCACTTTTTGGGCGCGCCTTCATGGCACCACAGTGACCACCCCTTCTTCGCAGCAAAGCCTTCAAACCTCCTTCCGCCTAAAGAAGATCGCGACGGCCTTCCTCATCTCTCTCATGGCTTTTTGCCTGATTCAGATAGGGTTGACGGTCAGCAGCAACCAAAGCGCCTTCGTAGCCGCCCGTGACATTTCCCAAGGTCAGGAAATCCATCCCGGCGACATCGCCCAAGTGAGGATGCGGACGAATCCTCTGGCTACGAGGACCGTCAAGTCGGCCTCGGCGGTTTTGGGGCGAAGGGCGGCCATCCCTTTGAGGAAGGGGGATCCCCTTGTCCCCACAGCGGTGAAAGCGGCGGAGGATTATCCGGCTGACTATACGACCATAGCCCTGACGCCGGCCAGCCAGATCTCGTCCCTGTCTCCAGGGCAAAAGGTGGACTTGGTCACCGAGAAAACCGAATCATGCCATGCTTCTCCGGTGGAAACGGGGAAACCTGGAATGGGAACGCAGGGCGTAGAAATCTGCTATGTGGCCAAAGGGGCCATCGTCCTGGGACGACCGGGAGAGAAGCGCACGGCGTTTTCCCTAACGGATTCGGACCAATCCCGCAAGGAAATCGTTTTCGCCCTGCCGGTGGAGTCCGCCTTGGCCCTCACTAACCTGGGCGAAGACGCCCCCATCCTCATCACCAACATCCGATCATGAAACCGCACGGCCTACTTCTTGCTGTAAAACACGGCCCAGTGTGGAGGAAGCTCGTTCAGGATCCGCCTGTCCTCGTCAGCTTCCTTCATGGCTTCGGTCACCCCATCCGCCGGGTCCTTTTTCACCCCGTCGGCGTCAAAAAGCTCCGTCCCTTTACGGACCACCCGCTTATACTTCTTCCTGCGGGCGGGCAAAGGGGAAGGTCCTTCAGGCGAGTTTGTCATCATAACTGTTGGCCAGGTAAGCCACGATGCGGTCCACCTCTTTGTCGGGATTGACGAACATACCGACGCTCCAGACGTACATGACGGACCAGCCCAACATTTCCAAGTCTTCCACATCGAAGCGATGACACTGTCTGGTGGAAGGGACGGTCATGAAACGGCTGTCATCCGTACAGATGGCCAGGGTGTAATCCTTGTCAGGAAGACCGACCACCAAAGGAATCCGATCGCCATGATTGTAACCATAGTTCATGCATACCTGAAGACCGCGCTGACGGATGCGGTCGGCCAAATCAGGAAGCAAGGCCTGCGTCTCGTCCGTATGTTCATGCGGTTTGGCATAGGCGGCGTCCTCAGTATGGGCCAATCCTTGCGCCCACGCCAGGACGCTCTTGAGCATCAAGGGGCCGGATTGGCGGATGCGGTCCAGCTCCATGTCTTCCGCGGTGATGGTGGCGACGATGTCCAGATTGCGCTGGGGAAGGGCCAAGGCATCCAGCAGCATCTTTTCGGCCGCCGGCTTCTCCAAAGACCCGAATTGAGGGTAAAGCTGGCCTTGGTTGTTGCGGCCGTAGCCGATGGAGAGGATCACGTCCGTCGCCCAGACCCCAGCCACTTGGTCGATGCTGGCCAGGCTGACATGCCTGAGGAAACGGGCGAAGGATTCATGTCCGGCGGAACGGGATTTGAGTTCCGCCCCGATGCGCAGGCGTTGGTTGTCGCTCAAGCATACGACCGCCAGGCGGTAAGAGGCCGTGGCCTCGCCCAGATCCTTGTAACGCTCCTCAATCAGATCTGCCACCTTCTTGACCTCGCCGGCGGTGGTCTCCACGACCCCGCTGACCACCGAGGCCAGGCCGGTAGCGTCCACATAATGGTAGATGACCTTGCCGCGGGCGTCTTCCATGGCCAAGGAGGGAATGGAGTTCCCATAGCCGTTGTTGCGCAGGAAGGCTTCCAGACGGATATCACGGGCGTTGCCGCGATTATGGCGGCGAATCGACGGCAGAAGGTCAATGAGCTTGCTCAAAGAGGGGCAGGAGACGGTCTCCTTGTGGGCCAGGACGATCACGGTGTTGACCCGGGCCAGGACGCTCAGCAACTCCAGGGGATGCAGGTGGGCGGAAGCGTCGATGACGCCGACGTCAGCCAAAGGCATCAAAGGCGTGGACGAAGCCAGGGCGGCGGGAGTGGCCACCATGATCGGCTTGGCGGCGCTGACGATATCTCCATATTCGCGCTGCAGCCGCTGCATGCCGATCGTGTTCTTGCTGGCGAGCAAAGTATGCAGTTGGTTCGCCTCGGAAGCCCTGGTATAAAGGATCTCGGACAAACGTCCCATCATCTCCTGGGAGACCATGGTCCCAATACTGCGGACATGCTCCGTGTCGACTTGGACGAAACGCTCGGAGACGGAGGACAGGGTCGCCCCATCCTGGTTGGAGATGATGGGGGACGATTTCATGATGTCCTCGAAGACCGTGGCCCACCAGGAAAGCAGAAGCTCGGCGGGGGCGGTGTCTTTATCCAACTCGCGGGCGCGGAAATCATCGACCAGCTTGCCCAGCCCCAGGTCGGCGCATTCCTTCAGCAGGTAAGCCCGTTCCGGCAGGGTGTCAAGAGCCCGGTGATCATCGAATAGTTTGCGCAGACGGGTCTCCAGGGCGGCGAATTCCACGCGCTCCAAACCAGCCCGTTCAGGCGTGGGGGCGAGGACGGCATCCAAAGCGGTGATGTCGCGTTCCAAGACCTCCTGGGTCTCCACGATCTCATCCAGCTTGTTCGGCAGGACGGGCCATCCCCCACGGGGGACGAAGCGCCGCCATTGGGCGGCTTGTTCCGCGACGATGACCAAGGCGTCATGCAGGCTTTCCACATGGGCGCCGGGGCGCAGCAGGCTCTTGGCCTCCTTGGTCAGACGATGACGTTCCCAATAGCCAAGCTTGCTTTCCCGCTTCTTGCGGTCTTCCTTGGAACGGGTCGCCTCGATCATGGCATCGATGTCGCGTTCGAAGATGGCCGGTTGGAAGATGTCCAAGACCCGACGCAGGTTGGTCAGTACCGTCACTTGGGCGGACCAGTCCTGAACGTTCTGGGCGATGGGGAAACCGCAGGTCTCCACCGTGCGTTCGATCTGCTCGCGGGTTTGCGGCAAAAGGGTGTCCAACAGGTCGACGACCCGCTTATAGGCGGCGATGGCCTCGTCCTCGCTGTAAAGGGCAGCCCCGTACCAAGCCGTGTCATCAGGGCCGATGAGGTACCCCCCTAGTTCTCCAAGACGGATGAGCTTCTGGCACCATTCTTTCTCATGTCCAATCATGGCATGCGCGGTCTGGGTACTCAGGCGCACCCTGGTGGAAGGATGCATGGGCAAGGCGGAGATTCGGGCGAGATTCTCCAAAGTCTCGTACGCGGAGACGTCCCAGTTCTTGTTCTTCCCATGCAAGTCGCCTAAGTAACGGCTGAGTCGGGCGCGCACTCCCACCAATTCATCGGCGGTCTGTTCGAAGATGCTGGAGGCGGATCCCTTCTGGAAGCCGACGGCGGCGATGAGTTGCCTGTCGATAGACTCGTTGAACCCGTCGTCGGAGATGTCCATGACCAGATTGGCCACGGCATGGCTGGCGGCGGCGCGGATGAAACGGCGCTTCTGCGCGGAGACGCCAGGGGCGTACAGCACAGTCCGCCCGCTCATGGCTGCCCTGGTGGCGATGGCGAGGGCTTCCTCGCTGGCGTCCTTGTTCGACGGCATCTCCAAGACCATGCTCTGACCGCTGGTCGCCGCCTGGGCGACGTACCGGGTTTCGTTGTCGACGTCGCCGACCCCCATCTCATCGTGGGGATCGCCGTCATAGGGACGGAAATCGGGTATCAGCCGTTCCTTCAAAGCCTGTCGGGCGTCGTCGACTCCCGCGAGCGCATCCAGGGTGGAATTGCCGCTGGCGCCAGCTATTTCCTGATTGATGATGGTCCGGGTATCGTTGAGGACCAGCGTGGAAGTCTGAATGAAATTGCCGATGATCATGCTGCGTTCGATGGCGAAGTGGGGCAGCCTCTCTCCCACTTGCTCCGTCATGGCGGCGTAAAGCTTGCGGGATTCCTCAAGGACCCCCGAATACTCGAACCCATCCATGATCTCTTGGACCTCCAGATGGACGCCGACCGCTTCCAGGGCCTGTATGTAAGAGGCGTTTAGTTCGATGGAGCCGGTGATCGAGATTTCGGCTTGGAAGAGGGACTGGGTATCCTCAGGCCGGGCCACGGTGATGGGGTAAAAGGCGACGGGCATGCGATGCCCATCCCAGGTGGCCACACCAAGGCAGAGGGAGATGAAAGCGACCCCATTGCTTTTCTGGTTCTCCTCCTGCTCGTCCAGCACCCGGTACAATTGGCGATCGGCCGCCTTTAGAGAGGAATTATCGCGGAAAAGGCTGTTCAACTTCACGGTCTTGTTGACCATGAACTGGGACATCCCCGCCGGATGGGCGTTGTCCAGGTTGAAGCGGTTCCGCAACCGGGAGATATCCTCCACCGGGGTATTGCCGCTCAAGGCGTGGTAATCCTTATACCAGGAACGCATATCATCCAAAGCCTCTTGCCGGATCTCCGCCAGAGAGGCAGACGCCGACTCCTGCGCCTGCACAACAGCCGCCTCTTCGGTCGAGGTCTTGCTCGCGTCTTGCGCGGGATCCACCGCCTGAGCTTCTTCGGCTTCAGCCGCCTTGCGAGCTAAGGCTTTTTCGGATTTACGGGACTTCCTGTCTGTCATAGCGGTCACTCCCCCTGTTCCTTCCAAGTGCGATAGCCTGGGTTCGTCTTCAAAGCGGCGTCGATGTCCTCATTGCCCAGCGCCTCCAACCAGGCGTACAGGTCTTCGTATAAGCCGGAGTTCATGGCCAGGTACGGCAGAAGCTTCGGCTGGCGGGCGATTTCGAATTGTTGGTCGAAATCACGGGACAGCTTCGCCTCCTCGGAAGTGAATCCGCCGGCTTCGACCACCTCTTCCTTCCGGTTGAATTCCCCTCGGGACAGCCGGTCGAAAACGGATCCCGGTTCGAAGGCCGGCTTGTAACGCCTTTCCGCCGTGTTGGCGGCCGACTTGGCGTCCTGCTCAGGATGAGGCTTGAATTTCTCGTCCGGATCCTCCACGGTTTGTTCGGATGATTGAGTCGATTCCGGCTCCTCCGTCTTCTTCTCGGTTGGTTCCTCTTCTTCGACCGGCTCGCTTGGTTCAACGCCCTCGCCAGTATTGGCCTCGCAAGTATCGGTCTCGTGAGTGGCAGCCTCGCCGCCGGCGGCAGCAGCACCGGTAGCAGCGGCATCAGCAGCGGGGGACTCGCCGGCACCAAGCTCGTCGGCACCAAGCTCTTCAACACCAAGCTCGTCGGAATCGTCCTCCGCCTGGACGACCGATTCCGGAGCCGCATGGAATTCCTGGACTCCGCTTGCCGAAGAGCCATCCTCGTCAGCGGCGACCCTCAGGACCTGCTTGCGCTCCGACCGCATCACATCATCGTGCAGACGGCTGAAGGGGCTGGCGTCCTTCTTCATGGTATGGAAAGTATGGGTCGGCTCCCCTTGGCGCACGTCGATGATCTCATCCACGGACATCGGGTCCCCCTGCGAGCGGGTGTCTTGCACGGCGGACGCGTAAGAGAAAAGATCCGACACCGCCGCCATCGGCTGAGAGACCGGTTCGGGTTCGGCTTGCGGCTTGACCGGGATCAGGTCCACCGGCACATCGCCCAGCTGAAGGCGGACCACCTCCTGAGGAAGGTCGAAGGGGATGTCGGCCACGATCCGCCAGAGGTCATCGCTATCCGTGACCACATAAGTCCCATTCGTGGAATGCAGGTCCTCCACCGTAGCGTTGCCCTGCTCGTCGGTGGTGAAAAGGGCATGCCTCTTAGACATGGAACGAGTGGAATCCTCGATATCCAACCGCGTGCGGCCTTCTTCGGCAGGCAAGGGGCGGATGGGCTTGCGCCCCAGGACAACCGCCTGGCCCGGACCTATATGGCCCAGGCTCGCGTTATCCACCAAGACGTCCCATTCCACCGGTGCGTTCGCGGCATCAGTCATACTGCACCTTCCATATGTTCGCTGACCGGCGGTCTCCGCTGGGGATCGGATGAAACATCCCACGAGGAGAGGCCGGTTGAAAGCCAATACTAACGAAAATACTCCTTTACCATTGTGACACATTCCTCCGGCTCTTCGCCCATCAGGGGAAATAAGCGCAAAGTCTGCAAAATAACACGAAAATCCCGATACCGGCGAACCGATATCGGGACCTGTAAACCCTATTAAAGAAGAAACTACTTAAGAGTGACGGTGGCGCCGGCTTCCTCGAGGTCAGCCTTGGCCTTCTCAGCGTCTTCCTTGCTGACGTTCTCAAGAACGTTGGCGGGAGCGCCATCAACCAGGCCCTTGGCCTCGGCCAAGCCCAGCTTGGTCAAAGCGCGGACGGCCTTGATGACCTGAATCTTCTTGTCGCCCACGGCGGAGAGGACCACGGTGAACTCGGTCTGCTCTTCTTCGGCGGCGGCGACAGCGGCAGGAGCGGCGGCGACAGCGGCGACAGGAGCGGCGGCTTCAACGTCGAATTCCTCTTCGAACTTCTTCACGAACTCAGAGAGCTCAACGAGGGTCATTTCCTTGAATGCATCAAGGAGCTCATCGGTAGAGAGCTTAGCCATAATCGGCATCCTTTCTATTGTGGCGCTCATTCGTCCGGCCGGATGGATCCGACCGGAAAAGTCTACGAATCGTTGAATTATGAGCGTCGGTTTTTTCTGTACGGTTTACGACAGACGGAGACGAATCCCCATCCGCCTAAGCGGCTTTCTCATGCTTTTCGCGCAAAGCATCCACGGTACGCACGGCCTTGGTAGGCAGGGCGACGAATGCGTAAGCGGCCTTGGCCATGGTGCCCTTGAGGGCGCCGGCCATCTTGGACAGGAGGACAGGGCGGGACTCAAGATCGGCAAGAGTGTTCACGCCCTCAGCGTCGTAAACGGTTCCATCCGCGAAACCGCCCTTAACGATGAGCTGCTTGTTGTCTTTGGCAAAATCACGCAGGACCTTGGCGGCCTCCACGTAATCACCCTTGACGAAAGTGATGGCGGAGGGTCCCTTGAGCATGTCGTCAAGACCCTCGATGCCGGCTTCCTTCGCGGCGATACGGGCGAGCGTGTTCTTTGCCACGTTATAGGTGGTATCGGTGCCAAGCTTTTCGCGCAGATCGGAAATCTGCGGTACGCTCAGGCCGCGATACTCAGTGAGGTAGATGGCATCAGCGTCGCGGAATTTATCCGTGAGCTTGGTGATCATCTCTCCCTTTTCGGGCCTTTTCATTGGCATTCCTTCCTATGTCACCGTCGCCTGAAAGGAATCGCCCGAAGGCCAGAGGACTCTTAACTGCCGGGTTCCAAGGAACGCCAGGCAATAAAAAAGCCCTGCACGCAGGCAGAGCATACACGGCAAGCGGACCTGCCTTCCATTCTCAACCTGCGCTGGCCGCCGAAGCGATTGCTGGACTTCGCTTCCGCAAAGCCCAACCAACGGTCTGTGGTTTACAAGTGAACACTCTAAAGCAAGGGGTGGATAAACGACAGGCCGATCATCGGCAGGCCAGCCTGCGATCGGTTCCCATCCTCACCTGTCCTCTTTGCGAACCTGCCGC